>NZ_JAGGMS010000001.1:4623166-4923833 GCF_017875555.1 Amycolatopsis magusensis | reverse complement strand
CTACTCGGCGTTCTGGGGACCACGCACCGACGACCTCATGCGCGCCGCGTGCCTCACCCTGCGCGCCCAAGACGGCGTGCCCACCCTGGCCGACCTGCCCAAGCTTCTGGCCAGCGAAGCGTTCCGCTCCCGCATCACCACCGGCCTGACCGACCCGGTGCTGACCGGGTTCTGGCAGTGGTACGACGAACTCACCGAGTCCAGCCGGTCCCAGGTGATCTCACCGCTGATGAACAAGCTGCGCGCGTTCCTGTTGCGGCCCTTCGTGAAAGAAGCCATCGCCGGCGGCCGCTCCACAGTGGACATGGCCCACGTGCTCGACGAGGGCGGCATCTGCCTCGTGCGCATCCCCAAAGGCTCCCTCGGGGAGGAAACCACCCGGCTGGTCGGGTCGCTGGTCGTCGCGCGCACCTGGCAAGCCACCACCGCCCGCGCCCGCGTCCCCCAACGCCTGCGCCCCGACGCCAGCCTCGTCGTCGACGAATGCCACAACTTCCTCAACCTGCCCTACCCACTCGAGGACATGCTCGCCGAAGCCCGCGGCTTCCGGGTCTCGATGACACTCGCGCACCAGCACCTCGGACAGCTCTCCCGCGAACTGAAAGAAGGCATCTCCACCAACGCCCGCTCGAAGATCTTCTTCTCCGCCAGCCCCGAGGACGCCCGCGAACTCGCCCGCCACACCGCACCCCGGCTCTCCGACCACGACCTATCCCACCTCGGCGTCTACCACACCGCCACCCGCCTGGTCGTACACGGCGAAGAAACCGAGCCCTTCACCATGACCACCACTCCCCTGCCCGACCCCATCCCCGGCCGGGCACGCGAAATCCGGGCCGTGCTACGCGCCCAGCGCCGCGCACACACCCCGGCCAGCGGCGGCACCACAGAGCACGCCCCCGCACCTACCACCGTAACCCCCACACAGACCGTGCCGACCGGGCGCCGGATTCCACCGACCCGCCCACCCAAGACCGACCCACGCCGCACACGCCCCTAACCACCGCACACACCGCGTGATCCACCGCACCTTCAACGAAGGCCACAACGCTCGTTCCGATCCCATCAAGTCCGGACCATTCATCACAATTTCAAGGAGGTCAACATCTAGCTTGAACGCCATGAGCGACCTTTGAACCCGCAGGCGGCCGATCTACGATCGCTCGCTCAACGAGCGGTCCACGTGATTTTATCAGCGATGCCCACCCCAGGCAATCGTTATCACATTTCGAACCTTGGATATGCCAGCCCATCAGGCAAGATGTCCAAGCAAGACCGTGACGGTCCAGCACGACGGGCCACGGATAGGGTTCTGCATCCAGGTCCTTCCATACGCGTCCGACGTCCATCTTGAACCTCCTGGGCAAAGAGAAAATCATAGGGGACTGGCGGCGCCTATCCTGCACCGATGACATATCGATTGAAATTCCCCGATAGGCAACTGTCAAGCTAGAACGAAAAGCACCTTTCCTCGAGGCCGATCACACGCTTGTTCGAATTCCGAGAATCGCAGAGCTGAGGTCTGCATCAGATTTTTCGGCTACCACGCGCCGCGTTGTCTCTTTCCAGAGGAGATTTCGTTGATCACGACCACGACGCGCCAGCACACCCTGCGCGCCCACCTGCCCGGCCGTCACACCGCACGCGCCGCCAGTTCGGTTGAGCACCAGGCCATGCTCGCCGCCCGGCTCACCACCCGCGACAAGTGGATCTTGGCCTTGCTGCACGAGCACCGGGTCCTGACGACCAGCCAGATTCAGGACGCCGCGTTCCCCTCCGGCCGCTCGGCGCGCCAGCGCGTGCGAGACCTTTACCTCTGGCGCGCTATCAGTAGGTTCCAGCCGTTCCGGCAGCTCGGCTCCGCGCCCATGCACTACGTTCTCGGCCCCGCCGGCGCGGCCGTGCTCGCCGCCGAGCATGGCCTCGAGGTGAAGGAACTCGGCTACCGCCACGACCGCGCCATGGCCATCGCCCATAACCAGCGCCTGGCTCACACTGTCGGCGTCAACGACTTCTTCACCTCACTGATCGCCCGCGCCCGCCACATCCGCACCGGCGAGACGGTGGTGGCGTGGTGGTCCGAAGCCCGCTGCGCCCGGCACTTCGGCGACCTCGTCAAACCCGACGGCTACGGCCGATGGCGCACCCAGCACCACACCACCGCACGCGAGGTCGAGTGGTTCCTCGAATTCGACACCGGCACCGAAGCCTTGGACAAGGTCGGGCGCAAGCTGCACGGCTACGCGCGGCTGGCCGAAGCCACCAGCATCGCCACCCCCGTCCTGCTCTGGCTGCCCACCACCCGCCGCGAAGCCGGCGCCCGCACCGCCCTCGCCCGCGTACACGCCGGCCTCGACCACCCCCGCAGCGTGCCGGTCGCCACCGCCGCGGCCGACCAGCTCGACCCCGCCGCACCGCACCCGAGCCCGGCCGAAGCGGTGTGGCTGCCGCTGACCTCAGCGCGCGCCGACCGCGCCGGCCCGCGCTACAGCCTCGCCGACCTCGCCGACGCCTGGCCCGGCCTGGCACCGCCCGCCGACCCTGCCGCTGCCGAGGACGAGGGACCCGAGACCGCGGCCTCACCGTATCGGCTGCCACCACCCGATCCGATTCCGCCGTCGGCCACCGCCAACCGCCTCGCCCGCGGCGAGCACTAGAACGCCCCACAGGGGCCGCCTGCTCGCGCCCGGCCCTCTGCCCGTATCAGCGGAAGGAAGGCGATCCAGCCATGGGGTCCAAACTCGGAGCAGGTGCTGCCGCCCTGGTATTCGCTCTTCCCCTGCTCATTGGCGCGGGGATCGGCGGGATCGTCAGTGCGCTCTTCGGCAGCAGCGCATCGGGGTCGCTGACCTGCACCCCGGGTGGTGTGCCCACCGGCACAGTGCCAGGTCTGACCGCCGAGCAAATGGGCAACGCCGCTACCATCGTCGCCGTCGGCAAACAGATGAGTGTGCCCGAGCCGGGCTGGGCGGTCGCCATCGCCGCCGCCCTCCAGGAATCCGGATTGCGCAACCTGCACTACGGCGACCGCGACTCGCTCGGGTTGTTCCAACAGCGGCCCTCGATGGGCTGGGGTACACCGCAACAGATCACCACACCCGCCTACGCCGCCACCCAGTTCTACGAGCACCTCACCGCCATTCCCCACTGGCAGGCGATGAGCGTCAACGACGCCGCGCAAACCGTACAAGGCTCAGGATTTCCTGACGCCTACACCAAACACGAGACCACCGCACGCGAGATCGTCGCCGCGGTGGCCGGGGTGCACTGCGTGCCAACACCCGCCATGACCGGCACCGGCGACTGCGCCAACATCCAGGCACCCAACCCCGCCGCTCTCACCGCCATCAATTACGCCTGCGGACAACGCGGCCTGCCCTACGTCTGGGGCGGCAACGGCCCTGATAACGGCGACACCGGATTCGACTGCTCAGGGCTGACCAAAGCCGCCTACGGCGCGGCCGGAATCTCCCTGCCGCGTACCGCACACACCCAGTACCATGCCGGGCCGCGAGTGCCCGACGGACAACCTCTGCTGCCGGGCGACCTCGTCTTCTACGGACCACCGTCGAAAATCAGACATGTTGGGCTCTACATCGGAAACGGCAAGATGCTCAATGCCCCGACCTTTGGCCAGCCCGTGCAAATCGACGACTACCGGTATGAAGGAGACGGCTACGCGGGCGCCACACGCCCGGCATTCTAACCATCTTCGCTCCTGGTATGGACAGCCACAGGCGGCACATAAACAAACATGTCCACAAAAGACATATGTCTTTATTCGATGGATCGCTTGACAACGGCGCGATGACGAAGCGTCCATAGACATGTAGCCCGAGCAACCGGATGCGCACCGACGGGCCAACGCCCCGGCCGGGGCATGACCACCCACTCCACACCGCACACAGGAGTTCGTCATGTCCCGCAAGAACCGCAAAACCCGCACCACCGCCGATACTGCCGACAGGAAGCACCTGCACGCCGTCGCCGATTCCCCCAGCCAGCCGACCGCGCCGACCACAGAGGACAAGGTGCGGCAGGCGCTGGCCGACCACCCCGCCTCCACGACCACCGCACTGGCGATGGCGGCCGGGGTTGGCCGTTCGACCGCCGCGAAGATCCTGGCCCGCTGGGGTCGCGACGGCACCGTGATCCGGACCGCAGGCGACGGCCCGCGCAATCCCGACACCTGGGCGCCCACCACGCCGGACCGTGACACCGATACGCCTGTGACCGAGGACGCCCAGGCGGACACGGCTGCGATGCCCGACGACGAGGGGCCGACCCAGCCCGTCAGCGGCGTCGCCGACGCCACGGCTGAGGCCGGGGAGGAAGCCCAGGAGGCGGAACCCGACGACGGCGACTCGACCATCGAGGACACCCTGGCGGAGCAGGAGCCCGTCACCGGGACGTGCCCCGGTGACGCGGTAACGGGCGGCACTGTCGAGGACATCGCCGACGACGAGGCCGCCACGCCTGCCGAGGCCGACAGCACCCCCAAGACCGTCACCACGCCCGCAGAACCCGGGGGCAGTACGGCCGAGACCGGGCCGTCTGCGGCGGAGCTGCCTGCGGTCGCCGACACCTCCAGCACCATCCGCCGGGACAAAAACCGACTGCCCAAGGGCGGCTTACGGGCCTTGGTCGAGGAATACCTGACCGGCCACCCCGGCGAGAGCTTCGGACCCGCGAAGATCGGCGCGGATCTCGGCCGCTCAGGCGGTGCGGTCAACAACGCGTGCGAGAAGCTCGTCGCCGACGGGTACGCGATCAAGACCTGCGAGGCACCGAAAAGGTTCGCTATCAACCCGGCCAAGACCGATGTCGCCGACACGGCCGAGGGCGCCGAGCCCGAGCCAGAAGCCTGACGCCCACCCGATCCGCGCACAGGACCCGCCGCCTCCACCTGTTGGAGTGCGGCGTACCTGCGCGCGAAATCGCGGTGAACCGGTCGCTGGTCGACCTCGTAGCACGGTGGATCAGCAACGCTCACGTCCCCGCTACGGTGGCACCGGCATCCTGTCGGCGACCCCTGGCAGCCGAACTACACCGCGCTGTGCCCGCTCGACTCCGAGTCGGGATCGAGCACCGCGTTCCTTCCCGCGGGCGGCCTTCTCGGGGCCCCCGGCCGCCTGGATCGTCTATGGCGGGGAGTTCATCTGGACCAGCGAGCTGGTCCAGTAGTCCGTCAGCCGGGTTCCGCGCGACGATCAAGTCCGGATTACCACTACTCCGGGGTTGAGGCCGTCCCTGTGCCGGACGGCGAGACGCGGAGCACGGGTGCGTGGTACGTCAGGACATCGGTCGGGGGTACGGATTAGCTCGTCGAGGCTCACTGGGTAGTTCTCGGTGATGCTCTACGGCCTTGGCCGGGGCTCAGTGCCTTCGAGAGACCGAGGGCGAGCAGTAGTTGCGGGACTGGTGCGTACCGAAGCGCTTCCCTGCGGGGAAGTACCGTGTGGGGGCTCAGCGCGGTACTGGCGCGGTCGTTCTCGGCGTCGTCGAGGCACAGCTGCCAGCCAGCGAGCTAACGAAGCCAAGTCGGCCGCCGGTCAAGTTCGGTGCACTTGCCGCCCATCGACGTACCCAGGAATAGCACACGGTCTCTGTCGAGTACTCCGGACACGCCGAAGCCCTCTCGATCACGCAGGGCTGACCCGGCCGCCGTGCTGTCGCGCACGTTCCCCGCAGACCGGTCGGACAGCGTGATCACCGTGACCGACGTCCCGTTCACCTCGGTTTGCGCCACCACCTGATGCCATTCACCGGAACCGCAACCATTGGACACCTGCCAGTCGCTGGCGCGCTGGTGGCCGGGTTGCCCTAGCTGCTGCGCCTGCTCGGCGTTTCGCTCACCGAATCGAGCCACAAGAGCAGTTGACGCACCAGGTCAACGATGCCCTCGACACCTACCTTCGGACCCGCGATTCCTCGTGTGTTGTTTGCGCTGGCCGTGGCTGCGTGGCACAGCATGGCGTCCGGAAGCCTGGAGCCTTGATGGTCACATCATCAATAACCGGAGAACTGCGGTCGACGAAAACTTCAAACACGAGTCAGATTGCTTTCCCAGAAATACCATGACCCGTAGACGTGACCATTGCTTTCAGTGGGATGCGGCACGATTCGAATAATCGTGGTGTACGCGTTTCCGTGCCCAGCAAGGCGCATGTAGCATGCGGTATTGTACGCCCAGGAGTCGTTCGGCCTTGGCGTTACATAACAGTTCCAGAAGTAAGTTCCGGCTTTCAAGTAGATGACGCGCTCGTTTTCAGCATAGCCGTAAGGTGCGATTTCTGTCCATTCATGCTTCCAGGAGTAGTTTCCCTCAGCTAAAATGATTTCGCGATCATACTGCAGAAGTGTTGTATAGCCGCCATAATCCCCCGCGCGAGTTGCCAGCCAGATTTGACGCCTTATCTTTGCATCTGACGCCAATGCTACTGGTGCGAGAATTCCACTCGCTGATATAAGTACAACAAGAAGCGATGTGAATAACTTGAATCTCATCCGCAATCAGTCCTTGTCTGACAGAGAAGGAATACTTGAATTCAACGGTTCGACACCATAGCACCTTGAAAGGTTGACGCATAGGGCGATTTTGACACCATGCTAAAACGTGATCGAGATTGTGCGAATCCTTCAGGATCATCGTGGGGAGACCATGATGGGCCGTAGAGGCAGGCCACCGGTGCGCAGACGCGTAGCGCGTCCTCAGCACGACGCCGGTGCGGCCGCGCTGAGCTTCTGCGTGTCCCGGTCGATACCGAGGACTTCGGCGACGGTTTCGGCCCAGCACTGCGCTTCATAGCTCGGCTTGCGCGACGACGATGTTGAGGTCGGGGTAGCTGGCGGGTCTGGGTGCCGGTGACCGGCTGGCAAAGTCGGGCAGGCGCCGGGCAGCGCCATTCCGAGGTCGAGGTAGTCGAGGCATGTCCGTGATGGCTTGGCGGGGCAGCGGCGCAGCTCGGCTACGGGTTTCTCCTGGTCATTGGCTTGTGTGGCTGGTCGTGGCGTAACGGCCGCTCCCGGTGCTGCGACTTCCTCGACGAGGGCGCGATGGTCGGGGGCGGGATGGGATTCATTCGGAATGTGCGGGCGCGGTGGCGTTTGGCGCGGATGCTGCGGGCGTGGCGCCGCGAGGTGCGGTCGGTGCCGGAGCCGCCGTTCGATTCGTTCCTGCTGGCTGAGCTGGCTCGGTCGCTGCGGGGCGCGGACGAGCCGGTGCGGGGGCAGGTGCTCCGTATCCGGCGGCGTGCAGCAGGTTCGCCACGTCGTGCAGCAGCATGCGGACCGGCGCCTCCGCGGGTTCTGAGGGTGGGGACGTCGGTGGAGCGGACGTTTTCGACGAGGGTGTACAAGGTCGCCCGCAGTCGTCCAGGCCCACCATCGGCGGGGTCGCGCTTTCCGGCGCGGCGTTGGACGGCGATGCCGTAGTCGGCGCCGCTGGCGACGGCCTGGTCCGCCGTGGCGGAGAGCACGCCGAGGACGGCGGTGTGGGTGAAGGCATCGGTGGAGGTCTTGACCTGCCAGCAGAGTCCGGGTGTGCCGTCGATGTCGCCCCGGTCGCGGGAGTGGCGGTCACCGGTTTCCGATCTGTTCGGACGGTGCGTTGCGCGTTGGGTCAGCCGTGCTCGCGTAAGTAGCGGACGACGGCCTGCTCGGCGTCCTTTCCGCGCCGGTTGCTCGAACCGCCCGATTTCGGCACGAGTCCGCCGCGCGGTCATCGGTTCACCGTCGCTTGGCGAGAGGGGCGAAGCGGGCCGAAGCATCCCTCGGCGGCCCGGCTCATCAGCCCAGCGGTGCGTCCCTCGATCAGGCAAGCGGTCCATGCCTGGCGGGAAGGCGCGGGTCTTCGACCCACGGTGTCCGTACCGGCCTGTCCAGGTGGCTGCTGTCGGCTTCACGCGGGTCCCCACTTTTCGAACGCTTCCTGTTCGTCTCGTCGGGCGTGCTGGTCGAGCTGGCCGCCGAGCGCGGCGATGGCGAACCAGCATGCCCGATCCCGAGATCAAGCCGAAGCCGCCGGCGGCACCCCGCCCTCGGATTTGTCCGAGACTGCCTGGAAGGTCCATTCTCCGCGGTCGATGCGGTAGTTGCCGTTCGCGTCGGGGTCGATGCGCCAGGGCTGGTAGCCGTCGCGTGCCCTCAGGTGCTGGTGGACGTGGACCAGTGTGTCGCCGTCGAAGTACACCTGCGGGTGGTCTTTGGGAAAGCTGTCGTGGTTGAGGGCGCACCACACGACCACGGCCTCGGCGATCTCGGGACGGAACACCGGGACCCACCCGCTGGAACCCCCCGTGTCGATCCGGGCGGGGAACGCGGTCACGGGCAGGTTGTCGGGGTCGCAGGTGACCAGGGTTTCGCCCGGGAGCTGGGTGTGGCGCTCGGCGTCGCGGAGCACGGCGAGGCGGTGGAAGAGGTGGTCGCGGGTGCGGGTGGGCCCGGAGAGGAACCAGCGGCCGATCTCGCCCAGTGGATAGCGGCCGTCCCTCTCGGGCGGGATCTCGTGGCGCTGATGGGCGGCTTCCCCGGTGAACATGATCAGCAGGTCGTCTTCGAAGCGGGCCAGCGGGTACCAGTCCGGGTCCGCCGGGTAGACCAGGTTCAGCCACTCGCAGATCGCTTCGGCGACCTCGCGACGCAGGCGGGGCCGCACCCACAGTCCGTGGTGGCGGCGGTGTTCGATCGCGGCGGGGAAGCTGATCTGGTGCGGCTCGGCGTGGGCGGCGGGCACGAGTTCGATCCAGTGCTCGCCGGCGGCGAGGCCGGGGCCCGCGGACCAGGACGTCCCGGGGGTGCGGGTGCTCATCGTGTGATCCCTTCAGGGGTTGGGGTGTGGTGGCCGGGGCGGGTCCAGCGGCGCAGAGCCGGGTTCCAGGTGGCGGCGGTGTAGAGGCGGTGGAGGTCGGGCAGGCCAGGGCCGAGCAT
This sequence comes from Amycolatopsis magusensis, assembly GCF_017875555.1. GTDB lineage: Bacteria > Actinomycetota > Actinomycetes > Mycobacteriales > Pseudonocardiaceae > Amycolatopsis > Amycolatopsis magusensis. The sequence continues at coordinate 4,914,905 of NZ_JAGGMS010000001.1, read as the reverse complement.
CCAGCCGAACTCGGCGCACTCGGTCGCTCCCGGCCATAGTCCGGTCCAGGTGTCGCGTGGGCAGCGGCACGACTCGGCATCGTGGCTGAGGCGCTGCAGCCCGGTGACCAGGCAGCGGGCCACATCGCAGCCCTCGCGGTGGGCGTGGCCGATCCCGGCCTCGCAGTCTGGGCAGAACGGTTGCGGCGGTGAGGCGTCGGTGTGGGTGTTCACGTGGTGGTCCTGGTCGTGTCGTGGTGGCCTTTGAGGAACTCGGTCCACTGGTGGGTCTCGTGGCTGACGTGGGTGTTGTGCAGGCGCACCCCCGGGGTGGCGGCGAGCTGGCGGTGTGTGAGGACCAGCCCGGCTCCGGCGGTGATGGCCTCGGCGAGGCGCAGGTGCAGGCCCGCCCAGGACAGGCAGCGTTCGTACTCGGTCGCGAGTGCGGCCGGGATAGCGCCGTCGAGAGGGTGCAGTGCGCGGGCGCACGCGAACAGGTCCTCGGCGGCGGCGCAGTGTTCGGCGGCGCTGCGGCGTTCGGCCGCGCTGGCCTCGGCGGCGCTCGGGTCAGGCGCCGTGGTGGTCGGCGGCATGATGGTCTCCCTGGTGACGGTCATGGTGGGGTCAGTAGGCGGTGAGCACCGCGCGGGTGCGGGGGTCAGCCAGCCCCGGGTGCGTGGTGTGGCGTTCGCCGTCGGCGATGAGGGCCCGCACCGTGAAGCGGGGCGGGCCACCTGCGGGGTCGGTCCAGCCGTAGAGGGCGGGCAGCATCGACAGGGCCTGCGCGGTCCGCTCGGCGGCGGGGTCGCCGTCGCGGTAGCCGAACACCTCGAATTCCAGCTCCATCGCCGTGTCGTCGGCGGTGACGGCGTAGCGCAGGTGCGGGGGCAACTGGGCGCGGAGCTCGTCGAGCTCGCCGGGAGTGCCTGGTCCCGCTGGCGCGGTGAGGTCGGTCAGGATCCGCAGTCCGAGCTGGGACACGTCGTGGCGGTGGGTCGCGCCGAGCAGCGGCCCGTAGCGGCGGAAGATGGTATCGGCGGCATCGAGTCCGGTATAGCCACAGGTCGCACGCCTGTACGGGAAGACCAGCGGTACATCACCCGGTCCGGGCGGAAAGTACTCACCTGCGCGCGCCGACCAGCGCTCTGTCCGCCGGGCGGTGAAGACCGCGCCTGTGTCGAAGGCGTGAACGTAGTCGGTGCCGTGGCTGGTGGGCCAAGGCCACGGCCACTCATCGCCGCGATGGGTGACCTCGCCGGCCTGCTCGACCTCGGCGGTGTGCAGGAAGAAGTCGACGAGGACGGCGAACCCGCCCGCGGAGCGGGCCCGTGTGATGTCCTCGATGCCGCTGCTGGCGCCGCTGCCGAGGTGGACCGAACCGAGCCATTCGGCGTCCGGGCCGCGCCCGAGGTAGAAATCGTGCGTCGTCGAGCAGCTCATGGGCCATCACCGCCGAAGGTGGACATGTCGGCGGGTTTCTCGCGCATGAGCGGCATCGGCACCGACGGTGGTGCGGCCGGAACGCGCAGCCACGCGTCGAGGTCGGGCGGGCCGAGCGGATCGTCCTCGCCATCGGGGAAGCCCGGGTTGTGCGGGTCGATCCGGTGCCAGCGGACCCCGCCGCCCACGGTGACGAACACCGCCACGTCCTCGGGATCGAAGGTGATGATCCAGCTGCTGTTGTGGCTGCTGGACCACGGCCATGGCCAGCCGAGTTCGGGCCGATAGGCCTGGCCGAGGCGTTCGTCCTCCCACACGAGGAGGGCATCGGCGACCGCCGCGCGGAAGGTGTCCTCAGTGGTCGCAGTCAAGGCCAGCCGTGTGGGCGGGACGGCGAGAAGGTTGTCGGGGTAGCACTCCCCGCGCAAAGAGCCGATCCAGTCGGCGTTCTCGCCACGTCCGAGGTAGAAGTCGGTGTAGCTCGACATGGTCCGTTGTCTCCTTATCGTGGTGGTGCGTAGGGATTGCGGCCGTGTGGTGCCGGGACGCAGGCGTAGGGATCAGGCGGCGGGTGTGGCGGTACTTCGTCGCCGTGGGCGGTGGCCTGATCGCGCTCGGCGGCGCGGCCGAGGATGTAGGCCAGCACGATGACCGGGGTCCACGGTCCGGGCAGCATCACGGCCAGCACTGTCCACAGGAGCCGTTTCTTCCTGTCTTGATCGTTCGGTCGGGTCATGGCTGCCGCCACAGCTCGCGCGAGTAGTCGATGGAGGGCGCGTTGGGAGCGGGGTACATCGGCAGCGGGACCGCTGGCGCCGCACTGGGGTCGCGCAGCCACGCCGCGAAATCCGGCGGTCCGCACCGCAACGGCGGGCGGGGCTCGGCGGGGTCGAGACGGTGCCAGCGGTCGCCGCCGCCCGCTGTCATGTGCACGCCGTTGTCCGGGCCGCAGAGGTAGGTGATGATCCAGTCGTTGACATGGCTGGTGTCCCAGTCCCACGGCCACCCGTGGCGCGGCGCGTGGGCGGCACCGAAACCGCCGACGGACCACATCAGCAGCAGCTCGTCCACCGCCTCGCAGTAGGTGGAAGGCTCTCTCGCGGTCAGGGCGGCGCGGCCGTGTTCGTGTTTGAGGAGGTTGTCGGGGTGGCAGGCGAAGAGCAGGCTGCCGATCCACTGGGCCGTCGGGCCCGAGCCGAGGTAGAAGTCTGTTCGTGTGGCCATGTCGGCGTTCCTTTCCTCCCGGGTTGTGCGAACTGGACGCGGTCAGGAGTTCTCGCGCAGCGGGCAGACGGGCTGGTGCCCGACGTCGGATCCGAATCCCGGCGGCGCGGGCACGGGGTGGCCGTTGGTCCGGGCGTCGAGGACGCGGCCGAGGGTGGCGAGGTCGGGGGCCTCGCCCGCGGGCACCTCGCCGGCGCACTCCGGGCACGGCGCGAGGGCGCGCAGGGCGTCCACCGTGCCAGCGAAGGAGGTGAACCGGTACTCGGTGCCGTCGTCGGCGATGGTCACGCGATACCAGCGCCAGCCGCCGTGTTCGCGGTCTGGGTCGTCGGTGACCGTCACCGCCTCGCACGCGACGGCGAACACGTCGGTTACGTCCCGGACCAGCCGTCGGCGGGTGATGGCGCGCTGGACATCGCACGGGCGGCTGTCGAAGCCGGGGTCCTGGCGACGGGCTCGGCCGAGTGCCTCGGCGGCGCGTCCGGCAAGAGTGTCGGTGGTTGTCATCGGGTGCGCTCCTTCACGGGGTTGTTGCCGGACTCGTGCAGCGCCCTGTTGGCTTGGTTGAGCAGGTGCAGGGACACGCTGGAGGCCAATGTCCGGGGCCAGTGCGCGGGGATCGGGGTCAGTGCGTGGGCGCAGCGCCATTCACCATTCGACACGGTCAGGAGTTCGGTGTGACTGCGGTCGTCGTCGGTGGGTGGATTCAGTCGTAGTACGAGGTCGCCCCGGTGCGTCTCGGGCGGTGGCTGGTGGTTCAGCCACATTCCCGCGAGTAGGTCGGTCGGTGCGGCGTGGGCGGCGGCGGGGTCGGCGAGGCTGGCCTCTGTGGCGGGGGTGTCCTGGGTGCGCGCGGCGATCATGACCAGCCCCCATGCCTCGGGCGGCATGGTCGTGGGGACGCTGCGGGCTGGGTCGGGCAGGAACCGCACCGCGTCCGGGGGCAGGGGCGGGTCGGCGGTGGCTACGGCGGTGCCGGTGTCGGTCATGGCGAGCTCTCCTTGTTGGTGCGGTCGCTGGTTTTCGCTAGGTGAGCCAGGGCTCGTCGGTGCGGCCTCGGAACCGTTCGGGTGGAATCCCGTTGGTGACGTGCCCGGAAGCGCAGCGCACTCGGAAGTGCACGCCGCTGGGAACGAGTTGGTCCGTCTCGACGGTGTTCTCGGGGGTCGGGCACCGATACAGCGCGCACGCCCAGGTGATGTTTTTGAAGAATTCCTGGTATTTCTTGGCGTTCTCGGGCGCATCGTCTCGAAAGAAAAACTGCATCGGTGTGCCTTTCTGGTTGCCGGGTGTGCTGCCCGTGGTGGTGACGGTCGAGGGGTGGATGCCTTGCGGTGCCCGGGGACGGGTGGATTCGCCGCCGGGTGGTTGTTCAGCGGGTGGCGCGCAGGGCGGCGGTGGCGGCTTGCCCAATGGCGCGGGCGGTGGTGGTCGGGTCGGTGAGGGTGTGCACGGTGGCGCCGTTCATCGGGTTGGTGCCGTCCTTGTCGGGGGCCAGCCACAGCACCGCGCACCCGCTTTCGCGCAACCGGTCGAGCATTTTCTGGCCTGGTTTCCGGGTGGCAGTTTCGAAGTCTCCGTCGGAGATGATCACCAGTAGCCGCGCGGCGGTCGGGCGGGACAGGTCGAGGGCGCCGTCGAGGGCGAGGATCGCGGTGTCGATGACGTGCCCGCCCAGGCGGGTGCCGAATTCGGTCACCTTCGCGGGTGTGGCGCCGGGGCGGGTGATCGGGGTGACGATGCCCGCGCCGAAGGTCACGGTCGCGGTGGTGGCGGGTACGGCGGTGTAGCGGGCGGCGTGGGCGAGGATCCAGGCTGCCGAGGCCACGGGGGCGGTGAAGGTTTTCATGGAGTCGGTGACGTCGCAGATGATGCCGAGCCGTAGCGGCGGGGCGGGCACGACGCTGCGGGTGGTGCGGGTGAACGGTTCTGCGGTGGGGATCGCGCCCGCCGCGCGTTGGGCGTCGGCGGTCATCGCGCCGCGCATCCGCAACCGTCCCGGGGGCGCGGTCGAGCGGGTTTTGGTGGGGGTGCGGTCGCGGTGTCCGGCGGTGGTCAGGGCGCGGGCGAGGTGGCGTGCGGCGGTGTGTTCGGTCGCGCCCGGGCTGCGGGTGCCGCGGATGTGGCGGGCGGTCGGGTCGTACCCGGTGCTCGTGCCGAAGACCGCCTTGGCGGCGTGGTGTGCCTGCTGGCGTGCCTTGTCGTCGGCGGCGCGCGCGTCCATGGCCACGGTGACGGGGTCGGTGGGCGCGGGGTCGGCGGCGACCGCGCTACCGATCACGGCGGCGGCGCTGGTGATCGCGTTCGCCAACGGCGACGGCGCTCCGCTCCCTGTCCCGTTTCCGTTCGCGTTGCTGACGGAGTTGGGGGTGTCGGGTGGCTCGTCCGGGTCGGTGCCGAGGGCTTCGCACCATTGGCGCCCGAGTTCGATCATGCGCTGGGCGTTGTCGTCGGCGGTGCGGTGCGCGGCGCGCCAGATTTTGCGGAGGGTCGTGAGGGTGTCGGTGCCGAGGATGCCGCGTACTACGCGCTCGACGGGGGCGACTTCGCGGCGGGTGAGGATGCCCCCGTCGACCCGTGCCAGCAACAGCGCGGCGCTGCGGGCGGCGTCCTCTGTGGTCATCTGTGGCGCGGCGGCGGGGTCGTTGGCGTGGGTGTCGGCGAGGATGAGGTTGATGGCGCTGGCGCGCAGCCAGTACCGGTCACCCGGGCGGCGGCGCACGTGCGCGGTTTCCATCCGGGTTTCTTCCAGCAGGTCCGCCGCCGCGACCGCGCCCGGGGGCGCGTCGCCGGGGGCGCGCCACACCGAATGCTTGGCGTGGCCGCATTCGTGGGTCAGCAGGCCCCATGCGGTGCGGTAGCGTTTGCGGTCCCCGACCCGGTGCGGTTCGACGGTGGCGGGGTCGACACCGGTGTCCAGGTGGGACCCGTCGACTTCGATGGTGGCGAAGTCGGGGAAGAAACAGGCGGGGGCGCCATGTCCCGCCCCGGGGGCAACGGTGACCACGAGGTCGTCGCGGTCGGCGATCGCGGGGACCTCGTCGCCGAACGCGGCGGACAGGGTCAGCCACCCGGGGGCAGCGGGAAACATGGCGGTGGGTGCGGCGGCGGGTGCGGTTACGTGGGTGGTCATGCTGTGTGTCCTTTCCGGATGGTTCGCGTGGGGGTTCGGTGCTCGCGGGGCTAGAACTGTGACCCCAGCGACAGCGGGGCGACGTTCGCGCCGAACACGTTGCGCACGGCTTCGGCGACCACCGCCCGGTCCTCGTCGGGGGCGATACCGACCAGGTTCCCGGCGGCGGCGGTGGTGCCGAGTACGTCGGCGATCCGGTTGAACGCGATCAGTTCCCGCAGTTGCGGCGCCCACCCGATCTCGCCTTTGTCTTGCCGCATGGCCAGGTTTTTCGCTACCCGCACCGCTTTCGGGTCGATCTTGAGCTGGGTGGCGAGGTCATAGTCGGTGGACACGTGGATCTGCGCGGCGAACCGCGACGAGAGCGCGTCGGTCAGTACCGCGCCGTGGACCCCGGGGTTGTGTCCGGCCACGACGTAGAACCCGGGCGCGGCGTCCACCACCTCGTTTTTGTGGGCTTTGATCAGGATTTGGCGGCGTCCGTCCATCGCGGGGTACACCACGGCGAGCACGGTCGGCGGGATGAGCGTGGCGTCGTCGATGAACAGCGCGCGCCCTTCCCGCATCGCGGTCACCAGCGGGCCGTAGGCGAATTCGTAACGGCCGTCCGGGGTTTGGGTGTACGAGCCGACGAAGTCGTCGGTCACGGTGTCACTGTCGCCCTGAATGGTCACGATGTCGTCGAACGCGGCTTCCACCACCGACGTTTTCCCGGTACCGGGCGGGCCGTACATGAGCGCGGACACCCCCGCGTCCCGCAACCGCCGTAGCGCGGTCACGTCGGACAGCCCGGACAGTCGACGCGGGTGGTACATCTGCCCGTTCGGTCGGCGCACGGGACCGGTGACCAGCGCGGGCGGGGCGGGCGGTGTAGCGGGGGGCGGCGGCGCGGCGGCAAGGGTGGCGCCGCGCGGGGTGACCGTGGCGGTTTTCGCGGCGTCGGCGGTTTTCGCGGTCGCGCGGTAGGCGACCGGGGTGGTGCTGACCTTTTCGGCTTCCCCGCGCGCTTCCAATGTCGCCAGCGCGTTGCCGACCGCGCCGGACGATTTCCCGCCGAGTCGGTGGGCGATGGCGCCGGGGGTGAGCGCGGCGGCGGGGTCGTGGGCGAGTTGTTCGGCCACCATGCGCCGAAGTTCGCCGTTGCGCAGCCGGGTGGCCGCGCCCGGGTCGGCGGACGCGCTGCCCGTGGGCGTAGTCGTGGCGGGGGTGGTCATCGTGTCGGTCCTTTCGCGCACAAGCGGGCGGCGGATTTGGTGTCTGATCTGGATGGTGGGGACCGGGCGGCGGTCAGCGTGCGGCCAGCGTGTGCACCAGCGTGGCCACGGCCTGTTGTTCACTGTCGGCGCGGTAGTGGGTGCCGTCGGCGGCCACGATTCGCCAGTGCTGACCGCACACGTTGTCGGCGGCGTAGTAGCTGCCCACGAACGTGCCGTCGGGGCGGGTCACGGTGCCGTACAACGTGTATTGCGCGTCGGCGGGGTCGATGATCACAGGCGTGACCGTGCACCCGTTTTCGGTGAACGGGCGGACCACGATGTCGGGCACGGGTCCGGGGTCGGCGTTGGGGTCGATGACGTGCACGGTGTGCGGGTCGTCGGCGTTCATGGTGTTGCCTTTTCTGTTGGGGTGGGTGGGGTGTGCCGGGGTCAGTGGGCGGCGGCGCATTCGGTTTCGACGGCGTCGGCGGCGCGCTGGTGGGTTTCGGCGGCGTGGTCGGCGGCGTCGGTGGTGGGGAATTCGTCGGTCCACCCGCAGTAGCAAAACGCGGTGGCGGTGCCGTCGGCGTGGTTGATGGTGTCGGCGTTGCACATAGCGGTCCCCATTTCGTGAGCGGAAGTTTTCCGAATTCCCGGGGAATGTTTACGCCCGGGGCGGTGGTGTGTGATTTCCGGTTTTCCCGGTGACACAATTAATGTAACCCGCACCCGGGGCGCCGCGCAATAGTTTTCCAGCGATTTCACGCCCCCATTCGGGGGATAATTCGACAGCTGTTCCCGCGAATTGATTTCAACATTTACGCAGGTCAGAGCATTCGGAAATGGATTCCACCGCGGACGCCGGCCACCAATAAGGCCAGGAACAATAAGAATGTTAAAGAGTGAATGAAATGAGGACGGGAGGAGTGGGCGAGGCGAGTGGGCAGCACGAACCCGGACAGGGAGCACAGTGACGGGGTTACCTGACGCCAGTGCCGGGCCTGATGTGCTTACCTGCTTGGTGTCAAGCGAGTCTGGGATACCGGCGGATCCCCTCAGAGCCGACGTGAGCTGCGGAGATGGCGGACACGGGTGGATCCGGCTTAGGCGGATACCGGAGTGCGGGGCTGATCGGCCGGGCCGGTGGCCCTCCGCCTGGCAGTGACGAGCCGTGCCGCGCCTGCCCGCCGGTGTCGCGCTGGGTAGCCACGCCTGCGTACGGCGCGCGGCCGCCGGAACACTGTCCTCACGGTGGAGGCCATGCTGGCACTGGACCGCATTCGAGGCGCGCGATGGCGGCGCTCGGCGCTCGGCGTAATGCGGTGCCGACAGCGGAGTGGAATACACGGGCGCGCGCACGAGATTCTTCTTTGGCCAGGGTGATCGTGGTATCGCGGTCGACGCTAGCATCGGTACGAAGCGAACCGCGGCCGGAAATCGAGGTATTTCGCTGTTCGGCGCAAAGGCCTTTATCGCGCGGCGCTCTGCCCTCGGCGCCTGCTCCGGCAGGACGTGTTCGGGAACTGGCAAGGCGGTCATTTCATGGCGCCGTGGGCCGGGAGACGTTCTCGACCGGTATTCCGGTGGCGTGGGAACGCAATCGCCGGGCGAGGTCGATGATGCCTGCGGTGGGCGTGGTGTCGATTTCGGCGAGACGGGTCCGCAAGAGATCCAGGGTGCGGGAGATGGCGTCGTGCCGGCCGAGGGTGTGTTGCAGGCGCATGATGTCGCGGTAGAGCAGTTCGTTGTGCGGGTCGAAGGCGCGCGCGGTTTCCAGCAAATCTAGGGTGTAGTCGGGATCGTGCTCGACCCGGGCGCGGGCGAGCGCGGCGACGGCGTCGAGCGCGTCGCGCCGGGTCGCTTCCCGGGCGGCGACGAGCCACTCGGCGTCCAGGCCGTCGGCCAGCAGGCCGCCGTAGTGCGCCACGATCGCCTCGCAGGCGACGGCGCGGCGTTCGGATATGGTGGCGCGGCGGCGGGCGGTCACGGCATCGGCGAAGGCCCAGTAATCCACGTCCGCCACGGCCGGGTCGAGCCGGTACCGCCCGTGCTCAGCCACGACGAGGTCGGCGACGGCACCACCGGTAGCGGTATCGAGGGCGCGGCGCATCCGCGAGAGGATCGTGCGCAGCACACTGGCGGGGTCGCGGGGCGGCTGCCCAAGCCAGAGGGCGTCGACGATCTTGTCCCGGGACACCCCGGCGGGGTGCACTGCCAGATACACCAGCAGTTCGAGCGGCCGGCTGCTCAGCGCACCGGACAGATCACGCAGCTCGGATTCGGGCTGTGCGGGGGCGGGGCGCCACTGCAGTACCGGGGCGCCGAACACCGTCAGCACCAGTGGCGCCGTGCCCGTGTCCGCCGCGGGCTGCGGACGGGACGCGCCGGCGGGTGTATCGGCCTCGGCGTCGCACGGTTCCGGCGCGGGGGTGCCCGAGGTGATCTCCAGGCGATCCGGGCTACCTCCGGCGTGGTGCGGCTGAGTCGGGGCAGCCTCGGCCGCCGGCACCGCCGCACACCGCGGCGCAGGGGCATCGCTTCCGTCGCCAGCACGGTCGCGGGGCTGCGCGGTGTGCAGGAAGGCCAGCAGGTCGACGGTAGCGGTGTCGGGCAAGGTGAAGGCGCGGGTACCGCGCAGGGGCTCGCCGAGGCCGGGGTCGGTCGCGGAGATGACCCCGCGGCCGGTGACGTAGGCGGTGGCCCCGGCGCGCCACTGGCCCAGCAGCAGCGCGGTGAGGCCGTGCTGGGCGTGGTTGTCGAGCAGGTGCTGCAGCCGCCTCTGTTGCTGGGGGTCGCGGGGAGGGGCCGTGATCAGGACGGTGGGCCGCTGTGGTGCCGGGTCGTCGAGGCCAGCCAGTGCGGTGTCCAGATCGGCTGTGACGGTGACCGTGTCCGGCAGCCGCGTGGCGGAGACGGGCACGCCGAGCAGACGGGCCAGGTCCGCGGCGGGCACCCACACCTCGGGTGCCGGTGCGCCTGCGGGGGCGCTCGTGAGCAGGGCGAGCAGCAGAGCGCGGGCCGCGGCGTAGCCACCAGGCCCGACCAGGCCGAGGCCGTGCACGTGAGCCAGGTCGAGGGCGATGTGAGTTCCCTCGCCCGCCGGGGCGTTCGTGGTCTCGCCGTCAGCGCTACGGGCGGTCGCGTCGAGGGCGATATCCACCGCTGATGGTGGGTGTTCCGGTCCGGCGCCGGACGTGGCGGTGGCGCCGATTACTCGGCGGGTGCGGGTCGCGAGTATCCGCTCGAAGCGCACGTCCCCGGTTCCTGCGTGCCTGCGGGTGCCGATCGTCGATCGCGCAGCGGGGTCGCCGACGTCCTGGTTGCCCTCGGCTTCCAGCGCGGTGTCTTCGTCGTGGTGTTGGGTACGCAGGTGCGCCAGGCGCAGCTGGTACACCACGGGCGCGACCGGCAGGCCGTCGTCACGCCGGCCGCTGCCGGGCCGGTACCGGGCTTGGTGGCGCCGCCGCGCGAGCACCAGCAGGGCACTGACCGCCGCGGCCAGGCCCAGGCTGACGAACACCTCACCGCTCCCCCACGTCACCGCGCTTCCGGCGTGCTGGTCGGTGGCGGTGCCGTTCTCGCGTGTCGGGACAGGGGCGGTGGACGGAGCGGGCTCCGGCGGCGGTGGTGTTGGTGTGACGGTGTTCGGTGCCGGAGGTGTCGGCTGGGTCCTGGGATCGGGGGCCGTGGGCACCTGTTCCGGTGCGGGCGCCGGGGCGGGCGGGATGCTGGTCTCGGGAAGCCGGAGGGTGTCGCCGGGGTGGATCAGGTTCGGGTTGGTCAGTGTCCGCCCGCCGGGTTGGATGCTGCCCTGGTTGAGGTTCCAGATCTCCGGCCAGCGGTTCCCGTCGCCCAGGCAGCGTCGCGCGATCCGCCACAGCGAGTCGTGCACGCCGTCCTGCGGTGGGCGGACCCGCTCGGTCCCAGGCTCGGCCGGGAGCTGGCCCTGGGACGGCTGGGTGCCGGCGTGCTCGCTGACGACCGGCATGGTCCGGGCGGGGGCGGTCACGGCCACCGGGGCGTGGCCGACGGGCCGGGCGGCACCGGCCGGGGCAGCTGGTGCGGCGGTGGCAGTGCGGCCCAGCACGGCGATCAGCACGGCGCCGACGAGGACGGCCGCGACCCGGCGCACCGGCCCTGTCTGTGCTCGAAGATCCGGCCACCGCGCACCCCGGGCGACCTCGAGGGCGCACGCGGCGAGGTGGGCCAGGAACACCAGCCACAGCAGCCACGCCAAGCAGGCGAGGGTATCGAGCAAGAAACTGCTCGACATCGGCGCCATGAGCACCGCGCCGATCTCCTGCAAGCCCGGCAGGTGGTCCGGCAGCCGCCAGCCCACGCCGTAGATCAGCGCCCACGGCAACCCAGCCACCAGCGCGACCAGCAGGGCGGCCGCGAGCAGCCCGCGCGCCGCCCGGCCCAGTCGCCACACGAAGCGGGCGATGGGCCTGCGGCCAGACGGCGCCGCCATCAGCTACTCGCCGGGCCAACCGCTACCCCGGCAGTGCCAGTGGATGCGGGTACCGCAGGTGCCGGTGATCCAGTGCGCGCGGCAGGCGGCTCAGCCACAGCTGGGCTGTCCTTGCCGCTAGTGATGTTCCTTCTCGCGCTCGAGCGTTTACCCTTGCCGCTGCGGGCGGGTTTGGTGGCCTGCTCGCGCCAGCGGGTGAGGTCAGCGGCGGGGATGTCGGTGACGTGGGCCAGCTCGGGGACGTCGATGACGTCGCCAGCCGCGGTCAGGACCTCGCCCAGCTGGTGCTCGAGTTCGGCGAGCTGGGTGGCGAGTTCGTCGTGCCGGCGGGCCAGCTCGCCGACGGTAGTAGCTGCTTGTGCCCGGCGCGCGCTGCGTGCAGAGTCTCGTTCCGAGATGCGGCGGGCGATCTCGTCTTCCGAGGTGACCATGTGGGTTCTCCTTCGCCGTGACAGTGCGGCCGTAGTCAGGACTCGATTGCCGGAACTGTCGTGGGTTCTCTGGCCGGCCGGTATCTGGGGTCGAGGCCCTTGGCCCGGCCGAGATGGGTCAACTCGCACAACGGCGCCGACTGACGGTCGGATATTTGGGGAAACGTCGGGTGTTGACCGTCATCACCACGCTGGTGGTGTGCTCGACGTCCCGTTGACGCTCCATGCATCCTCGAAGCGGCATAGACGACCAGCCGAGGATGGTGGCGATGAATGTTGCGTCGAGCGTGATAACACCGGTGGCCACGCTGATCGGAGTGATGCTGGGCGGCTGGCTGACTACACGGAATCAAGAGCGTTTGTGGCGACGAGAGCACGCTCGTCACTGGCGCGATATCCGGCTTTCGGCTTACAACGATTTCCTGCTTGCCTACCGCCAGTACGTGGTGTTCGCGGTCCACGCCGCTGCACGAACTTCGGCTAGCCAGGGTTCCGAAAAGACCGATGGCAACGTGCCGCATCTTGACGAGAGCGTTATTCCCTACGAGGAGAAGCTCGAAGCCTCGGCTGGAGTTGTCAGGCTCGTATCGGAGCGGCAGACGACACCTGATGCCGCTAAGCGGCTTGTCCTCCGGTCTCGGCAGGTCGTCGCGGCTACCTCTGACCACCCGGAACAAGGCACGCCGGGAGAACTCATTGAGCAATTGAGCCGAGCGAACGAAGAGTTCGTGACTGCGGCACGACTGGAACTGGGTCTGTCCGATGGCTGATCGCAGGCAATCAGATGGCGTGCGCCAGGTCAGGGATCTTGACTGTAACGGGTCACTCAGCCTGGCGAGCACGTCAGTTGCCGCCTATCACTGCGCCGGAATCCCCGGTATCAAGGTCCTCGCCGGTGACTCCGCGCTGCGGCTGGGCGGCGCCTCGCCCATGGGTGTGTATGTCGTCGATTCCGATCAGCGAGAGCAGCTGGGTTCGGTAGGTGCCGGTGACCTCAACGAGGACGGTGTCCCCGGCCACCTCGACCGTGCCGGTGGCGCCGACGCTGCTCAGGTATCGCTGCGCCAGGTCCCGCGCCCGCGCGGGATCGAGCTGAACGGCGCCGTTGGCGCGATACGCGGCGAGGTCGAGGGCCTGGGCGCCGGCGCGGGCGGCGGACTCGGCCTGCCCGCCGGCGCGCACCTTGCTCGCCAACGCGAGGCCGCCGTCCAGGCTCAGCCCGGTCAGGGCGAGCAGCCCGATCAGCAGGGCGAGCACGAAGGCGGTCACCCGGCCTTCCTCGGCCCGCCACCACCACAGCCGACGTCGCGCCGCGCCGGCGACGCCGGTGCGCGACGAGCCGGCGAGGTGAGCAGAATGGTCGCCGTGACCGTGCCCGAGACGCAGGAAACGCCCGTGGCGGGCGAGGACCGCGTGACCGCCTGGCACGAGGCCGGACACGCGGTCGTCTACCTGCTTCAAGGCCGCTCGCTGCGCTACGTCACGCTGCGGCCCCGCACCCCCGGACGGGCAGGGTTCACCGCGGTCGGGCCCCGCCGGGTCGATCTGTCCACGCTGGCGGTCGTCGCGCACGCCGGACCGCTCGCCCAAGCCCGTCACATCCTCGACACGACCAGCTCGGCCGGACGCAGCCGCGAGGAGGTGACCGCCGACGACGTCCGCCTCGACGCCTACCTGCATGGCGGGCACGACGACCTTGCCGTGATCGCCGACGCCCGCCGCGCCTACGGCCTCGCCGCCGGGCAGCCCGACCTGTGGGCGGGCATCGCCCAAGACCTGATCGACCGGTACTGGACCGAGATCGGCCGTGTCGCCACGGGGTTGCTCGAGCATCGGAGCTTGACCGGCGCCCAGGTCCGCGCCTGCGTCCCGCAGCACTGGCTCGCGCGCTGAGCCGGCCATCAGGAACCCTCCCCCTGGTGCCAGGACCGGTGAGTGTCGACGACCTCGCTGGCAGTCGATTCCAGGATTTTCCCGCCGAGTACGCCGAGCAGCAGCGCTTGGCCGAAGTCGACGGTGCAGCGCAGGCTGACGGTCACGGTCCCGGCGGGAACGAGCGAGCCGGACATCGTGGTGGTGACATCCCGGCAGACCAGCCCGGCATGGGCGAGCGCGGCGCTGGCGGTGTCGCGTGCGGCGGCGGTGGCGGCCGGGAGGCCGCGGTGCAGGGTGGCGGCGCGGGCGGCCTGGTGCGCGGCGTCGTCGAGCCGCAGCCGGGCGTCGACCCCGCGGTGCACCACCACGGCCAGGAACACCAGCAGCATCACCAGCAGCGGGGTCACCAGCACGGCCTCGGCGGTCACCGAGCCGCGCTCGGCGGCCCACCACCGCCGCATACCGACCGTGGCCGCCTTCAGCACGTCCCCGGTCACGACAGGCCCTCCCGTGACCGGACTCGCCGCGCCAGCGCTCTCCCGGTCCAGGTGCCGCGGCTAAGCAGGACGCGGAGACGTCGCGACCACTGCGAGGTCGGGTGTTCCCACGGGAACGTTCCAGCTCCGGTGATGTCGCGGGCGGCGGTGATGTAGGCGAACACGTTCTGCGGCAACGCTTCCGCGGCCTCGGACAGGCGTCGGACTTCGGCAGGGTCGGGCACGGCGGCGAGTATGTGGTCCGTGCGGGTGGACAGCGCGGTGTGGCGCAGTTTCGCCTCCCAGGCGCGGGTCAGCACCAGGCAGCCGTGCAGGTGCCGCACGACCTCGTTCACCGCGTCGTCGATCACCGTGACGGCCTCGCGTGCCGCGGCGGCCAGCTCACCGACCGCGGCATCGGGATCGGCGGCGAGTTCGCCGGCCAGGGTCCGGGCGGCGCGGGTGCGGTCCAGGCAACACAACGCCTGCCACACCACCGCATGCACCTCACGCGGCACACCCGGGTCGATCCACTCCCGGGCCGGGCTGCGGTGCAGTTCGCCCACCCCGGCGATCAGGGTCCGCACCGCGTAACTCGCGGTGCCGAGATCGGCGAAGTCGCGACCGCGGAAGAAGAACTCGCCCCGCACGCGATCCAGCCGGCAGGGACTGCCAGGGCCGTGGCGGTGGTCGATGAGCATGCGGGCGGCGCTGTACCAGCCGGCGACCAGGCTCGCGCCCACCGTGAGGATTCCGGCACCGGAGGATAAAACCGCGGCGAACCCGCTGCCCGATGCCGCCGCGAGCGCCGCCAAGGCGACACTGGCCAGTCCGGTGAGGACAGTCCGCGGACGCAGTCCTGCGCGGACCCGCTCGCCGCGCCACTGAGACTCCGGGATGTCAGGGTTGAGCAGCATCGAATCCGGCCCGTCGAGGAACGTCGCCGCGTGCACGGGCATCGCCGTGTCGGGCGGATCATGTTGTGTCATCAGGGTTTCCTTTCGACCGGTCGCCAATTCATCGCTGCACCAGAAGAGCTAGGGCGCGGTGTCGGGCACGAAGCGTTCGATCTCACCGGAGGCTTCGGCGTGCACGTGCAGGTGCACGCAGGGCAGGACCGCGGCGGCCTCGCCACGGATACTCACCGACACCGCGGTCGCACCGCGGGAGACCGCGAGGTTCGGCTCGCGCAGCGGCCCGGCGGCGAGGTCGTCGAGTAGGCGCTGCCCGGCGGCGTGCCCGGCGCTGGTGGTGCCGTCCTGGGTTCGGGCGGCGGCCAGGGCGTGGGAGGCGGCGGCTTGGGCGGCGTGGGTGGCGTGTGACCACAGCGCGAACTGGGTGATGGCCAGTAATGCCAGTAACAGCAACGGGGTTGCGATGACGAGTTCGACGGTGACCTCGCCCCGGTCTCCCCGCAGCGCGCGCCGGACACGCTCGGCCGGCGCGCGGGCGGCTGTGGTGAGCATCGTCAGCCGAGCCCGAGGTTGATCGAGTTCGCCTTGTCCGTCAATTTCGCCACGATGATCGCGATGATGGCGATCGCGGCGATGGCCATCAGGGCGGTGACGATGACGGTGGTGGTGATCTCCCCGCGCTCCGGGTCCGCGCGTAGCAGGATGATTCGGCTGCGTGTCAACTCCCAGAGCGTACGGACATAGTGCAACATGGTGGTGCCTTCTTTCCTTGTGGCGCAATGCCTTTCGCGGTAACGAGGAGGGACAATGAGTGGACTAAAGTCCATTGAGGACCTGGATCACCGCGGGGTAGGCGATGAATCCCAGGAAGCCGAGGAACAGCAACGTGACCGGCAGGGCCATGCGTTCGGTGGCGGCCTGGGCATCGGACTCGGCGTCGGTGATCTGATGGGTCCGCAGGGCCTGAGCTTTCGCGGCCAGCGACGCGCGCACGCGGGCGCCTTCGGTACCGGACAGGGAGATCGAGGCGGCGAGTTCGGCGAGTTCGGTGATGTCGAATTCCTCGCCGAGCTGGCGCAGCGTGTTCCACGGGGTGGTGCGGGTCAACTGCGCGGCGTGCAGCGCGCGGCGGATCTTGTCGAACGCCGGTCCGGCTCCGACGGCCGCGGCGTCGCCGAGGGCGGCCTCGATCCCGGCGCCTCCGGCGAGAGTGATCCCGACGAGGTCCAGGAATGCGGAGAGTGCGTCGCGGGATTCTCGCCGGAGCCGGGTGGCCTTGGCGCGGACGTCGAGATCAGGGGTCAGGAAGCCGAGGGCGGCGAGCAGCAGCCCGGCCAGTAGCGGCGCCTCCACATCGAGCGAGAGCCCGCCCAGGGCCAGTAGCGCTCCCAGCAGCCACGGCGCCAGCAGCCCGGCGATGGCGGGCAGGGCTTTCGACGCCAGGTGGGTATCGACTCCGCGGCCGGTGACTCGCAGATCGGCCTCGATCTTCGTGCCGGGCAGCCCGAGCATCCGCAGGCCCGGGGCGAACACCCGGCCCCAGCGGCGCACCCAGGCGGCGTCCGCCGCGGCGGCGATCGGTGTGGCCGGTGGTCGCGAGCCCACCTGGGCGAGCCGGTCGCTCAGCGTCGGCGCCGGCGGCAGCGTCCAGGTCAGCAACAGCCACAGGCCCGCACCGGTACCGGCGCCGAAGAGGAGCGCGGGGATCACGAGCGTTCACCTCCGCTCACCCTCGCTTCGCCGCCGCCAGGTGCCCCGGTCAGGTCCGAGGCGTCCAGGGCGAGCACGCGTGTCTGCCGTCCGCTGGTGGCGATCCGGGCGAGCCAGGCGAACCCCGTGGCGAACAGGCCCCCGATGCCCAGCAGGACGATCTGGCCGGTGGCGGTGTTGTAGACGTCGAGGTAGGCGCGGTTGAAGACCACGACCCCGGCGGCGAACGCGAGTGTGGTGGCCACGATGACCCGCACCGACGTTCGCGTCCGGGCCCGGCCGGTCTCCACGCGCATCCGCATCGCGGCCTGCCCGCGGGCGGTGGTGGCCAGCGAGCCGAGCAGGTCGCCAAGCTGGCGGGCCTGGTGCTCGGCGGCCAGGACCAGGGCGGCGAGGACGAGGTCCGCGGTCGGGTCGTCGAGCTCGCGTGCGAGGGCCCGTAGCGCCGGCGCGAGGCGCTGGCCGCTTTCCAGCCTCGCGGCGAGGGCGGCGACCTCGCCGCGGATGGCCGCGGGCGCGAGCGGGGCGGTGGCGAGGATGGCTTGCTCGAGCCCGGCCGCGGCGGACAGGACGTCGCGCAGCATCTCCGTCCACGAGGCGATCGCCTCGATTCGCGCGACCCGCTGTGTGTGGGTGCGGTCCGGGCCGACCAGGCGGGGCAGGAACCACACCGCGGCGGCGGCCAGCACCGCGCCGACGATCCATCCGGTGATGGCCCCGGTCAGCACGCCCGCGCCGACCGCCACGACGACGCGCAGCAGCGCGCGCCGGTCGCCGGCCTGGCCGCGGGCGGCTCGGATCAGCCCGGCGCGCCGCGAGGGCTGCGCCGCCGCTGCGGGCTGGTGCCAGGCGGCCACGATCAGAAGAACGCCGACGGCGGCTCCCAAGCCGAGCACGGCGGCGAGCATGGTGCTGGTGTCGAGGCTCATGGCGTCCACCACCCCTCCGGTCGGGCCAGCAGGTCCGGGTCGAATCCGGCGGCGACCAGGTCGTCGAGGGTGTCGGTGCGCACCGCTCCGGCCACCGGAACCGCGCGGCGGTCCGGGCCTCGGCGGTAGACCTCGTTGGAGATCACCGCTCCCGCTTCGGCGTCGATGACCTCGCGGATCGAGGCGATCACCCGTGTTGTGCGGTCGGCGGCCCGGTCGAGGTGCACGACGAAATGCACCGCGCTCGCGACCAGCAGGGCGGTGGCTTCCAACGGGAGCCGTTCGGGGCCCTGCGCGGCGTAGGAGGCCAGGCGGGTGAACGCGATTTTCGAGCTGGAGGCGTGCAGGGTGGCCATGGAGCCGTCATTGCCTTGGCTCATCGCGTTGCACATCGGGATGACCTCGGCGCCGCGGATTTCGCCGACGATGACGCGGTCCGGGGACATGCGCAGCCCCCAGCGGACCAGCTCGGCCTGGTCGATGGCGCCCTCGCCTTCGACGTTGGGTTCGCGGGACTGCAGGGCGGTGACGTCGGCGTGCAGTTCGGGATCCAGGCCGAGGCCGAGTTCGAAAGCGTCCTCGACAGTGACGACGCGCTCCAGGGAATCCATCTCCGCCGCCAAGCCCCGCAGCAGCGTGGTTTTACCTGCCCCCGTGCCTCCGGTGATCAGCACGTTCTTGCGTGCCCGGACCAGCGCGCGCAGGAACCGCTCCAGCCCGACGTCGAGGGTGCCGCGGCGGCGCAACTGGGCGAGGGTGGCGGTGAGATAGCCGTGCCGGCGGATCGTGCACGCCGTCACCCCACCCGCAGTCAAGCCGAGTACCGCGAAAAGACGTTCGCCTCCGGGCAGCTGCAGATTCAACGCGGGGCTGCCGCGATCGAACCGGCGCTCCTCGGAGGAGGCGCGGGCGGCGAGGGTGCGGATTAGCTCGGTGAGTTCCTCGTTGGAAGCCGCCACGGGGGCGACCTGGACGCGGCGGCCGTCGTTGTATTGGACGAACACTCGGTCGTAGCGGTTGACCGCGATCGTCTCCACCGACGGGTCGGCCAGCAGTGGCTGCAGCCCCCCGAGGCCGAAGGTCTCGTCGAGGACCTGTTCGACGACCCGCTGCTCAGACGGGGCATCGACCAAAACGTGTCCTGCAAGAAGCTCGGCCTCGCTGTGCCTGGCGACCGCGGTGTCGAGGACCTCGCGGCCGATCTCCCGGCGCCGCGCCAGGGGCAACGCGGAGCCACTGGCGCGGGCGGCGGCCTCGACCTGGCTGGGTAGGTCCGTGGTCAGCGCCTGCCGAAGCCGGGCGCGCAGCCGATGCTCGGCCCCGTCGAGGCCGCCGGGCACGGCAGGGTAGTCGGTGCGGGTCATGTGGGTGGCTCCTTCCCTGCGGTGCCGGGCTGATGGCCGTTGCGATGCGAGTCGCTGACCTCCCACGGCATGGGCACCAGACACGATGGAGGGAGCCCTGGTCCAAGCGGAGTGACGACAGCGCCGCCCGGCCGGTAGCGCACCTGCTGGGCAGGCACGCCTGGCACGGCCCCCGGCGTGGTCGGCGGCGGCGCAGCAGCGGCCGAGGCAGCGGGACCGGCGAGGGTGCGGGCGAGGGCCGCTGCCTGGTGGGCGAGACCGCTCTGGCCGCGGCGACGGGACGGGGGTGGCCGGCGCCCGGTCAAGATGGCAGCAGCGGCCGGGTCGTGCGGGATGCGGCCGATCGCTGGCACACCCAGCTCCCGCTCGACATCGGCGGTCGGATAGCCGTCCCCGGTCAGCAGCAGACCCGGCCGCGGTGTCCAGCGGGCCAGCTCGCCCAGGCGTGCCGCGGTGTGGGCGAGGTCGTCGCCGTGAGAGCCGGTCACCAGGAGCAGGGCGTCGGCGCAGCGCGCAATCGCCTCAGCCGGTGATCCGGGATCGACGCGGCCGCAATCGGCCAGCACGACTACCCCTGGCTCGCGGGCCAGGGCGGACAGCACGAGCGTGTCCTGGGCGGTGGCCAGGGTGGACAGCGCCGAGCGGGCATGCGCGCCGCCGGGCGGGGCTACCAGCGCGCGGGCCCCGATGGGCAGAGCCTGGGTGTGCTCCCACGCCACCGCGGGGTTGCAGGTGCGGCGTGCGGCGGCGGCCAGGCTGACCAAGCCCGGGGTGGTCGGCAGGCCGAACCGCATCGCCAGGTCACCCCCGGACGGGTCGACCTCAGCGACCAGACGGCGGACGCTCTCGGCCTCTGGCCACTTCAGCGCCAAGGCCACGGCCACGGTGGTCACTCCCGGCGAGCCCTTCACTGAACACACGGCGATCAACATCAACGACCACCTCCCGCAGGCTGCATCACCAGCGCGAGCTGCCCGGCCGGAACCTGTGCCAGCTGCGACGCGCTCCTAGTGTCGAGGTCCAGGGACACCACTGTCGTCTGGTCCGTGCCAGCGGAGGCCACGCCGACGACCGTGGCCCCCCAGGACGAACCCGGGCCTTGGCCCTGTGCAGTGGTCGAGGCTCCCTCCGGAGTGGCGGCGGTGACGACCACGGCGACCGGAGTTCCGGCAGCGAGTTCGGGTGGAAACTGCCCAGGCCTCACGCCGACCGCGACCAACGCCCGGCCTGCCGCCGGGATCAACGCGTTGCCGACACTGTCCGGGGTGAGGAGCGTCCCGCTGGGAAGGCTGGTCGCCATCGGCCGGCCCACCACAGTCACCATCCGGTCGGCCGGCACCGTCGACACCCCGACCGAGAAGGAGACATCGACGATGCGGACGTCCGCCTCAGAGAGAACGTGGCCGACCGTGACCGGTCGCGCCATCGCGAGCACCGGCGACCGGTCATGGGCAGCACTGGACCACCACAGCGCTCCCCCGACGCACAGCACGATCAGCAGCGCGCCGAGCAGCAACTGCGGAAGCCGTCGCCGGGATCGCCGCGGCGATCCCGGCGAGCCGGTCGAATCCAGCCACGAACCCTGCCGACCAGCCGCCTTATCAGGAGTGGTGTCAGAGCTGATCACGTTGCGCCTCCAGGCATAGCTCACCCACGCCACGAATTCCCGCGCGGTCGAGAAAAGGAAAAAAACCAATTCGGTTGAAGTGCGGCGTCAGCCGATTCCGAGCGCCTGCATTTCGGCGACCCTGAACGCGGTCGACGCGCTGGTCGTCAGATCGGGCAGCGTGCCGGACGCGTCGGCGCCGGACCACATGATCGTCCAGTGCACCGTGGCGATCACGGGAAAGCTTTCGTCCGGGGCACCGGCCGACGGCCGGTGGTAGATGTGCCCGCAATCCGGCGACGCGGCCTGCGGGTCACCGCCCTTGTGGAATGACGTTCCCGGGCCGGTGCAGGTCAACGTGGTCCCGTCACCCATCGACCACACCGCCTCGGCCGGAGTCGCGGTCACCGTGACCGACACCCCAGGGACGGACGCGGTCGAGGAATACGGACGCCACG
Organism: Amycolatopsis magusensis; assembly: GCF_017875555.1. Lineage (GTDB taxonomy): Bacteria > Actinomycetota > Actinomycetes > Mycobacteriales > Pseudonocardiaceae > Amycolatopsis > Amycolatopsis magusensis. The sequence goes on along the minus strand of NZ_JAGGMS010000001.1, from coordinate 4,893,699 downwards.
ACGCACCATCCAGCCATAGCCACGTCGGCAGCCGCACGAGCTGCGTACCAGCTGGACTCGAAGCGATCACCGGACTGGGCAAGCGCAGTTGACCCCGCGCGATACGGGCTACCTCGCCTGGGCTGAACTGCGGGATCTGCACCGGCAGACCAGCTGCCGACCCGCCCATCGTGCACTCGTGCGTGTACCAGGGACCAGACGTCGACCCCGGCGGTCCGGTGTAGCCGCTGGCAACGTACGTGCAATTCGACGCCGGAGAGCCAGGTGCCGTTGCCGTCTTGCCGACACCCGACGGCGCCGGGCCAAGGTGGCCTGGCGACCCAGGAGTGCCCACTGCCACATCACAGGTGGGAGAAGGGCTCTGGCTGCAATCGATGCCACCCCATGGTTCGGTGGCGGTTGCAGTCCCCCCGCCGATCAAGGTCAGGCCTACCACGCACACAGAAATTCGCCGGATTCTGGTCAACATGAGCCGAGCTCGTGAATTCCGAAGTCCGTGACGCGCCAGACGCCGTCAGATTGCCGTTCGACCACTGCGTTAATGTGCCGTCGACCGCCAGGCTCTTCGTCCGCGAGCGCTCCGGTGTCCGCGCGGTACAGCAACCAGGTGCTGCTGTCGCCGCAATCCTCGATGACGATCTTGCCGGTCTCGGTGGAGAGCACCCGCGGAGAGCTCTTCGGCCGCCCCTTGCTCACGAGGCCGTTGGACTGGTTCGCGTACAGGCCGCGGGTGATGTTGGTGAGAGCTGTACCGGTGGCGTTCCGGCTCAATCTGGGATCTTGCCAATTTGAGGTCTCCCCCGCCACGGCCATGTCGTTCCACATGCCCAGGTAGGCCGTGATGGCTTGTTGCTCGGTGGTAGCGACGCTGGGACTGGCAGGCTGGCTGGGCGGTGAGGACGACGGATAGGTGAACGGGGACGGCGGCTGCGCTGGAGCGCTGCCGGAACTGCACGCGCCGAGCAGGAGCGTCGTGCTTGCCGAAAGTGCGGCAACCCACCGAGGCCCCGGGTGAAGCCGGTCCATCGCGTTCTCCCTCATCGGATAGTCGCCGATGCCCGCGGCGTTCCGCCCGCTTGAGTCTGCTGTCAGGTTCAGTCGTTCGAGGGCAGCACTGCACTCGCGCACCTGACAACCGTCTGTTCGCCCCTCGAGCCAAGATGTACTCGTTCGAGTGAAATCGCCCGCCGTTGTCACGTCGGCACCTGAAACACCAGCGCGGTGTACACCCCGGCCAGCAGGAACGGACCAAACGCCATTGGCGAAGAAGACCAGCGCCGCGAGATGGCTGCTCGGCATGCAAGCAGCACAGCCGCACCCGTCGTGGCAGCGAGCAAGGTCAGCACCGGCGTGGACCAACTGACCCATCCCGACAACAAGCCGAGCACACCGCCGAGCTTGACATCGCCCGCACCAAGGCCCCCGCCGCTGAGCAGCGCCACAAGCAGGAGTAGCGCGGTGACGGCAATCGAAGCCGCAACCGAGCGCGCCGCGCTGATCAGATCGGCCCGAACCCATGCGGTGACCACTAGAATCGCCGTCGTCGTCACGAAGCAGGATCCGAGCAGCGCCGTAGGAAGCCGATGTTCGGCGATGTCGATTACCACCAGCGGGACCGAAAACACCGCCAGCGCGCTGAACACGGCGAGTTCGGCGTTCCAAGGTAGCCATAAGGTCACCATGACGATCAAGACCGCCGTGGCGCCTCCGCCGGTCACCGGCGAAGTCCACCACGACGGTGGCTCGACGGTCAGCGCGTGCCGTGTCACGGCTGACATCGACGCGCCCGCTACTGCACCCATGATTCCAAGCAGCGGCACCCATACCGCATTGTCCATCTGACACCTGCACGAGAGTGAGCATTTTGATTCTCCATTCGACGGGCCGGGTGGTGGACGCTAAACGGGGGCACGGGCGCCCACCACCCGCAGTAGGGATCGATTGGCGCACCGACCCCGGGCTCGATTGGTCAACTATGGCCGCCAGGGGCACACCCGACGCCACCATTCCACCACGCACCCGTCACCCGATAATCGACGTAGGGTTGAACGTCGGTGATCCCCGGTCGAACGCAGACAAGGCTGATGCCGCCCCACAGGTCTTCGACGTCGAGCATGACGGTCGCCCCCGAGCCTCCATCGCAGTGGTTGTATTTCCCCCAGCCGAGGTAGCCGCACTTTTCCGCTACGCTGCCGGGAGACAGTGGTGCAGCTGAAGCCGTGGCCGTGCCGCCAACCAGCAGGGCGACAACAGCGACTCCCGCTCCCAGCGGGCGACGAATTCGATTGGTCGAATAATTCGAGGGTTCCATGTTCAGCACTCCGATTGCCATACGACGGTGCCGCGTGATCGATATCCAACTGATGACGGCTCTTGCAATCAAAGAATGCGGTACAGAACACCTTCACAGGCGGTTTCGAGTTAGCACAAAACTCGCACAACTTGTGCTCGCTCGACTAAACATGAGCATGTTGATCGACGTCTGCACTGACTGCACAGCACAAAGCGGCCAATCGCCCACGCGCTTCGAGCGCGCGCGGGTCTCGGAGTTCGTCAAAAATCTCTATCGCGCTTCTCAATGCGGCCTTACTTTGCTTCGGATCGCCGAGCACGGCCAAGGCGTCCGCGCGGCTGAGCTGCACCTCCCCTTCCGCCCAGCGTTGCCGGGTCGACCGTCGAAGTGCCAGTGCACGATCCAGCTGGACCAGCGCGTACCGAACCTCGCGCCTGGCCAAATGGCAATCGCCCAGTAGGTGCCTGACCAGTCCTTCCACCGGGCGCACCTCGGTCTCGATGGCTAGCTCGAGCGCTTGGTGCAGCAACTGGTGAGCCTGATCATGGTGCCCTTGGCGTGTAAAAGCCCCAGCTTGCAAGGACCGGGCCACCGCGGCGCCGAACGGCAGCCCGGTCTGCATGAAAAGAGATGCGGAATGATCCAACATTCTCGTGGCTTCGACACAGTCGCCTTGCTCACTGGCCACGCTCCCGAGGCCGAGCATGGTCCAAGCGCGGCCGCGGTCGTCCCTGAGCGCGTCTTGTAACGCCAGAGCCTCCCGGAAGTTCCGGCACGCCTCATCCGAGCGATGAAGCTCGAGTTGAGCCCAGCCCAAGTTGTGCAAGCACCGGCCGAGACCGAGCTCAGAACCGGCCTTTCGCGCAGCGGAGACGCCGATCGAGGCCAGATGCAGCCACGGCTCCCAACGCTTGGTCACATAGAAGTACGGCATGAAGGCCAAGGCCAACTTCCAGGCCAGCGTAGGACAGCCGGATCGACTGGCCCAGTCCGCCAACGTCGAGGCGGGGCGGATGGCCGAATCGCACCAGTTCATCGCCGCCACGAATCCCGTGGATCCCGTGTCATCCCCGATCTGATGATCGAACACCTCGCCGTCCCAACCCGGGGCCAGCACATCGTTGGCCCGCACCGCAGCATCGAGGTACCAGCGCACCAGCTTGGCTACCACAGCATTCAGGGAGTCGTGGTCACTGCCCGCCGCCTTCTGGGCGGCATAGCTACGGAAGGGTTCGACGAGAAGTAGGCCGGTGCCACTCACCTCGATGAGGTTGCTGCCACGAAGTTCTGCGGTCACATCTTCGGCGTTCTCGAACAGCAGCGCCAGAGCGCGCTCCTCCACCGCCTCGCACGGCGTCCTGCCCAGGAAGCCGAGCAACGTCGCTGCTCCCGGAGTCAGAGACTGATACAACTTGTCGAACTCGTGCTGTAGATCGTTTGCAATCCGCAGGACGCCTCCGTCGTGCACTTCCGCCGCCAAGGCGCCGAGCGGCTGGTGCGGGCGGGCAGCGAGGTGGTCACCGACCGCCCTCAAGGCCGCGGGCAGACCGCCGGTCGTCGTGATGATCCGATCCGCAGCGACGGGCTCAGCTTCAATCCGCGCCGGGCCAGTGATCCTTTTGAGCAAGGCGCGGCTCGAGTCCGAGGACAGTGGGGGCAACACGAGATGCCTGGCTCCAGCACCAGCAGCGAGTGTCGACAAGCGTGTCCGAGCACTGACGAGAACGGTGCCTTCGGCTCCGGGCATCAACGGGAGAACGTCCTCGTCGTCGGTGGCGTTGTCCAGCACGACGAGCACGCGGCGTCCTGCGGTCACGCTGCGAAAGAGCGCGGAACGGGCGACCACGTCCAGGTCGCCAGCCACCTGAGCACCGAGCGCCCGCAGAAATCTTCCGAGGGTCTCGACCGTCGGCCGTCGACTTCCGAGATCTTCGTAGAGAACCCCGCCGGGGAACTGCCACCCGATACGGTTCGCGAAGTGGACCTGCGTCGCGCTCTTGCCCACCCCTGGCTTGCCCTCGATCACGAGCGTCGTCACCGCGCCCGGCGACCTGCCTGCCGACAATGCCTGTTCGAGCCGATGCATGAAGCCGGTGTGCTCGACGAAGTCGTTCACCGGGCTGGGCAGTTGCTGCGGTATGTGTATGGCGGGCCGCCGCGTCGAAACCAACTGAGTGAGCTGCCCAGTTCCCCCCAAAGCGGCGTCGAGCCGCTCGGCGAGGTCGGGAGTAGGGCTCCGCTGGCCGTTGGTCAGCTTGGACAGGTAACTGAGGCTCACCCCCAGCTTCTTCGCCAAGCTCACCTGGGATTCTCCACGGTCCCGAATCAGCGCTTTCAGGACCGCCGTGAATTGCTCGTTGGTCACCATGCTGGTCCCCAGTTCAACTTGTCCGTACGAAGACCGACCGGACCGGCGGGCTCCGCACACCCTCGTCGTGCGCGAATCCACCTGCTGGCCCAGCCGGCCGCCGCTTCTGCGTCACCAGGCAGTCCGTCCCTGGATGGGTCATCTTTAGCCGGGCGACGCCGACGGAGGTCAAGCTCGGCGTCCACGGAGACTGGACTCCGTCGACTCGCATTCACTCGTTCGCGTGCATAATTCGCCCTTTGGCGCGCACGCGCCGGTCTTGCCGTCGAAAGCCGACACCGCTGGTGTTAGCTGAGCCCATGGAAGGGTGGAACGTCCCGTATCAGCGAGAACTACAGGACGCGCTCACGGTCCTCCGCGGCCGCTGGATCGTGGCCGTTCTGGCGCAGTTGGCGATGGGCAAGACTCAATACAAGGATCTGCTGGTCTCGATCAACGAGACAGAGAACCGCGACCTGCGGGAGACCGAGGAGCGTTCGAAGTTGTCCGAGCGGGTGCTTTCCGACACCCTCAAACGCGCGGTCGGGCACGGACTGATCACACGTGAAGCGGAGGAACAGCGCTTCGGTGCTGTCTGGTACAGCCTCACCCCGCGAGGACGCTCTCTGCTTCGGGCCCTCCGGCCACTGCTGGAGTGGTCGAGGGAGAACCGCGACGACCTCCGGGCCACCGGCAGCTGAGTCAGCGGGCGGCGGCTTCGCTGACCACGCGGTCCCGGCCCTGGTTCTTGGCACCGAAGAGCGCGTTGTCGGCGGCGAGGAGCACGTCTTCAAGGTTGTGCCCCAGTTCCGGGTAAGTGCCGACGCCGATCGACACACTGACCCGCGGCATCTTTTCATCGGCTGGGATTGCATGGACGGCAGCGCGCAACCGCTCGGCGATCCGGACGGCATCATCGCGCCCGGTGTCGGGCATGAAGACGACGAACTCCTCGCCACCGAAGCGACCGCACAGATCATGGCGGCGGACCTGCTGGCGGATCGTGTCAGCCACCTTCCGCAGCACCTCATCGCCGACCAGGTGCCCATAGGTGTCGTTGACGCGCTTGAAGTGGTCCAGGTCGATCATGAGCACCGCAGACGGCGAGCTGTGACGGGCCGCCTTGGCGAGCTCTCGGTCGGCGAGGCTGTGCCAACTGGTGGCGTTGAGCAGCCCTGTCTTCCGATCGGTGGTGGCGGCGTGTTCGAGCTGCTTGATCAGCACGCTCCGGTGCAGCACGTACAACGGTGGCAGTACGAGCACGACCATCCACGGGCGCCAGGCGACCAGGGACGCGGTCAGCACGCCCATACACAGAGTGGACACCTCGAGCGCGTTGTCGCTCCAGCAACCCAACAGCCGACTCCATCCGGCCTCACCCTGAGAAAGCCAGATCACCACAGCGACCAGTACCGAGTTCACCAGCCAAAACACGCCGATCACCAGCACCGGCGCGATCAAGTGCTCCGGCTTGGTGATGTCCAGGACGTCGTTCGCCGGGAACCAGTGTGCAACGGCATCGGCTGCGAAGGCCGACAACGCCATCATGGCGGCGTTGAACACGGCACGGTAGGCCGGGACCGACGCGATGTAACGCCAGGTCCGCCACCAGAAATGCGCGTACAGCACCACAGCCGCAGCAGCCCCGAGCGATGGCGTGGTCAACAGCGTCACCGCGAGGATCCAGACCGAGCTCATGTTCACGTGCGGGGTGTCCGACAACTGCCGACGCAATTGCTCGACCCGGCGTGTGCTTTCCGCTGCGAGCAGCCCGAGCCCGAGCAGAAGGGCGAACCGGACGTAGTCGTGGCCTTTTGCTGGCTGAGAAGCCGCGAGCACCCCGGCGAGTACGAGCGCAGCCACTTCGGTGCCGAGCACGTAGCCAACCACTCGGCCAGGCAGCGTCCACAGTTTCCAGCTACTCACCCACTTCGGGCGCTCAGCGGCACGCTCAGGCATGACGGGTTCCTCGCCCTTCATACTGGAGTCGTTTGCGTCCACGGACGCTCCCCGACCGGCACAATTCCTCGTCCATTCCGGCCGGCGGCGCGTCCACGCAGTCCGTTCGCTGGAAGGAGGTGTTGAGCATGGAGGGCAAGGAGTGGTGAACGCAGTAACCGATACAGTGCTGCTCGCTCCCGGTTCGCGGCCGGGAGCGAGTTCTTCTACGTACGCCTACCGAGGTCCCCGCCCTCGATGGAATGCGGCCCGGAGAAACTCGCGCCGCGATTCCCACCTGAGCGGTCATCTCCCCCTCACCGTCCCTTCGAAGCCCCCTCGTTCTCCCCCGGGTCAATCACGGTAGGCGCAGGTGATCAACGAAGCACAGAGAATCCGCTGAACTTCACCCATCTGAACCTATCGGGTACATAGAGTTACTCAACTTACGCGGAAGCAGCCGTGACCAGGCGAAACATCAACTACCGCCGCGGACTGGCGGTGGCACGGCTAGCCGGAGTCCTCCGGTGACGTGCGCGCCAAGCTGGAGGAGTTCCACTCAACAAAAGTCCGCTGAGCGGTCACGAGCGTGGCGGACCGCCTCGACCGGGGCCAGACCACTCAGCCGAACAACGGGGCTGCAGCGCCGGTGAGTTCGGGCAACACCACGGTCGCCCCGGCGTCACGCAACTCGTCCATGGAGCTTTTACCCGTGGCTACCGCGACAATTCGCACGCCTGCGGTCAACGCGGCCTGCACGTCGTTGGGCGTATCACCGATCAGCACCGTGTCGGCGTTGTCGAACCGGCCGCCAATGCGTTCTCGTGCCCGGCCCTGCGCGATCTTCACCAGCTCAGGTCGACTCACGTGGTCGTCCCCGTAGGCGCTGCTGTCGAGGTCGAGGAAGCGTTTCAGCCCGAAGACCTCCAACTTGATGCGCGACACGGATCGCAGATTGCCGCTGAGCACCGCCTGGTGCACCGTCGGATTCCTCGCGAGTTCGGCCAGGGTCTCCTCGGCTCCAGGTAGTGCACGACCGACCGTTGCCAGTTCCTCCCGTGCGTCCTCATAGCCTTCGGTGAGCGCGGCCGCCAAGCGGTTCACCATCGCCTCCGTTGGCTCGATGCCGTTCACGCGGAGCGACTCGCGCATGATGTCGAGTTCCGTACGGCCGGAGATAGACGCCAGCTTGGCCAGAGGCCGTCCCGTCGCCGCTGGGAACGCCCGGTCGTAGATGGCGCGGCCGACACCGCGGGTTTCGATCAGTGTGTGGTCGATGTCCCAGAGCAGCAGGGTCTGGGGCGGCGCAGTGGGCGCGGTCATGACGAAAGTCTGCCACCCGTGACGGGCTGCATCGCGCGAGCTACTATTTGCACTGGTCAGGCCTGCGCGGCGAGGGGCGGAGACGCGATGAGTGAGCATCTGGCACGCGTGGTGGGAAGCCGAATCCAGTTCTACCGGTCGGCCGCCCACAAGTCCAAGACGGTCGTTGCCGGATTGGCCGGTATCACCCCGGACTACCTGTATCAGATCGAACTCGGCAAGAAGCTTCCTGCGATTCCCGTACTGGTCCAGCTCGCCGAGGTGCTCGGAGTCGAGCCGGGTCAGCTGCTCAGCCATCTCCCGGTGCACCACCGCCCCCCGACATCCAGCACCGCGGGCGACGCACTCTGCCGTGCGCTCACCGGCCCGGCGCCAAAGCCCACCTCCTCCCCTGACCTCGACGTCTTGCACGGCGACGTCTTGGCAGCATGGTCCACCTGGCAGACCTCGCCCGAGCGCTACAGTCGGCTGACCGGTGACCTTCCTGAGCTGATCACGCGTACCGAAGCCGCGCTGCGAAGTCCCGAGGCCCGCAGCCGGCGCGTCGCCCACCAATACGCCGCTGACCTGTACGGGCTGGTACGCACGGTCACCAAACGCATCGGCCGGAAAGAACTGTCCCTACTGGTCGCCGACCGTGCCCTCCGGACTGCTGAAGCCGCGGACGACCCAGTCCGGCTGGCGGCAGCTCACTGGAACATGACTCAGGTGCTCTTGGCTGACAAAGAAGCACAGGGCGCCGAGGACGTCGCGGTCCGGGCCAAAGACAGTTTGAGGGAACTGGTCGCTCGCGGGGACGCCGACGCGATCGCGCTCACCGGTTCACTCCTCCTCGTCGCCGCCATCGCCGCAGTGCGCAGCGGCAACGCCTGGACCGCTCGTGATCGACTTCGCGAAGCTGTCCCGCTGGCCCAACACGTCGGCGAACGCAACACCTGCTGGACGGCGTTCGGACCCACCAACGTGGCGATGTACGCCGTCAGTGTCGAGGTGGAATCCGGCGAGGCGGTCGAAGGCCTGCGACTCGCTGAACGGATCGACCACGATCGCTCGCCCTCCATCGAGCGCCGAGTCGCATTCCTTCTCGACCAGGCAAAGGGCTACAAGCAGCGCCGCGACTACGCCAGTGCGTTGCTTCTCCTCCAGACGGCCGAACAGGAAGCCCCGGAAGACATTCGCAACCGACCTGCGGCCCACGACCTCATCCGAGAGGTAGTCGGCAATGGACGTCGCACGGTCTCCAGCGAAGCAGTCCGCCTGGCCACCCGCGTAGGCCTTCCGGTGTGAGCAAACCCGAACGAGGAAACCACCCGGACTGACAGTTCGGGTTACTGGCGAGTAACCGCCATACGGTCGTTGAAGCACCGACCGCTGGGGTGAACCGCCCCCGACACCACAGAAGGCTGATCGAGACCCCCACCGTGCCTTCTGCGCCCCTGGTGGTCGGTGCTGCCCGGCTGACAAGCGGAACAGGCCCGATCGATCAAGTGGATGGTGGAACCGTCATGGCCAACGCCTGCGGTGCGGCAGTAGAGCGGAACAACAAGCGGTCGATTCTCGTGACATCGCTTTCCGGCGCACTGGCCGTCGAACGGCTGGCGAAATGACGATGGATTCCACTGGCCCAGAATCATCATACGATGCCGCGCACCGCCAAGCTCTCGACAATCGTCTGCAAGCCCTGCGGCGCGGCAAAGGAATTACCGCTCAGCAGTTATGCGAAAGGCTGAACGACGAGATCGGCCCGAGCACCATCTCTTCGTACGAGGTGGGCATAAGGCACATGAGCGTGCAACGGCTGGTCAAGATCTGCGACTGCATCGGCATCAACGCGCCAGACCTCTTGGCGCAGGTCGCGCGCGACCTGGCTGATGCTTCAACGATCTGGGTGAGCGCCCACCTCCTCACCACCACTGACATACCGGAACTGCGCCCGCTGCGGTCCTGGGCCATAAAGCGCACCGCCGAGCCATCTGTTCCGCGGCGCCAGCTGGTCGAATTCGACCCGGCCACGATCAAAGACGCCGCCCAGCTTTGTGGCCTCAGCACTGAGCATCTGAAGGAACTCCTCGAGAGTTTCAGAGCTTTCCCATCCACTCAAGTCGCCCAATGAGCAAACGAGGTGCCCATGCAGTCCCCACCGTGCAAGCAGGCCTTCGGATACCTCCAGGTCAAGGCCGACTCTCCGGATGAAGTGGTTCAGCAGACCGAGCACGCCCTGCGCGAATTCGCTGCCGACCACGACCTGCAGCTGACTGACCTGTTCTTCGACGACGGCACCGGTTCCCGCCAGGCTTTCGACGCCATGGTGATCGAACTCCAGCAACAGCGGACCACTCACGTCCTCGTACCGTCGATGCGACATTTCGCGCGCAATCCACTGCTGCAGAACATGATGCTCGACCGACTCCGACACGCCGCGGACGCTCAGGTGCTGGAACTCTTCGATGAGGAGACCTCGTGAACCGCCCGCCGGAAGACGGTCGACCGGCAGGTCCGGTGACCGCGGCCGTGATCGAGGCGATGAGCGCGGTCAACGACCACCTCCTGACAGTCGCGGCGAGCATGTCGGCCGGAGAACTACCCGCTGCTGCGCAGCACGAAGTCGCCAATCTGCTGGCCGAACTCGCCAACCTGTTGGCCGACCATGCGACCAGCGCGCTCGATGCGTCGCTCGACACTCCACCGAGCCGATGATTGCCTGGAGCATCACCGCCACGGCCGCGATCGCGATACCGCTCGCGTGCGGCACCGGCTGGCTCCTCGTCCAGCAGATCCGCTCCTGGAAACGGCGGCCGAGACGCTGGTCTGTAGCAGCCATCGCGCATCGGATCTCCCTCGAAACGACCGAGCGACCGGTGCGCTGGCCGAGAGCCGACCCCGACCACGGGCGCCTCGGCGACAACCGCCCATCGCCACGGACGCAAGCCCCCCGCACTCGCCCCTACGTCAGTCGAAGATCGATGTCACGTCCACGCACGACCCCACCACGCTGAGCACGTCACGAAAAGGCACATGGCCACACCACCCCCGAGCCCTCCGTCAGCTGAACTCGCAGCGCTACTCAAGCAACTCCGTGTGCGAGCCGATGTCGCACGCCACCAAGCTGCTGAGATTCTCGGCTGTACACCTTCGAAGATCGGCGACCTGGAGACGGCGCGCTCCAGACCGAAGCCGGCGGAGGTCGAAGCCCTGCTGAACCTTTACGACGTTCCGATGGACAGGCGGGCGTCGATCCTGGCGCTGGTGCGCCGCGGAACTGGACGCAGATCCCGCGGTGCCGCCAACGAGGTCGAGGCCTCACCACAGCTGCGCCGGACGGCCGAACTCGAAGGACAAGCCGTCGCCGCCTTCTACTACTCCGGCGAGGTGATCGCCCCGCCCCTGCAAGTGCTCTCCTATGCCGAGGCGCTGTTCGCCTGCAGCGAGTCCCAGCCGGACAGAGCACGGAGACTGGCCAACTTCCAGATGACCCGCCGAGCCCACATCGACGCCGCCGACCAGCCGAGCCTGCGGTACCTCTGTTTCCTCGGCGAAGCAGCACTGCACGTCGGCATCGGAGGACCCGCCACCATGCTCGAGCAGCTCACCTGCCTGCGGGCACTCTCGGTCCGGCTGTCGCACCTCGAAGTGCGCCTGGTGCCCTTCAGCGCCGGCAGCCATCCCCTGCTCGGCGGCACCACCACGCTGTACCTCTTCAAACAGCCCGCTCCGCCACGAGTCATCTCCGAAGCACCCGAACCACAATTCGCCGACCGCCGCGCCGGTTCGATCAAGCAAACGCTGACCTCCTTCGACCAGCTCGACGCGAAAGCGATCGGCCGCACCGAAACCGTCAACCGACTCGACGAGCGAATTCACAATCTCAGAAGCAACATCCGTACGGTCAAGAACTCAGCGAGCCTCCTCAAGAAATAGGCTCCGGGTGCTCACGCAGTCCGAACCGCCTTACGAGTTTTGAGTTGGTCTGCCCCGCGTGAGCGGGGCGATCCCTCCGGCTACAGGCAGCAGTCATTTGACCAGGAGTCTTCCCGCGCGGACGGGTCGTCCGTCGAGGGGGCCAGCTTTCCGGAGCTGACTCGCCGGATTGTGCCGCCGCTGGGCTGATAAGTACTTCGCGGTGTCGACCTCGCGCGCTGACGCTTACTCGCGCTCGGCTCCGTCCGGCCAGATGGTGGTGACCGGCAGGCCGCGTTCGCGAGCGGCGTCGACCACGTCAGCGGTTCCGCCGTGGCCGCCGGACGGTCCGCCGTCCCAGACTGCGACCATCGCGTCCACGTGGTCCAGGACGTACTCGGAAGCGGCCATATACGCTTCGCGGTTCGACTGGGCGAACGGCATGGTGTGCACGGTCGCCTTGCCGATCAGCTCGTCGAACTCGGCGGCGTTGCTTGGCTTCACCTTGCGCTCGCGGTAGTCGGCCGCAGGCAGTACCACCTCGAACGTGCCGCCGAGGTCGAGCACGACGCGGGCGAATACCTGATCGGCACCGCGGGCCAGGCAGGTCACGCCAACCAGTTCGGTGCCGGAGTGCTCGGCCAGGGCGGCGCGGAGGCCGTCGGCGATCAGCGGCACGGTGGCGGCGGTCAGGTTCGAGTGGCCGGTGATTCCGATACGGAGCAACAGGGTTCCTCTCCTACGCGGCGATCAAGTCAGCGATGTTCTCACGAGCCTCGCGCATGGCGGCGACGCTGGCAAACGGGGCGGCTTCGCGGTGGAAGTCGCGCAGCTTCACCCCGACCCGGCCGGAGGCCCAGGCGCCGGCCAGCGGCACCGCGACTGCGATCAGCTCGGCGGCCCGGTCGGGCTCTCGGCTGACCAGGTGCGCGCGGGCGAGCCCGATCAGGTCGAAAGCGCGGTTCCGGGCGCGGCTGGTGTGGCGCAACTGCAGCGCCCGGCCGATGTAGTTCTGGGCCTGGCGCGCGTGCTTGGGGTCGTAGCGGGCCAGGTCCCGGTAGCGGGCGCCGATCACCCCGGCCAGCTCGGCGGCATCGAGGCTGCGCGCGGTGGGCGTGGTGGCGTCACCGTCCCGGGCGCCTTCGGCGTGGTAGTCCTCGGCCAGGCCGACCGCCCGCTGAAAAGCGCGTGCGTCGCCCTGCTGGGCGTAGGCCCAGGCTTCCCGGGTCGCCAGCACAGCCCGCAGGCGCGGTGTGGCTGTGCGGCGGGTGCCGTACTGGGCGAGCTGGACGACGTCGAGGCCGTCCGCAGGCCGTTCCAGGTCGAAGCATTGGCGCGCGAGGGACGCCAGTGCTACCGCGGCCAGGGCGTTATCTCCGGCTGCGTGCGCGAGCTGGACGGCCAGGACGAAGTACCGCTGGGCGATGCGGTGCTCGCCGGCGTCCCACGCCATCGTGGCGGCGATGTCGGCCAACTCGGCGCCGATGCGGAACCCGCGCAGGGTCTGCGCGGTGCCCTGTGGTGCGGCGCAGAGCCAGGCGACGTGCGTGCTGAGCTGCGCGGCCACCGTGGGGCGGGAGACGGCACCACGGGTGGAATGCCACGTGCGGAGCACGCTGACAAACTGCTCGGCGGCGTCCAGTTCCAGGGCTGCGAAGGCTGTGCCGTGCCGGTCGGGCGCGACAGCGAGGGGGTGCAGGAAGGGGGCCAGCGCGGCGCCCAGTGCGGCGCCGGTGAGCAGGATCGCGCCTAAAACGGTCCGGCGGGAAGGTGCCACCAGGTCATGATCGGTGATGTGGCCCGCGTGCTCCAGCACCAATCCCGGCTCCCAGCCGGGCAACGGCGACGGGGTTTGTAGCGAATCGACCGCGCCTGCCGATCGACGAGGTGGCACGAAGCCGAGCGCAGCGTCCTCCGGTACGCCGAGCACGTGCCGGAGACCAGAGCGGTAGGCGGCGTTCGGCCAACGGGCCACGCCGCGTTCCAACTTCGCCAGGTAGTGCGCGTCCAAGAGGTGCCTCTTGCCCGTGGTCTCCCACAGCCAGGCGTTGACAGCCTCAGCGACCTCGGACCGGCTGGCGTGCTCGCCGGGGGCTCCTGGAGAGGGCAGCCGTTCCCGCGCCGCGCGCAGCAGGCGATTGGGCTCGGGCATGGTTCCTCCAGACCTCACGAAGTGTAGTCAGCCCAGACCGAGTAGTCATGATCTGGCGAATCTGCCCCGGGTTTCCCCGGCCTGTCCCTTCCTGCCCCCGCCGCTGGCCTCCTGCGGGCTGCCGTGAACGTGGACCCTCGAGTGATCAAGCACGGGAGGTGCGCACCGATGGGCACGAGGTTGGACGTCGGCGAATCTGAAGAGCTGCGCGAGTTCGCCAGCACACCGGTGCCGATTCCCCGGCTGGAAGACGAGCGGTACCTCTCCTACGTCACCAGGCTGTGGCACACCTGCTCGTTCTGCCGCACGGTCCGGCGCACCAGTTTCGACAACCTCCTGCACCAGAGCCGATGTCGTGACCGCAGCGAGTGCAAGCGGCCATGAGCACCGGCGGCTCTGGCGTCGGTACAGCGACGATCAGCACGCCGAGTTGCCCAAGAGCACCTGATCCAGGCCACTCCCCGGCGGCACAGCGCAGTCCAGATTCGGAGGCCGAATGCCCTGCCACGCCCCCGCACCCACCTCGGCACTGACGACGCCGTCATTCAGTAGCTTCCATGAGGCATACCAGGCGGTTCTCGGTGACCTCGTAACCCGGCCGCACCACCACATCAACACCCGCGGCAACGCCGGTCCCGAGCGGTTGAATGTCGCTTTCCAGATCGACAACCTCGCCCGGCGGCTGCCGCTGTTCGCCACCCGCAAAACCAACGTCGTGTTCAACCTCGCCGAAGCGCTGTGGTTCCTCGGCGGACGCGACGACCTGCGCATGATGATCTACTACGCCCCGCGGATGTCGGCCTACGCTTCCGACGGCGTCACCATCGCCGGAGCCGCCTACGGCACCCGCCTGTTCCGGCCCGGAAGCGGCCCCGGCTCCAGCAGCGCCTTCGATGCCACGCTGAGGATGATCGCCCAGGACCCGGACACCAAACGCGCGGTCATCCCGATCTTCGGGTCCCACGAGATCGGCGACACCACCCACCCAGACGTGTCCTGCACCATCGCCTTCCAACTCCTGTTGCGCGACGGCGCCCTGCACGGGGTCTGTTACATGCGCGCCAACGACGCCTTCCACGGCCTGGTGTCCGACGTCTACTCCTTCACCTTCATTCAGGAACTCGCCGCCCGCCTCCTGCGAGTGCGGCTCGGCGGCTATGCCCACGTCGTCGGCTCGATGCACATCGCCGACCATCACCTCCCCCGCGCCCGCGCCATCTTGGATGAGGCGGCCACCACCCCGCCGCCGCGGTTCGAACCCCAGTCGATGCCCGCGGACACCACGCTGGAGATCATCGGCGAGGTCCTCGACCACGAGCAGCGGCTGCGGGACAACCTGCTCGCCCACACCGCTACCTCGCTCGAGCGCACCGGGCTGCCGCTCTACTGGCAGCGTCTGGTGGCCTTGCTGGAGATCTACCGCCAGATCAAGCATCGGCCCGGCACTGCCGTCGACCCCGAGATCCTCGGCGTGCTCGACCCCGAGCATCGCTGGTTGATCCGGCGCCGCTGGCCTGATCACATGCCCGCCGACAGCGCCCGTGAGATCCAGGAGCCGACATGTCCACCAGCACAGACGCGGGCACGGACTGGACCCGGTGCAGCGTGGTGCTGCTCAAACCCGACTGCCTGCGACGCGGCCTCGTGACGGCGGTACTCGATCGCGTCCAGCGAGAAGTGGACATCGTCGCGGCCGAGGGGACCACCGTGGCCGACTGGCAGATCTTCACCCACTACTGGGACCTGCTGGCCTTCCGGCATCGCCTCGACGTCGACGTCGCCGAGTGCCTGCGGCGCCTCTACGTCGGCCGGCGGGTCGTCGTCGCGCTCGCCGTCGGCGAGTGCGACGACACCGCGGCCCGGCTGCGCGCGCTGCTCGGGCACTTCGACCCCAGCGCCGCCGAGCCGGGCACGATCCGCGCCGACCTCGGCGCCGACAGCCTGGTCGCGGCGCGACAGGAACACCGGCTGGTGAACAACCTCGTTCACACCTCCGACGATCCCGCCGCCGCATGGCGCGACTTCCACATCTGGTTCGGCGGCCACCGTGCCGCCCACCTGCTCAGCGCCGTGCCCGAGGTCGTGAAGACACCCGTCTGCTGACTCGCGACTCGCCCAGTGGCCGGTCAGCACCGGCCGACAACGGCGGGCGAACACACACGCGCAACGACCCACTTCCCGTTACCTGACAGAGCGAAAGGAACCCTGCCGGTGCCTCTTGCCTCGCCCCGTAAGCGGTCACTACCGATGTTGACCGCCGCGGAAATTGCTGCGCTGGAACCCTCACTCGCCAACCCGATCGAGTACCGCAAGTCCGGCCTGTCGCTCAACCACATCATCGGCTGCCCACTCAACTGCGGCTACTGCGTGCGACACGTCTTCGATAACTTCGCAATGAAACTCCCACGCCGGCTGATGACCGACACCAACGCCGTCGAACTGCTGACCAGCCACCGCTACTTCCAGCGACACACCACACCGATCCAGCTGTTCAACCGGGCAACCGATCCGATGCTGCCGGTGGTCAAACCGCACACCTTCGCCGTGCTGGGCATGCTGGACGATCTCGGCCTCGCCAACCACGTCCTGGTCATCACCCGCTGGCGGGTCACCGCCGAGGACTGCGCGGTCCTCAACGGCTTCAGCAACATCACCCTGACCGTCCTGGTCACCCACTCCGACATCGGCCACCCCGGCATCGAACCCGTGGATTCCTCGATCGCGGCCACCAGCCTCAAGACTCTGTTCGGCCACGCCGAGCGCTACCGCACCGTGCTCTACTGGCGCCCGATCGTGCCCGGCCTCAACGACACCGACGCCCACCTCCAGCGCGCCCGCGAGCTGTCCCGGCACGCCCACGCCACGGTGTTCACCGGCCTGTTCTACCGCCAGCAGATCGCCGACTACTACCGCGCACTCGGCCTGCCCGAGCCCTACAGCGGCACCGCGCGGCGCAAGATCATGCCCGAAACCCTCGAAGAACGCATCCTCGCCGCCTTCGGCCACAGCCCCGGCACCACCGGACCAACACGCCCGTTGTTCCGCAAGACCAGCTGCGCGGTCGCCTACGCTCACAGCCAGGCCGACTACAACGGCCACTACGGCATCCGGGAACTGTGCGACATCTGCCCAGCCGCCCAGCTACAGCGCTGCGCGGGCGCGTGGCGCACACCCGACATGAACCGGGTCGTCACCCAGGCGCGCGACTACGGCGCGGTGGGCGAGGTGGAACTGACCGACCGGGCAATCATGGTCTCGGGCCTGGACGAACCACCCCGCTACGCGATCCAGCATCGCTTCGGGTTCCAGGTCCACGACCGGGACAAGCCCCACCACTACAAGCGGCACGGCCGCGCCGACCTCGGCTGGCCCGCCGTCTAGGAGAACGCATGGATTTCGGTACCTGGCCGCGGCTGCTCATCGTCGACGTCGAAGGCAACGGCGCCACACGCCCGGAAGCGGTCGAAGTCGCTCTGCTTCCCTTCGTCGACGGCCAGCCTGTGCCGCGGTCGGCGTTCGCCACGCTGATCCAGCCGGTCACGCCGATCTCCCGTGTCGTCACCCGGATCCACGGCCTCACCAACGACGACGTCGCCCACGCGCCCCACTGGGACGAGGTCGGCCCGCAGGTCGCGGCCCAGCTGGGCACCGAATGGATCGCCGCCCACAACGCCACCACCGAATACTCCGTGCTGCGCCGTCACCTGCCCCACTGGGAGCCCGCCGGCGTGCTCGACACCCTCCGCCTCGCCCGCCGCGCCCTCCCCACCGCGGACGGGTACTCGCTCGACGCGCTGCTCCAGCACACCGGCATCGACACCAGCGATGTCGAAGGGCATCGCCACCGGGCCGCCTTCGACGCCCACCTCACTGCGCTGCTCCTGCGCGAAATCGCCTCCACCTACCCCAGCTGGGACGCCCTCATCGCCGACGGCGTCCCGCCCGGCAAGCCGGGCACACCCACCCACGAAGGTGACACACTATGGTGATCCAGATCGGTCTGGTCGGCACGCACGCCACCGGCAAATCCACCCTGGCCGACCGCATCGAAATGGAACTGCGCAGCACCGGCCTGTCCGTGCAGCGCACCAGCGGCCTCGCCAAACGCGCCGCCGCGCTCGGATTCTCCAAGATGAACCGGCACACCTCCACCTCCACCTCCACCTCCACCTCCACCTCCACCTCCACCGAGTGGATCATCACCGCCGGCGCCGCGGACGCGCTCGCCGCCGAACTCGACGCCGACGTCGTCCTCATCGACCGCACCGCCCACGACGCCCTCGCCTACTACACCGCCGCCCTCGCCCTGCGCGGCGAACACCCCGAACCCGAAGACCTCACCCGGCTGCACACTCTGGCCGGCCTGCACACCCACCGCCTGCACGTGCTCCTGGCCACCGTGCTCGCCCCCGACGCCCCGTTCACCGCACCGCCGGGCCGGACGGCCGCCGCAGCCGCGCTACCCCGACCAGCCGGTTGACCTGAAAACCCTCGTGATGGCCGCCGGACGGTCAGCGGGCCGGTTCGTGGTCTGGCGACACGGATCACGCACGTCACCGGGCAACCCGACCGCGAGCATGCGATCACGGTTTCTTGCGCTGCGCGTCCGACCGGCCAACCGCAACATCCCCCGCGGCAGCGACGGGAGCCTGCCCGAGTGCTGGCTGCTGGCCGAATGGCCACCTGGGAAACCCGCACCCACCGACTACTGGCTCTCCACCTTGCCCGCCGACACGAAACTGCGGGATCTGGTGCGGCTGGCCAAAATCCGCTGGCGCATCGAACACGACTACCGCGAACTCAAAGACGGACTCGGCCTGGACCACTTCGAAGGCCGCTCCTGGCTGGGCTGGCACCGCCACGTCACCCTCGCCGCGGTGGCCCAGGCCATCTGCACCCAACTCCGCCGCACCCCAAAAGCCCCTGCGCAGGCCTGACCCTCTACGCAGTCCTGCGCGAACTCCAAGCCCTGCTCGCGGCCTGGACAGGCGTCTGCCACACCTGCCGACAACCCGTCCAGGCCACCATCACCCCAGAGAAACCCCAGCTCAACAGCACCTAACAAAGCCCTACTAGGACGCCTTCGAACGTTTGCCGCCAGCGGACGGCTTTCTCTTCGTGGCAGCGCCGGGAGACACCACGGCTTTCCGCTCGTCTGCTGGCGGAAGCACCCCTGGGCGCGACACGATGATCACGTCGACGATCCCAGGGAGATCGATCAACGCGCGACGTGTCTCGTCGTGATGCTCCGTGGAACACGAGTCGTCGTAGATGAAGACGATAATCTCCCGGTAGCGCTCGTTGTCCTTGAGGTAGCCGACCGAGTCGATGATCACCTCCTGCTCCACGTCCTTGAAGTCGCTTTTGCTGCGCACGAACTTGACCTCGATGAACAGCCCAAGGCTGGGCAGCGCGAAGTCCGCGCGATAGGCGCTGTGGCCGAGCTTCGGCAGGTTCTCCTCGTCAACCACGTCATCGAAGACCGCGCGGAGCATGACCCACAAGATGGCCTGCACCTCGCGTTCGGCGTCAACCCGCCACCACTTGGGGTCCTTGAGCTCGGCTGAGTCCCACACCCATCGCTTCATCGCGGGAGGAAAACGCCTGAGCACCTGGCTCACCTGGGGAACGCTGATCACCAACTGGTCCGCGGTGGCCGCGGCCACCGCTTCGGCGAAGTTCAGCCACAAAGCGCTATGCCGAACCTCCAGATCAACGGGATCAGTGCGCAGGAAGGCGTGCATGGCCCGCTGCTGTGCGGCGCGCAGCTCCTCCGGGGTGTCCCTGGCCACCCCAGTGCCGGAGGCGAGCAGGTAGAACGCCGCGACGAGCGCATGGTCAGCCAGCTCCGCCAACGCCGGCAACGAGGCCGGTTCACCGGTGAGCTCAGCGAGGACGTGCTGATGCATCAGATCGAGCCACGGGTCGTTGGGTTCCCTCAACGGGTGGTTGAGCGCCTTCTGTAGCCAGCTCAGGAACTGCGGCACGCGGTCCTGCACCGCCCGCGCGGCGAGGTGCAGCCCGAGGACGATCCCTGCCGAGTACAGCGGGGTCACTCGGTCGCCTGGGTACGGATCACGCCCAGCCAGACCTTCAAGCCCGTGCACCAGCACGTCGCCGAAGACCGGAAGCCGCGTCGGCTGGGCCGCCGCGACATACCCCAGCACGGCGAGCGCGGGCGCGTCTTCCAATCGGCTCACGTTCGCCTTGAGCCAGGAGTCGAGGTCTGGTTCGACGTGCCATCGAATCGACGTGTCATCGCCGAGGACCTGCCGGGCGAACATGCCGTGCAGGCTGCCCGGCGTATTCTCGGTGTCGATCCAGCGCTGGAACGCTCTGAGCTGCGCGCTGAAGAGCAACTGCCCGGTAGTCGCGTTATCAGGTCCGGTCACAGGAACCACCTGCTGTAGCGCAGCTTCCCGAAAATCACGTCGGAGTTCCAGTTCGTCACGTGGCGCAGCTTGCCCAGCAAGCCGGCGATGAGGTCGGAGTACAGGATGGTCACCGGCTTCGTCGAGGGGTACGGCCTCCGCCAGGACATCGCCGTGAACCTGAAGAGCTGTCCGGCCAGGTAGTCGATGTCGGTGAACGTGGACTCGCGGTGCAGCTTGAGCTGCAACGGCTTCGGCGCGCCCTGCGACTCGCTCTTCATCTCTCGCGGTCCCTTGACCGTCACCAGCATCTCACTCTTGCTGATCGGAACGGCGAAACCGCGTCGTGCCACGTACTTCCCCTTGCTCCCCTTTCCCGCGCTGACCCCCCTAGCGTTCTCGTCGAGGATCATCCACGGGTGGTCGTCGACGACAGTCACGAACGCGAACTCGACGCCGGCGAAGTCCGCCGTCAAACCCTCCACGAGTTCCTTGATGGCTTGGGCCTCTTTGTCTTTCAGGAGTTTGAAGACGTGGAAGACCAGCCGGATGAAGTCGTTGGACTTCCACCCCTGGCGCCCCTTGATCTCGGCGAGGCACGCCCGCAGGGCGTCCTGCAGCGCCTTCGGATACTGCTCGTACGGCGCCTCCCTGGACACGTTCGACACGAGGTAGGTGCCGTCGGAGTTGAAGACGGTAGTGATCCCGACAACGCGCTCCCCCCTGCCTAACCGGTCCTCGAACACCTGCGCGCTGCCGATGCCGAAGATCAGCTCTCGCCTGGTCGGCTGGCCGTTGTCCTTGATCGCGAACGGCGTCCCGCCCAGTTTGGCGTAGACGGCGAGCGCCATCGTGCTCAGCGGGTAGGCGATGGTCGGGCTGTCCGTGATGTTCTCGACCTGGAACTCCTGGACCGCGATCGACTGGCTCATGAAGGTCGACTTGGACACCAGGTAGGGACTCTCGTTGCCCGTCAGGTGCTCCTGGGCAGCGCTGGTGAAGACGAACGCGAGGTCGATCTTCTCCTTGGCCTCCAGCGCGCTCAGGCAGGCACGCTTGTAGGCGCTCGCGTCCTGCACATCGCCATCGAAGGCGGTGAGGGTGAAGGTGCAGTCGGTCAGGCGAAACTTTCGGACGAACCCTTCGGGGAACGCGGATGAACCGCGGACACCGTCGCGAAACCTGGTGAGAAAGGTTTCCACACGGCCTTGGAACTGGCGGGGAACCACCACGGCGATCGTCGGCGCTTTCGGGGTGAACGACTCCGTGTCGAAAGGACCGAATCTGTTCAGCCCGGCTTCCGGGTACCGATCCGTCTTGTCCCCGGACTGGTCGAACACGAAGGTCGGCTCGCTCAAGGTGCGCACGTGCGGATGCTGGTTGCCCTTCAACCGCAGCGGCCTGGCCAGGTACGCCGTCATCCCGGCCGCGACGTCGAGCGGTCCGCGGTCCAGCAATGCGTTCGCGATCTTGTCCGTGTCCGCGATGCGCCGCTCGGCGTTGTTGAACGCGGCGATCTTGCCGTCCAGCGCAACCAGACCACGCTCAAACGACCGCCCGCACGCCTTCCGGAGCACTGTCTGGAAGTTGGCCAGACTGGATTCGATCCACGTGCGCGCCGCGTCGAGCTTCACCTCGCCCTCCCTCGACTGCACAAGCAGCTTGCCGTCGACCACATCGGTCACCCGGCCGACCAGCTTGCGCCGCGCGTGTGCGTCCTGGGACGGCCAGGCACGCGCCGACTCCAACTCCGCCAGCACGTAGACCCCGACCACCGGAACGCCACGTCGCAACAGGACGTCCACGGGAAGATCAATCTCGTAGCGGACCTTCCTCCCGATCACCACACCGGGGTACTCGCGCGGCCCGCCGCGGCGGACGTCCAGCGAGTACTCCGGATACACGTGCAGCCTGTCGATGCCCCGGCCCAACGCCTGCTCCACGAGGTCCTTGCCGGCCAGCCTTGACACGAAGCGCACTGGGTACTCACGCCTGAGCAGGTACTTCCACTCCACCGTGAGGATGCGCCTGAGGCACTCTTCAAGCAGCCGGGTCTGCAGCAGCACGTCACGCACAGTGGAGGCGATCACCCTGCGCTCGCCAATCTGCTCGGCACCCTGCGCCAGAGGAACGCACACAACGTCGTTTCGATCCCGGACGACCACATGAGACTCGCGGAGCCGACTGCGGAGATCCTCAAGGTGGCCTGCCGACTCATAGGGCAGCACCCCGGCAACCACTTGACCTGTGAACCGGACTGGCAGGAAGTTGGTGAACAACAACGGAACCCCACGGCCCGCTGACGCTGAACGATCTCCGGAGTACCCCATCACCTGAGGCTACGACTTCACCCCGACAATTCTGGGGACCCCCTCGACGGCCACGTCGCAGCAGAAGCTGACTGTCCGCACCCGCCCGGTCGGACAGCACGTGGAATCTTCGAACCGGTTTTGCCGCGGTCGACCGGGCTCGGAACGGTCCTCGAGCCCCTTTTGGCCCGAACGGACGCTCCGTCCAGGACTGCCCTCGACCAGCCGACCTCGCCTTGGCTGCCCAGTTCGTCCAGGACCGCCCGATGCAACCGCGGCCACAGACCAGCTTTGGTCCATTCGGCGAACCGGCGATGCGCGGTCGACACCGTGACCCCGAACGACAGCGGCAGCATCCGCCACGCGCACCCGCTGGTCAGCACGAACACCACCGCCGTGAACACTGCCCGATCATCGACCGGGGCCCGGCCGCCTCCCTGCGGACGCGGCTTAAACGACGGAATCAACGGCTCAGCCAGAGCCCACAACTCCGGCACCAACCGCCGCGACAACGCTGCTGCGCGCCAGGCGATCGTGATCGAACTGCGGAAGAACATGACCGATGCGCTGCCCCTGGTTCATCCACCACCTCCAGGTTGACCAGCAGGGGGCATCGGACTACGACCCGGCCAGGCATCGTCGAGGCCGAGTCCACTCGTGCCCAAGATGCCTTCCCAGTCAAATCCCATGGCGGTGACCCTATCCGCACTCTTCAGGACTGACGCGATGCGGCCGTTGAGCCGCCCGGCTCGAGCCGGGCGCATGCTCGACTGGCCATGCCCCGGTGATCTGCCGTGTCTGGCCAGGAACGGGCTGATACCGCTGAAGACCGAAGGCGCTGTGATGTTCTGAGGGCTCGTGTCTGCCCAGCGATCGACCACGTCAGAGCTTCTCCAGGTCTGGAATGACACCCGAAACGGGCGTGGCTTGTTCCAGGTCTCGTTGCGGTGCTGCTGTTGTTGCTTCATGCGACGCTGCTGGACCGGGAAGAGTCCTGGGACTGCTCGTGGTCTGCGCAGGTTTTCATTCTCGTTCGGGACGAAAACAGCGCCGGTGCCATGCCTCCTGCGCCCGGCGAACGCCGCGGTCACCTCGGCCAGCGCGGCTCGATCTCGGCCGCCGCCTCGTCGGCCGGATCGGGGTTGCGGAGCCCGTCGCCGGCCCTGCACGGCGCCTAGGAGTAACATCCGCGCCCGGATTGTCGGTGGGACGGCTTAGCCTGAGCCGATGAGCGATCGTGACACCCCGCCACCCGATCCCGACGCGATACCGTGGTGGGAACACCGCGAAGTCGCCCAATCCCGAGCCAGCCTCGCCGAGAACCTCGCTCAGAAAGCCAAACACGAGCCGGAGAACGCGGCGACTCTACTGGCCCAGGCTCAAGTGGAGGCGCTACTGGCGGTCTACCACCAGACGCGCGCGGCCGGCGATCACCAGGAACTGCTGCTGCGTCAGCAGCAGCAACAGGCCCAGCAACTCAAGGAGCATGCCCAGGCGCTGGATAGCCATTCCGGCAACCTCGCCGAGCACAGCACGGCACTGGGCCGGCATTCCCGCGCGATGGCAGAGCTGAAAACGGCGATCAGCACACACGGCGCCGACGTCCGCGACGCCCTCGCCCACTGGGAACGCTGACCCGATTTCGATCGGGGTCGTTAACCCACACACGAGCCGTCCCCCGCCTCATTCGTCGACGGCATTCGCTGATCCAGCAGAGAGCAACGCCCCCCGCCCCTCCCCCGCTCCGGCGCCCGAGAGGAGGAATCAAAGCGCGGACAGGTCCTGCCGCGGCGTGTTCCTGCGACTCTGGTCGATGCCTGG
The DNA here is from genome assembly GCF_017875555.1 of Amycolatopsis magusensis. Classification (GTDB taxonomy): domain Bacteria; phylum Actinomycetota; class Actinomycetes; order Mycobacteriales; family Pseudonocardiaceae; genus Amycolatopsis; species Amycolatopsis magusensis. Next base: position 4,869,248 of record NZ_JAGGMS010000001.1, on the reverse strand, counting down.
CCGCGTGGCGGACAGGGAGAGGAGGGGCGAGACGGTGACGGAGCGGGGTTCACGGCATCACTTGATTGTGGTGGCCGATGTGGAGGGGTTCGGGGACCCACGGCGGACAAGTCTGCATCAGCGGGCGGTGCGCGCGGGGCTGTATGCGGTGATGAGCTCGGCGTTCACCGCGGCCGGGACGACGTGGGATGGCTGTTACCGGGAGGACCGCGGCGACGCGGTGTTCGCGCTCGTGCCGGCCGAGACGGACAAGGCGAGATTCGTCGAGGCAGTACTGCCGAGACTGGTAACCCGGCTACGGGTACACAACGACACCCACCCCAGCACCGAACGGATCCGCCTGCGGGTCGCTCTGCACGCCGGGGAGGTCGGCTACGACGACCACGGCGTCACTTCCACCGCGCTGACGCTGGTGTTCCGGCTCTGCGACGCGCCACCGCTGAAGACGGCACTCACCGCCTCGCCCGGCGTGCTGGCGGTCATCGCCTCAGGCTGGCTGTTCGACGAGGTCGTGCGCCACATCCCCGCGGTCGCACCCGCGACCTGGCGCCCGGTACCTGTCGAAGTCAAGGAGACCACCACGACCGGCTGGCTCACCCTGCCCGACCAGCCCTACCCGGCCGACCCAGCCACCACGACCGGGCGGCCACGCACAAGGGCGAGCGAGGTGGTGCCACGACAACTCCCGGCAGCAGTACGGGACTTCACCGGCCGCACCGAGCACCTGGCCGTACTCGACGCACTGATCCCTCCCGATCCCAACCAGCTTTGCCAGGACGAGCAGCGGGCTCGGTCAGTGGTCATCACCGCGGTCGACGGCACCGGCGGCATCGGAAAAACCACCCTCGCCCTGCACTGGGCCCACCGGATCCAGGACCGCTTCCCTGACGGCACGCTGCATGTGAACCTGCGCGGCTACGGTCCCGGCGATCCCGCCAGCTCCGCCGAGGCTCTCAGCGGATTCCTGCGCGCCCTCGATGTCGCACCCCGCGCCATCCCCGCCGAGGTCGAGGCACAGGCAGCGCTACTGCGGTCAATGTTGGCCGGAAAGCGTGTGCTGATGCTGTTGGACAACGCCAAGAGCACCGAGCAAATCCGGCCCCTGCTGCCCGGCACCCCCGGATGCATGGTCGTGATCACCAGCCGCGACAGCCTCACCGGCCTCGTCATCACCGACGCCGCCCACCGCCTGACCCTCGCCCCGCTCACCGAGCCCGAAGCGCTCGACCTGGTCACCAGCATCCTCGGCACCGACCGCGCCACCGCCGAACCCAATGCCGTCAACGAGCTGATCCGCCTGTGCGCGCGGTTGCCGCTGGCGCTGCGGGTCGCCGCCAGCCGCGCGGCCGGGCACCCGCACCGGACCGTGGCCGATGTCGTCGCCGAACTCGCCGACGACCGCACCCGGCTCGACATCCTCAGCGAGTCAGGTGACGAGCGAACCGCTGTCCGCACCGTGTTCGACGGGTCCTACCGGCATCTCCCGCACGAGCAGGCGCGGCTGTTCCGCCGCCTCGGCCTGCACCCCGGACCCGACCTGTCCCTCCCTGCCGCCGCAGCGCTCGCCGAGCTGTCACCCACCGACACCCGCCCTTTGCTGCAGGCACTTACCAGCGCGCATCTGATTGAACCCACCGCCGGTGGTCGGTACCGATTCCACGACCTGCTGCGCGCCTACGCCGCCGAACAAGGCCGCCACCACGACACCACCGACGATCGCGACCACGGCCTCGACGCCCTGATTATCTGGTACACCCACACCACCCGGACCGCCGACCACTTGCTCGCAGACATGCCAGCAGAGGTAGCCGAACCCGACCACCCGCACCCCCTCTCGGCCCCTGACGAGGCCTGGGCCTGGCTCATCACTGAACGCCTCAACATCCTCGCAGTACTCCAGCACTCCGCCGCCCACCACCTTGACCACCACACCATCACTCTCGCCCACGCCTGCCGTTTCCTCGCTTCCGCAGGCAGCTCACACGAACTGATCCAAGCCTGCGGCGCCGGAATCACTGCTGTGCAACGGGGTGGCGACCACGCCCAAGAAATCGCGCTCTTGTTACTCCGTTGGTCAACGACTTCTGGACTAAACCGGGGGGATCAGGCCGACGCCGATCTGGACCGTATCGAAGCGCTGGTTCAGCACTTCGACAACACCACCCTGTGCCTGTATTTGTTCAACGCGCGTGGTCTGCAATCCCTCCAACGGAGCCAGTTCGACGAGGCCGTGCGGTGGCTCGAGTGGGCGTTGCCGTTGTGCAGAGGGCTCGATACCGGACGCTCGGAGGCAATGGTGGAAGGCAATCTCAGTACCGCTCATCTTGGCCTCGGCAATCTCCAGGTTGCCCTCGAGCACGGGGAGCGCGGCTTGAACCTGCGCCGCCAAGCCGGAGACCTGCCCGGCGAAGCCTGGGCGTTGACGCAGCAAGCACGCATCCGGCATGCACTAGGCGATCTCGACGAGGCGATTGCACTGTGCCGGAACGCAATCACAATCGGACACAGCACCCCACTTAACCGCGACTCCACCGTCGCGGCACCGCTGGATCATCTGGCTACCTGTCTGTACCAACTCGGCCGCACCAGTGAAGCCTTCACCTGCTGGCAGCAAGCCGCCACCATCTACGACGACACCGGCTACGTCCACCAGGCCGCCGAAGTTCGCCAGCGCCTCCGCGACGCTCAGAATCCCCTGGCCGCCCACCTCACGCGTGCACAAGTTAGGGCCGCATCCGTCGGGCCAGCAGCGCCCGAGCGCGCCGGATCACTCCCTCGTCAAGTTGCCCCGGACTGTGGAGTCCACTGCGGAAGTGTCGTCGCGGTGTTTGGAGCTACCGAACTGGGTCAGTACATCGAGTTGGGCTGCGCGGCAGCCGGCAAGGCTTTCAGCCCACCCCGCAGTCGATCCGGAGGTGCTGCCAGCGAACTCGCTCCACAACGCGAGGGGGAGGCGAGTCTGCGTCGAACGCGTTGCCTTAAGTCGTCAGCTTATTCAGACGACGGGGGTGGGCCGGATCTGCCGGAGGACATAGCAGCGTGTCACGACACGACGAGGCATGCGCTGCAACGCACCAATCGGTCTCGTCGTGCGTGGTCCCGGTGGTTCCGCCTAGGCCAGGCCGTGCCATGGCGGGCACCGCCCCACCAGCGTCCGAGCGGGGTCTGCGAGGTAGCGATGAGGACCAGTCAAGCAACCCAGCCCTCACGCGTCGAGCCTGCAGGGCGGAACCGGACCTTTCAGACAGAGCCTGAGCTGGGAGAACATCCCCATCAGCGCCCCGCCCTGGTCGTTTACCGCACACGCAGCGAATGAGCGGAGCCCAGTGCCGCCGGACTCCGCCCGGACATTTCCGGACCCGGCGCTGCGGCCGGGCAGGAAATTCGGACGAAGTCAGCGCACAGATCGGGTCCCGGAGTCGGTGAAGCTGGCCAGCATGGTCGCACCGCTATTTCACGCCACAGGACGTGACCGGCTGCACCCAGCCGCTTCGGCGCCACCCGACGCAGATGCAGGCGCGAGCCTGCTCGTCCCGCCGGCGCAGCCCCGGAAATGCCGTACCAGTCCCCCGGGGCGGCGACAGTCGCACCCGGCATGGCGCCCGGCGAACCGGGCAGCAAAGGTGCTGTGCCGAGGCGCGCTACAAAAGCCGCACAGCTACAGCGCTGCGCGGGCGCCTGGCGCGCACCCGACATGGACCGGGTCACCCAGACGCGCGGCTACGGCGCGGTGGGCACGGTGGACCTAACCGACCGGGCAATCATGGTTTCGGGCCTGGACGAACCACCCCGCTACGCGATCCAGAACCGCTTCGGGTTCCAGGTCCACGACCCGGAACTAAGCGCAGCGGAGGTGACGGGGCGATGACGGTTCCTGGCTTGCCGGACGAGGGGCAGCCGGATCTGGTGAGCAGCTGCGGTTAGACATTCTCCAGAAGGACAGTGAACTAGCAGTCCCGTTCAGACGGCCTCCAGCGCGGGAAGACGAGCCATCAGCAGCTCGTGCCCCACAGCCTCCTGCGGGATCCGCGTACAGGCCATCAGCACGCCCTGGGCTTGCCCGGCCAAGGGCCCCAGCCAACCCGCGACCTGTTCGGCGACGTGCTCGGCCACCGGCGCGGCAGGACGTCGATAGGACGTCGCGAACAGGAGGTCGTAGAGCGGGTACGCGGGCTCGACCGCCGGAAGCCCCGCACGCTGGGAGTTCAGACTCGCGGTGGCCGGGATCTGCAGGCCTTCGAGATCGACGTCCCCGAAATAGACGATCCGGTCCGGCTGCGGAGACAGGAGCGGGACGGACAAGACCGCCGACGGAAACTGGCTGCCTGTCCCGTAACCGACGTGCCGAGCCGGGCCGCCGGCGGCAGCGGCGAGCCGCGTGGCTTCGAGCAGCGACGTGTAGGTGTGGTGGTTCTCCGCGATCAACAGCGCGGTACCGCGCGGGCCCGGAGCCCCCGCCACCCACTGCGAGACGAAGGGAATAGGCACCTCATGGCAGCGCAAGAGGTCCATCGTCAACGCGCCCGAGGTGAACAAGCGCGTCGACTTCAGGCGGTCCAGACGCTTCTCGTCGCCGAACAGTTCTAGCGAACGTTCGCGGACCGGCACGCTCGGGCGCGACATACCCTTGTCGCGCAGGAAAACGGCTGCGATCTCGAGGACCTCGATTTCGTCGTCACGGGCGGCGATGCGCCCCGCGGCCTCGAGTGCCGCCGGCCAGACTCGAACGTCCCGCGGCGCACGGCCGGGACGCGGGCGAGGCGGGAGACGTACCCATTTCGGCAGCGGAGGCTCCTCCCGCGTGTCGAAATGCTGACGCGACACGGGGAACGCCACCTGACCGGCCGCTACCAGCTCGTCCAGCGCCGCGCGGATCTCGTTTCGGGCGGTCGGCGTCGTGGCCAGGCTACGGTCGAAGGCGACCGCAACCGCGTAGAGGTCAGCCACCTCCACCCGCTGCACCGGTGACGCCGCGATGTGCTCGGCGAACCGCTCGGCCAGCGCGCTCACGAGTCGTCGTGCTCGCGCAGGACTCGGGCGCTCGTGATGCCGTCGTCGTCCACTGTGTCTTGCTGGTCCAACACCACGTAGCGCCGGTTGCGAAGCGAGCCGGGCGCGTTGCGCATGCGCAGCACGTTGGGGAACTGGCCCACCGCACCGAGATCCTCCACGCCGGTCGTGTACACGAGCTGAACACCGTGCGCCGCCGCGACGTCCCGCTGCAGGCGCAGCAGGGCAACGTGGCTGGCCGTCCCGAGCGGGTTGTCGAGCACGAGAGTTCCGCCGATGGCCGCCCGTCCGCGTCCGCGGTTGACCGCCCGCAGCCGCGCGAGCGTGCAGTAGAGCGCGACGCAGACGGTCAGCTTTTCCCCGCCGGAGAACTTGCCGAGGTGGGTGACGTCAACCGGTTCGACGGCGAGATCGCTGTTGGGCTTGAGCACTTTGACCGTGAACCCGCGCGGCGCGACCGCTTCGTGCACGCACTTCTTGAGGACCGCAAGCCCCTCCGGTTTCGTCTTCTTGTCCGCGACGATCCGGTCGACGACGGCGTCGATCCGGGCATGCAGGTCCTCGTCCCCGGCCGGACGCAGGAAGCTGATCCGGAGGAAGTGCTCGTTCGCCCACCGCCCCAGCGTGCCGGGTAGTTTCGAGTGCCGATGCGCGGACTCGAGGGTCGCGAGCACGTCCTTGACCAGGCCCGCGATCTCCCCGACCACGAGCCGCTGATCACGCCCGATTTCGGCGAGCTGGCCGTCAATCGTCCGGTACCGTACCCCCATTTCCTGCGCGCGAGCTTCGGCGCGGTCCGCGAGCACATCCGCGTCGTCCCCGGTGAGGCGGTCGCGGATCGCGCCGGGCACCTCGGCGAACCGGGCTTCCGCGGCGATCCGGCGGACCTCGGCAATTGACTTATCGACACGGTGGGCGGTCTCCTCGGCTCCCTTGTTCGCCGACTGGAGCCGAGCGAACAGCGACTCGAGTTCGGCTTCCGGCTCGTCTCCGGAATAGGCCGGGACGTCTCCGGGCACCTCGACCGGAGCGGCGGCGTCGGCGAGCCTTTTGGCTTGCTGAGCGAACACCTGGGCCGCCTTGTCGGCTTCGGACGCGAGTTTGCCCGCGTCCTCGGCCTCGCGGTTGAGCCGGGTCACCTCGCTGCTCATTTCAGTCGCCCGCTCGGCTTCCGCCGCCGCTCGTTCCCGGGCCTCCAGCTCGGTCGCGGGCTCGTCGTCCAGCGGGGCGTGCCGCAGCCGATCACGCGGACTCCGAATCTTGACCTCTTCCGACGCCTGGTTGAGCTCGGTCTTCGCCTCGCTCAACTTCTGTTGCGCCTCGTTGACCACTTCGCGGGAGCGTTTTCGCGCTGCTGCTCGCCGGTCCACGTCCTGACCGTCGCCGGTCGCGAGCAGCAGCTGCGCGAGCTCGCGCACGGATTCCGAGTACTCGGCCAGCGCTCGGTCGGCCCGTTTCCCTCGATCGAGGTGTGCGGTGAGACGCTCGGCCAGCACGGATTGGGAAGCCGCGGTCTTCCATTGCGAGTCCAGCTCGGCGAATCGGCTGCTCAGCCACGACAACGGATCGCCGTCGCCGGTCACGACGGCCTCCCGATCGCCGTCGAGCAGGGTGACCTGGGCGGAATCCCGTTCGTATCGCTTCCAGTTCGCATGGTGCTGTGCGGCCAGCGAACGAGCGGCTCGCTCCGCCTCCTGCAATTCCGACACCCGGCTCGCGGCCTCGTCGGCGATGCCGGAGTGGACCTCGACCTCCATGTCGAGCTGCGCTACCGCCAGCTCGATTGCCGGCCGTTCGGCGGCCCGCTTCGCCAGCGTGTTCAGCCGCTCGACCCGCTGCGTCAGCAGGTTCAGCTCGTCGCTCAAGTCGGCTTCGGTGACCGCGTCCTCGACTTCCTGCTCGTCCAGCTTCTCGATCTGCGCCCGTACGACCTGATCGGCGTCGCTCATGCCCAAAATCGCCTCGTCACACTCTTCGACAGCCTTCTCCAGCGCATTGAGGTGCCCCGCCGGGCAGTCTTCGAGAAACGACTCCAGAGTCGCCAGCAGCGTCCTGTCCGCCTTGGCCTGTTCCTGCAGTTCAGCGATCCGTCGGTCCTGATCGCGTCTCCGCTCTTCACGGTCCGCTCGCGCGTGTTCCGCCACACCGCGGTCATACAGTGCGGGTTCACTGGGAAACACCAGGTGGGTCGGCGGCGCCGCGGCCACCGCCCGTTCGAACTGCGTAGCGGTGGAGACCGCGACGTGTGCGATGGTGTGCCACGGCTTCGACGCCAGGGCGCGGCGGGCGTCCTCCGCATCTCCATCGGCGACGACCACACCCGCGGCGAGTTCCGCGACTCGGGGATTTTCCAGCACCGACGTACGCTCGGACTCGGTGACCAGGTCACGCAGGGTCTGCCAGCCCGGCCTTGCCGGCACCTCGGCCGCCACGAGCACCTCCGCGGCCCGTTCGGCGTCGCGCGTAGTGGGCAAGAAGCCGTCGGCATGGAGCCCATCCAGCGCGCGGTTGTCCTCGGCGGCATCCACCCGGGTCGCCACGACGGACGACTCGGCTGCCGAGGCCTCCCGGGTGAGTGCCGCCCGCAAGTCCGCGGCCTCGGTCCACAGGCCGAGCCGGGTCCCGGCGGCCAGCTGGGTCAGCTCGGCGAGCCGGACGTCCGTTGCGAGTGCGTCGGCCCTGGCCACGAGCTTGCGCCGGTCGCCATCGAGGCGGTCGCGTTCGGCGCTCTTGGCTGCGCGATCGGTCGCCAACTGCCGGCTCCGCGTTTCGAGCGCGCCGCGAACCGCGGGCCGGGCCTCCCGACGCTTCCGCACCTGGCCTCGCAGGCCGTCCTTCTCGCGGCGGTTCTGCTTGGTCTCGGCCAGGACGCTCGAGGGGTCGGCGTGATCGTCCGGGAGATCGCCCAGCTCCACGGCAGCGGTCACCTCATCGCGGATCTCGATCAGCCGACCGCGAGCGGTTTCGGCGCGCACACCCGCTTCGGCCGCCAGTTGCCGGTTCTGCCGCTCTCGGACACCTTCCGTCCCCGCTTCCGCTTGCGCCTCCCCGGCTGCCATATCCGCAATCGTTTCGGCTTCGTGCTCTTCGTCGGATAGCTGCGCGTAGCGGGCCTTGAGCGTCGCGGCGGCGTTGTCGCGGGCTTCCCGCAACGGAGCGGTCTCCCGGTCCTCTTGGGCGATCTGCTGCCGCACGTCCTCCGCGTGAAGGTGAGCTTCGACCCGATCAGCGAGGTGCCCCACCGCTTGCCAGGCCAGGTCTTCTTCGTTGGCTTCGTCCGCGGTGGTGGTCGCCCTATCCCACTCGGCCTTCGCGGTCTTCTTCCGGTGGTTCGCCGCGACCCGGTACAGCTCGCTCGCGATGTCGTTGACCCGGCTGCGCTCCCGATCCAGCGTGCGAGCGCTGTTCCCCAGTCGTTTCGCTTCTTCTTCCAGCCACTTCTGGTCGTCCTCCCGCGCCGAAGCCGCGGTACGGAACGCTCCGGCAAGCCGGGCCGCGGACGAGCGGGCTCCCCCAGCCGCCTCAGCCGCCGCCTTCGCCAGCCTGTGCCGTTCGGCGAGCCGCTCCAGCCTGCCTTCCAGCTCCCCGCAGAATTCCCGGTCGACAAGCAGGCCGGGCTTGCGAGCGAGCACGTCGACGACCTTCCGCAGGTTGTTCGCGACGAGATCGGGCTGCGTGCTGTCGACCGTCAGATCGATCAGGAAGTCGATGAACTTGTCCGTGGTCGCGAACTCGAACAGCCCGGCGACGCCGCCCTCGGAATGGTTCATCTGCTTCTGGTAGGCGAACACTGCCGGATCGAGATTCCGCGCGGTCAGCGCGTCCGTCCACTCGCCGCGCTGGCGGGTGATCACGAACCTGAACTGTTGGGGATTGGTCGCAGCGATCTCCTTGAGCACATTCACGAACTCGGCCATCTTCCGGGTCCGGCCGGATTCGTCGCGCACCGGTAAGCCGGGCAGGTCCAGCACGCCCGGGACGACGAAGAAGCTGTAGTACCAGCCCTTGAGCTTTTCACGGTCGCGATCCGGGTCGGCAGGCTTTCGCCGTTCGTCCCATTCGTAGACGGCGCCGGTGACCAGCCGGGCCGGGTGGCCGGCGTCGCCGCCGGGCTGGGCCACCCATTCCGCCACCGTATGGCTCGTGTCACCGGAGGACACGTAGTCCTCGAGGTGACGCTTGACCGTCTTGCCCATGAAGTCCTTACGCAGCGGGAGCAACAGCGCGAAGAGAAGCGATAGCAGGCTCGACTTCCCGCCGCCGTTGCGCAGCCAGAGAATCGAGTCGACTGGTTCTCGCTCGCCCGCTGTCGAGACGTCCAGCGTCAGATCCGTGAAGCGGGCGGCACGATCTCCGACGTTCGCGAGGCGGAAGGACGAAAGCTGGTACGTCACGTCCCCACCACCGGCGTGTGCTCGCCCCGGCGCCTCGCGGCCAACAGCTCGTAAGTCGCGTTGCCCGCCAGCTCACCGACCTGAACGCGGAAGCGTTCGAGGAGCTGGAAGGTATCGGGGCCGCGGTTCGGCGCCAGCCGCGCCAGGCCCTGGTCGACCATCCAACTCAGGACATTCGCGACCCAGTAAGTCGAGGACGCGGCCGAGCGGCGTCCCTGCCCCTTCCCCCGGTCCGCTTTGTAACCGGGAGACAGGCGGTCATACGTCCGCCATGCCTCTTCGAACGACACATCTTCCAGCATCTGGGGTTCCGGTGCGCGCTTGAGCCGATCGCACGCGTCGCGGACGAACCGTTCGATCTCGTCGACCGACACCCACCGGACGCGGTCGTCGTCGAAGTCGGCCGGGGCCGGGAACACGTAAGCCGCGATGGCCGCGCTGATCAGCCCGACCAGCAGCCGGTGGGACACCGTGCTCACATTGGGCAGGTCCGTGAGCCGGTACGCGAACACCGATTCACGGCGCGCGCCCAGCACCAGCCCGAGCTCTCCAGCGGACAGCACCTGCAGGTCCAATCCGTCGAGGACGCTGGTCACCGCGTTGTGGAATTCCGCGTCCTCGCGGTAGCGGCCGAGCAGCGCCCGGTAGTCAGAATCGGCGCCGGGCCGCTGCTTCGGACGGAGCGCGCAGCCGATGAGTACCCCGACGTCCGAAAGGTCCTGCTGGCCGAGCGTCATAACACCTCCTGAACGGAAGTCGCGGCCCAACGGGCGAGTGCTTCTTCGTCTTCGGCCACGATCAGGTCGTCTCCCGACCAGCCGGGCACGTCGATCAGGGTGCCGTCGGCGTCGACCACCGCGGCCGGGCCGAGAATGTGGGCGGCGGTGTCCACTGCGGCGGAGAAGTCTTCCGCGGTCTCCGGGGCGTAGGTCCAGAGCGCCGCGAGCACGACGAGCCGCTCGACAGCACCACGATCGAGCTCGCCGGGCAGGTCGGCGGCTCGGGCGGCGAGCAGCAACGCCGACAGTCTCGCGGGCAACGGGACGGAGTCGACCACGGCCGTAGCGGCCGCCAGGATTTCGGGCGAGACCGCGGGCGGGTCCGGGTCGCCGAGTTCTTCGTCGTCGAGCAGTGGTTCGTCGATCCGGGGCTCTCGGCGCGGCGCGAGCAGGTCGTCGACCAGGTCGGCGAACCGCACGATCCGGGGCACCTGCGGCCCCCCGGCGAACACGGCGAACGTCTCGGCCGGTTCCGCCGCGTCTTCGGCGGCCATGGTCAGCAGCGGCAGGAACACGCCGTCGACGGTGTCCGGGTTCCGCAGCCCGCCGATCGGCCGGAAGGACTGGCGAAGCTGTTCGTCGAGGAAGATCGTCCGCGCGCCGACCAGCCTGCCGTGCAGTTCGGTATGCCGGCGACGGCATTCTTCGAGCAGACCCGCGATCCGGGCGGCCGCCGCGGCGATGACGGGATCCGCCTCCGCCGTGTCGAGGGCGCTCCGGACGTGGTCGAGCAGCCGACCCTCCGCGCCGAGTCGCTCCTCGAGGTGCACCCGATTGCGCTCGAACTGCGCCGGGACGTCCCGGGCCCAGCGGTCGAGGACCGTACGGATGTCGCGCACGGTGTCGGTCAGGAGCGTCCGCAGTTCGTCGGTGTAGCGCACCGACAGCAGCCGCGACCGCTCCGCGGCTTTCTCCGCCTGGCCGAACGCGCCTCGCCTGAGCTGCCGATCGAGCATGAGCTCGACCGCGGCCTGCTCGTCCTCGACGTCGAATTCCAGCCCGCCGACCAGCGCGTTGATCGCGTCCGCGGACGCTCGCAGCACGTTCACGCCCCGCAGCTGGTCTTCGTGCTCGCTCAGCAACCGGAACTCCACCGGAATCGCCCTGTGGTGCACGGATCCGTCAGGTTCGAGCGAGAAGTCCGAGACCCGGTAGGCGAAGGGGGCCTCGCGTTCCCGTCGGTTCAGCAGCGCATCGATGACGTACCGCGCGACCGCTTCATGGTCCTCGGAGGACTGCTCGGGATGTGCGCTCGCCGCCAGCCTCGCCAGGCCGTTGACGGCTTCTTCGTAAGCGACTTCCTCGTCGAAACCTTGCCGAGAGATCACCGTGTCGATGGCGGCGAGCGCGAGCGTGACGACGTCGTAGTCGTGGGTGCCCCAGGACTGCCGGCTCGCGTTGTCAGCCGCATCCGCGACCGGCCGGGCTCGCAGGAGCGCCCGCACCCGCCCACCGAAGGACTCGTCGAACACAGCGCGGCCCACGGTCCGCGGAGCGCTCATCCGTTATCACTCCCTCGGTGTGTGGATGCCCAGTAGGTCGGCTGTGAGCGTGCCTCCGTTACGCCGCCGGCACTTGTCCGCTGACGTCGAGCAGCGAAGCCGCAAGCTCGATGCTCACGGAGTCCACCGCCAGGTCGGGAACGCCATGCCGGGCCTTGACTTCTTCGGCGAGACGCAGCACGGCGGATTCATCTCCTGCGCCAATGGTTTGGACAGGCAGGTGATGTCTCCGACAATGCGCCGGCCGGCGCGGGTGCGGTGAAGTCCCGCCGGATCAGTTCGGACACCGGGGTTACCGGGTGCACCGCGGGCCCGGGTGGTCGTACGGCGGTTTGCGGCGGGTGATCCCGGCCAGGCCGTGTCGCGTATCAGGCGCCCGACCCCACCACGTCGGAGGCCAGTCCGTGCTCGAGGTGATCCGTGCGTCCATTGGTGATTGTCACAGCGAGGACACCGGCGCCGACGTCACCGACCTCGCCGAGGACCTGCGCTTCCAAGAAACTCCAGACCGGTCGGCTGGCTGTGACGGTCTGGGTGATCACGCAGGCCGGCATCCAGACCTGCGACCAGCGTCCTTAGCGACTCGCCCACGGCCTCGCAGGCGAGGCTTAGGCACGGGCTAATTCTGGCCGACCTGGACAGCCTCCCTCTCCCGCTGGAACGCTGACCAGCATCTCCCCGGGGCACCAAGTCGACGCGCTTCGGTCCCGTCTCACTCGCCGCTGGCACCACCGATCAAGCCGAGAGTAACGTCCCCCGCTCCCCTGCCTGTCCCAGCGCCAGAGGCCACGACTATGGGCAGCAGTGAACCAGCTGCCAGGAGACGGCCACGTCGCAGCCACTCAACTTGACCTTCGGTGGCAACGGCTCCCGTGGCGGCCCAGGCCCCTGGAGCTGGAGCCAAACTGGAGCGGCGTATGCACTCGAACCAGCCTGCACCGACATGAACAGCCGTGAACCTGCTCATCACACGCAGCGGATTCTCTGTTTCCGCAGTTCAGCGACGTATCGGGGCGTGTCTGGGGGTCAAGGGGTCGCAGGTTCAAATCCTGTCAGCCCGACCGGTAGCGGAAGCCCGCTGACCACGGACAGATGTCCAGGTCAGCGGGCTTTTTCACGCCCTCTTGTTGATCTTCATTCGACCGTCCATTGTGGTCTGGCAGTCTGCCAACAGGGCCCAGGTGGAGCGAAACTGGAGTGGGTCATGGTCGGCGTTGACTGGACGGCCAAATGGGATCGCGTAAGACGGCCCCCGATCGGCTGAATCTTCCAACGGTCCTCAACCGGCCTGAACCTGCTGTTGCCAGGCGCGGTCCCACGTCGGATGAGGCAGGTTCAGCGCCGTCTGATGTGGCCCTGGGGCCGTTGATGTCGGCCGCGGAATGCCCTGGACCGATGGGGGCCGGTTCAGCGCGCCTGACGGGGGCGTCGAGAACCTACTCCGTCTCTGGGTGACTCAGGATATCGCCTGCCGAAGACAGAGGCGTGGCCCGCCACCGCGGGAGTGGCGTGCCACGGGTGTGGTCGGATCAGGCGGCGGTGAGTTGCAGGTGCGCGTTGAGTGCCTGGGCGTGGGTGGCGCGCAGGGCGGTCACCGTGTCGATCCAGCGCTGCTGCAAGGCTTCGAGGAGACGGGGCTCGACTTCAGGGGCGACGTGGGAGTAGATGTCCTGAATCGCATCGGGGATGCGATGTCCGAGGCGGCGGGCCTGGGCGACGTCGGGGATGCCATCGGCGATGAGCCAGGTCTTGTGACTGTGCCGCAACCCGTGAAAGGTCAGTACCGGCAGCTTTCAGCAGCCGTAGGCCCCGTGCTATCCGGTGAGCTTCCCGGTGACCCGGCGGATGTCGCGTTCGTCGATCAGCGGCTTCATTAGCGTCGAGCAGCGGCGCGGCGGCGAAGAGAAGCGAATTCGAGCTGGGGGCGTGCTCCGGGTCAGCATCACATGCGTGGCACGCGAGGGGTGACCGCCGGGGATTCGATCACCGCCGCGCTGCTCCAACCGGTGTCAGTCGAGTGAAAACGGCGCCGGACCGCCTTGGAGTACCTAACCTTCATCAGGGGCCGACGAGGGAGGGGTCGCATGTACGACGCCGTGGACCTGCTGGAAGCGTGGGCGGCCCGGCGGACCGCCGACGGGGTCGCGGCCAGGGTCGGTGCGCTGCTCGCGAACCTGCTCGGGGACGACACCGCGGTCCAGCGGCTGATCGCGGAGGCGGCCGAGGGCGCGGTGACCGGACGGACGCGGTTACGTGCGCGGCTCGCCGTCGAGGACGCGGTCGAGCGGGATCCGATGTTCGGCAGGCGGCTGGCTACCGCGATGCGCGAGCCGGGGGACCACCGGGCCGCGTTGGTCCTGCCCACGGGCTTGCTCGGCGAGCCCGCCGGAGGCGTGGTCATCGACGACCAGGTGGACGTGGTGAAAAGGCTGTTCTTCGGCCGGGACGACGCCGAGCACGATCTGGCGGACGGACTGCTGCGAGAGGGTTTCCTGCCGACCACCGCCTATTCCGAGGTGGTCTCCGGCCGCAAGAACCTGATCGTCGGGCGCAAGGGCTCCGGCAAGAGCGCGATCTGCATGCGCCTCGCGGCCGGTGACCAGGGTTCCGCGGGGGTCTGCCTGATCACGCCCGATGACGCGGCGGGTGAGGAGTTCCGCACCTTCGCACTCGAGGGGCTGACCGCGCCGTCGGCGAAAGCGATGTTGTGGCGGTACGTGTTCGCGGTCCAGGCCGCGAGGCACCTGGTGCGGCACGCCGGAGCGAGCGGCCCGCATCGGCGGCGGCGACCGGCGTCGGTCGTCGTACTGGAACGGTTCCTGCGGGACAACGGGGAACTCGCCGAGGAAACGCTGTACCACCGGGTGGCCCGCGCCGGGCGGGGTTTGGTCTCGTCAGTGTCGCTGGAGGCGTTCGGGGTCAAGCTGGCCGTCGAGGGCAACGGCGTGGTGGCCGGGGCACGCGCCTCGCGCCAGCTGGATGTGGTGGAGGAGGGGGTGCGCCGAGCGTTCGACGACCTGGGCTGCGCCCGCGAGCACGGCGTCCTGTTGGTGGCGGTGGACCAGCTGGAGCAGGTGTGGTCCGCCGAGCCGGAAAGCGAAGCGCTGGTGATCGGGCTGCTGCTGGCGGGCAAGCACGTGGCGCTGCACTACGGCGGCGCCCTGCGCTGCGTGTTGTTCCTGCGCTCGGACATCTACGACTCGCTGGATTTCAGCGACGCCGACAAGTTCCACAGCGACGAGATCCGCATCAACTGGACCAGGCACATGCTGCGGGAACTCGCGCTCACGCGGGCGAGCGTGGCGTTGAAGCGGCGACTGGCCCCGGAGGAACTGTGGGGCGAGGTGTTCCCGGCGACCGTGTGCGATGAGCCGGTGGCCGACTACCTGTTCAAGCGCACGCTGCCGAGGCCGAGAGACGCGATCCAGTTCCTCAACCAGTGCCGCACCATCGCCCTCGACAACGGCCACCCCACCATCACCGAACAGGACGTCCTCGACGCCACCCTGGTGTTTTCCCGGTGGAAGGTGCTCGACCTGGCCAAGGAGTACAACGTCCGCTTCCCCTTCCTCGGCGCGTTGCTGACCGTGTTCCGCGACGCGGGTTACCAGCTGACCCGGACGTCGATCGCGCAGCTGTTCCAGCCGTTCCAGGAAGACCTGCGGCAGGAGTTCGGGCGGCACACGCACTTCTTCGACCCGGACGTGATCATCGAACTGCTCTTCGCGGTCGGCTTCCTCGGCGTCCGCCGGGCTCCCGGCTACGTCTACGCCGGCGCGACCGAAACCCCGATCATGCCGCAGGAGGGGCACTTCTGCGTGCACCCGTGCTTCCGGCCCGCGCTCGGAGTCACCCGCCCGGACCTGGAAGCGGTGCGCAACACGATCACCGGCAACGTGGTCGGCAGCACCATGCAGATCGGCACCATCTACGGCGCCTTCGGCATCGGCGACGTGCTGCCCGACGAGTCCTGACGAGTTCGTCTTCCCCACCGGCCTGGCCTCGAAATGCCTGGCCGCTGAACCTCCCCGGAGTCATCCAGTGACCGGCGATGGCCGACCTGAAAGCCATGGCGGCCCGGCTCACGTGTGAGCGCGGCTGTGTGAAAGCAACAAAAACAGGGAGCATCGGGATGAGCGACACCGCGTTGTTGATGATCGACATGCAGAACGGCTACCTCGCCGACGACGGGACCCGGGATGCGCTCGGTTGGCCCCCGATCTGGCGGCTGAGTGAAACTATCGCCGCCTGCGGCAAGCTGCTGGACGAAGCACGCAAACAACACCTGCCGGTGATCTACTCTCGCTCGGTAGGCAGCGCGGCTGGTTCGCTCGGAGAGAACCCGCGTTATGCGCGGTTTATGGAACTTCGGGCCAGCCGCCTGCCCAGCATCTCGGTGGACCAGCAGGTGTGGAAAGGGCAGATCATGGAGGCCGTCGCTCCGCAGCCCGCAGACGTAGTGCTGGACAAGACCCGGGCCAGC
Organism: Amycolatopsis magusensis; assembly: GCF_017875555.1. Lineage (GTDB taxonomy): Bacteria > Actinomycetota > Actinomycetes > Mycobacteriales > Pseudonocardiaceae > Amycolatopsis > Amycolatopsis magusensis. The sequence continues at coordinate 4,853,080 of NZ_JAGGMS010000001.1, read as the reverse complement.
TTCTTCGAGTACACCGAACTCGAGCCCATTCTCCGCAATCTCGGGGTGTCGCGGTTGATCGTCGCCGGGCTGCAGACCAACGTGTGCGTCGAAGCCACTGCCCGCGCCGCGCTCAGTCGCAACTTCGAGGTCGCCGTCGCGGACGACGCTGTCTCTACCGACGGCCCAGCCCTGCATCACGCCGCACTCAATTCCATGCGCGTCCTCTACGTCGAGATCGCGCCCTGGAGTGAGCTCCTCGCCCCTGGCGCGGCGTGGGACCGCGCCTTCACCACGCCCGACTACGGCCGCGATCCCGAGTACTGGTCCGAAATCACCGCCGCACGCCGCACCTAATGACCCCGTGTGTCAACGTGAAGTCTTGCTGCGTCTCGCTCCGGCGAGGACGAGCTGCTCGAATGCCCTCGCCGGCGCACGAGGACTGGCCGGGGTCGGCACCCTTCTGGTCTACCTGTTCAGAATTGAGTACGCGGACGTCCACCACCAGCGCCTTGACCTGGCCGTTGTGACTCCCAGTCCCTGATCTCCGGCTCCCTGCTCGCGGCCCAGCCAGGGGTGCGGCAAACGATCACGTCTGGCTCCGGGAATGGGTGCGAGTCGGCGTAGCGACTGCGCCACGTGGCGACCGCGCGGTGGCCGACGCCGAACCAGCTGCCGATCTCGACCATGTCGACGTATCGGTAGGTCTTCTCGGGCTCGCTTGCCCGCCAGGTGCGCGTAGGGCAAGTAAAAACTACATCGTAGATCAATATACACACAGAAGACCCAAGATCATCTTTGCTGGAACTCTTACAGCAGCATCATCGCTGCTTGAATTACTAGCGGACCACCCCGCTGGTTTAGCACTTCGTCGCCGCTGCCGAGGTCCGGCGGTCTCACTCGCGCAGCCGGGGGTCCGTGGAAGGGCGATGGCACCGGCGTCCAGGGCGTGTCTTCTCTGCGCTAGTGCTGTTGGCCGGGTTGGTCAGGCTGCGTGTGTGGTGCGCTGGCGTTCGCTGCGGACGCGAGCTCGTTCGGGGCGTTGGGCTGCGAGGACATCGGGATGGCGGGCGTTGGCGTTGCGCCACCGCAGGTAACTGTGCAGGGCGCGGGTCGCGACGGTGTGATCGGGGTGGTTCGACCCGGCGACCGCGAACGTCTTCAGGGGGTGAAGTGTGCCTTGATCGGGTTGGCCGAGGAACAGTAGGTCGGGGTGAAACACAGGTTGTTCACGCCCGACTTCCGTTCCCGGACCACGTCCCACAGGGTGTCGTCCCCGAGGGAATAGCGGCCGTGGAACTGGCGGACACCACGGAGCGAGGTTTCGACCGGCCGTTCCCCGAAGCCCTACCCCAATGGGACGACCTCGGGCAACGCGGTGCTGACATGTGGGCTACCGAGCACGAGGCACGCCGGGAGATCATCGGCCGCTACCGACGCGTTTGGGAGCACTCCGACGCGACAATCGCGGCACTTGCCATTGATTCGCCTGGTCACGTGCCCTGGTGGCCATGACCTCACGTGATGCTGTTCAACATTCTGGTCCACATGCTCACCGAGACCAGCCGGCACGCCGGACACGCCGATATCCTCCGCGAACAATTGGACGGCTCGGCCGGTACCGCCACCGACTACGCCACCCAGCAGCGCGACGCGGCATTCTGGGAAGTCCGGCGCAACCAGATCGAGCAAGCCGCCACAGCAGCCGTCGCCCGGCCCGATCACGACCTCCAGCCATAGCGGCGAGCACAGTCAAGGGACGCCCGGCGACTGGCGAGAGCATCGATTCCGTCAACTAGGTCCGGCCAACCCGGCGACAGGTCGTCGGACCCAGTGACGAGACATTCCGGAAGCCGGAGCACCCGTTCCGCTGGGTTCGGCCGGACGAGCTCGACGGCCTCGCGCTGTTCGCCGACACGCGGCTGCTCGTCACTGGCCTGTTCGCAGTCGTGCCGTTGCTCGGCGCCGGCGGGAGTCGGTCGTGGCGGCGGTGTGCCCGCGGCTACCGGCGATGGCGGTGACCTCGGACAGGAACGACGGCGCGGTGGTCCCGACGGCGCAGACCGGCCCCGGCACGACCGCAGGCCGCGATCAGGCACCACAACAACGCGGAAAGCAAGGCAAGCGTAGATGCCTTCGCATCAGCATGACTCCTGGTGTTCTCTAGAGAAATCAAACGCACGCCGATGCACGCACAGCAATTCCCTCGACGGAGAAACACTCCGCGTGTGTCTTTCGATATTCGTCGCCGTCGCCGCCACGCATCGAATCACCGGCGGGTCGCCGAGGTGTGCACGCGGAGGTCAGGGCCAGCCGAGGTGTTTCTTGGTCGACTCGCACATCAGCCATTCGTTGGCCCGCATCAGGCACCCGACCCCGCCACCGACCGCACCGTTCTCACAGTTGCGGTTCGGCTCGCCGTACCGGCCCCAGGAGCCGCCGCAGTTGCAGTTGCTCTCCGCGTATTCGTCCGGGCAGCCGAAGATGTGACCGGTCTCGTGGGCGAACACCCGGTCGATGTTGTCCGGGCCCCAGCCGTCGTTGGCGTACTCCATGACCATCCGCGGGCCGCCGATGGAAGCGTAGGCGAAGTGGTCGACCGGGTAGCCGTTGACGAAGAACAAGCAGTACGCCCAGTCCGTCTTCTTGCTGGTGCGCAACCAGTTCAGGTATTCGCGGACACCCGCCATACCCGCCGGATAGCCGATTCTGGCCAGGGCCGGGTCGCGGAACCGGGTTTCGTTGTCCACGGCCTTGGCATCGCGCGCGGTTTCGATCATGATCTGGCGGTAGTCCCAGGTGAAGCTCACGTTCGCCGCCGGGTTGAAGCCCGCCAGCCAGCTGACGCCGGCCTGCACCTCGGCGAACATCTTGGCTTCTTCGTCTCCGGTGAACCGGGTCTCCTCGTCCGGCCCGTGGACGACGACGAGGCCGAGCGCCACCGTACCGACCAGATAATCGCTGGTGCCGGCGGCCACCGGCGCCGGAGCGGAGGCGGACCCGGCCTGCGGCGACTGCGCCGGGGCCGGAGCGCAACTCGGCATGTCCCACGCCTCACCAGCACGCACCCGGTTCACCTTGCCGGCGACGTAATCCGGCGTGGATCGGAGCAGTAGTGCCTCCACGCCAAGGCGCTCGGTGACCGACAGGCTCGCCATCACCGCCTCGGACACTTCCGGCACCACGGACGGCACGGAAATGCCATCGACGGGTGCGCCCAATCTGATTTCCACCCGGTCACCGAACCGCTGCAGCACCCGTGCCGGGGCCGCTTCCGGCGTCACCGCGGCGCCCAGCGCGCCCGTCACATCCTCGTGATGGATTACCAGGACTTCTTCGAAAGGCAGATCTCCAGCCATTATTCGACTCCCCGTTCACCTGGTGCGGGCAGAAATCAGTGAGCCGGACGGTCCGGCGGTTCAAAACCAGGAGCGTCCCAAGGGAGTCCTTCGCCGACACGGTGAGGTTTCCTGATCGGCCGTCGCCGCCAAGCTGCGACGAACATCCGGGCTCCCTCGTCCAGTTCCTCGAGCGCGGACTCATCTCCGACAATTCGCGTCTCCCCGGTGGGCAAACGTGCCATTGTCAACCGAGCGTTCTGGGCGATTTCCGTTATAGCCTCGAGCGGCGCGCGGACAACCGTGACGTCGGGCTCCATCGTTGACACGACGGGCCAGCGCCCGGCCACTCCGCGCCCGGCGCCGAGAATCAGGATTTCTCCCCCAGGCACAACCTATTCTTAATGCACGTGCAAGATCATATCAATGACACGTGGCGGAGTCGCCCCCATATGGTCGCCAAATGACGTAGGTCAACTCATCCGTTAGCGGTATTATCGCGGACGTCGCAAGCCGCCGGGCCCTGCCAGCGTCCTCGGTGTACCCATTGATCAACGCTGCCGCGGGCATGGACAGACCGACATGAATCCCGGGTTCCGCCTTGTATGGATGTTGATTTGCGATGCAGGGCCGTCAGCGCGCCGAGCGTCGGCGGCATGTGTCCTAAGTGGTCCCGAGGCACGCGGCGCGCCAGACGGAGTAACCCCCCGGGCGCTCCGCGAGAATGCTGCCGTCGTCGAAGACCCGGCTCGCGGGCCCGTTCGCCGGGATCGCGTCGACGAAGGTGGTGCGCTGCCAGACAGCGTCGGCGAACCCCGCGTCCCGGCCCAGAACCTGGCCGCCGGCGTTGATGTCGTCACCGAAGGCAGCGCCCTTGAGGAACTCCGGATTCGCCGGATCGCTCCAGAGCAACCCCTGGTGGGTCGCGACCTCGTCGAGCGCGCGGGTGTATCCGACGGCGATGCCACCGCGAAGCGACGAGGCACTGGTCAGCCGGTAGCCGGGCGGCGTGGCCAGCGGGGTGAGTCCCCCGGCTCGCCAGAGGTGCGGCCCCTGCGCCAGGTGGAGCAGCACACTGCCGTCGTTGTCGATGTCGATCGCCCGCAGGAGGTAGTTGCCCTCGGACAGTTCGAGCACCACGGGCGGGGCGCCGTCGCCCGGCCACACCACGGCTTCGGTGCGGTTGTCCGCGGTGGCGGTCCCGAGCACGTCACCGCGCTCGTTGATCGACTCGGCGTTCACCTGCTTGAACCCGTCTGGCACCGGAAGTCGCTCGTAGACGCCGAGTCCCTGGTGCCCGCCGTGGTAGCGGAACGACGCGCCGCTCTCCGAGGGGTCGAAGGATTGGGCGTTGACCGCCACCGTGCCCGTGCCGTTCTCGTCCACCGGACCGGGCCGCCGGTACCCGGGCGGTGGCGGTTGCGTGCGGCCGAACGGCTCCCCGGCGGTCCACAGCACCATTTCCATGAAGAACTGGCCGTTCTCCACCCGGCGCACGGCCCCGGCGTAGTGGCCCGTGCCGGTCCCGGCCACCACGTTCGCGGTTCCCCATGTGTCGGCGGGCGGAATGGGTGTTTCGGTCCAGGTGCAGGCGTCCTTGGCAGCGTGGGCGGCATGGGCGGGCGCGGTGAGCAGCCCGGCAAGCACCAGGCAGGCAGTGGCTGCGCGAAGACTTCGCATGTGACATCCCCCAGTTCAGTGTCACTGGCTGCATCGGTGTGCCAGTGACCCGCGTTACAGCGACGTTCGCCGGGCCATGCGCGACTGGCTCCGCACCCACCACCTGACCCCGGGCCCGTCCCGGTCGTGCGGGACTACGCCGGGTTCTCCGCGACAGCGAGGTAGTCCGTGTAGATCTGCGGCGAGCCGGAGAACGAGGCGAGCTGCTTCCACTCCTCGTACATCTGCTTGGTGTCGCGGTGCGAGGCCGCGAACTCCGCGGCCTCGCCGGTGGCGATGTCGGGCTCGGGGTAGAAGACGTCCAGCGCGTCCAGGCTCGCGATCTCCATCATCATCACGTACTGGTCGAGGCGGTTGCCCCGCTCGCCCTTGAGCACGTGGAACCGCCAGTCCGGGTAGTCGTCGATCCGGTGGTGGTTCTCGGCGATGAAGCGGTCGAACATCTCCTCGGTCACACCGGCGCGCAACGCCAGGTTGTGGATCCCGATGACCCGGGCGACGGGCTCCTCCCCCGGGCGGTCGCGGTAGCGGGGGCCGGGCGTGACCGTGCTCCGCGGATTGTCGGCCAGCAGCCGGTAGTCGGTGAACAACGTCGGCAGCTCACCGAACGTACCCAGCCGCCGCCATCGCGCCAGCACCGCCTCCGCCTCGGGGTGCCGCGCCCAGAACAGCCGGGCCAGCTCGGTCTGCTCACCCTGGGCTGTGACGTAGCGGTCGCGTTGCTCGGCGCTCTCGATCTCGTACAACATCAGGTACTGCCCGGTCCGCTCTCCGCGCAACCCACGCAGCAGAGTCCACCGCCACCCTGGGTACAAGGGCAGGTGAACGCCTTCACCACGCACGAAGGTCTCGAACTCTTCCGGCGTAACACCAGCCTCTGTGTCGATGGCGATGTACTGGAAGGTGAACACCGACAAGCGTCCCATTGGGCATCCAATCCTCGGGCCGGGAAAGGGATCGCGCGTCCGACAAGCACGACTCCCCGCACCACATCCTGCCCGCTCCAGAGCAACGAGGGCCGCGAGCCCTCCCCGCTCAACACGATCCGACGGGTTTCACCGTCTGTGAAGATGTCTTCCCCGTGCGAGCGGAGACTGGTCCGCCCGAAAAGGCGCGCGCTGTGTCCACCGGCGCCGTTCTTCCTGACCCAAGCCGGTTGAGTCGCCGAGTGGGAGCGGTTCACCGAAGAACCGCGACGAGGCCCTAGTGCATCTGATCGAGGCCCCCCAGCGCGCCGCACGGGGCCGGTAGCCACGCGACGCGTCCGCGCATGGTCATCGAGGGTGGAGCTTCGTCTTTGGCCTCGCCGCCAGGCTTATCTCGCCTATCTAGCACCGAACCCGATCGCTCAGTCTTGAGGGACAACATCCCTGGAGACCGCGTCAGTGGCCAGTTCGAAGTCGGCGAAGTCGAAGCCGGGGGTTACCAGGCAACTGACGAGGGCTTCGGTGTTCCCGGCGGGGAAGGCTCGTTGCCAGTGGCCGGCGGGGACCTGGCATTGCAACTGTTCGCCGTCTTCGATCCTCTGGCCTAGTCGGTGCGTGGTCTCGGTGGTCGGTTTCGGTCCGGGTGGGCTGGTGACCAGGGTGAGTGGTCCGCCGCGGTGCCAGAGCCAGATCTCGTCGGAGGCGACAGTGTGCCACTGGGATTGTTCTCCTGGCAGCAGTAGGTAGTGGATCAGCGACGCTGTCGGGCGTTTCTCGTGCGCGATCGGATGGACCACGGTGAGGGGTGAGGTGTAGACGCGGCGGTACCAGCCGCCTTCGGGGTGGGGTGCGAGCCCGAGAATTTGGGCGGTGGAGGACGGGTGGGTCATCGCGCCTGTGCTCCTTGTCCGGGACGGCCCGAGAGGGATGGTGGGCGGACGCGTTCGGCCCGTAGCGATCGTAGTACTGCCCCAGCAGCCCCGAGTGTTCTAGCACGTCGTCCGCCCATGCCCGGAGCTAAGGGGACTCGAACCCCACCCTCGGCGTCGCGCTCGCCGCCAGGGACCGGGAAACGCTGCGGCTGGCGGAAAACCTGGTCGTCTCGTCGAGCGCGGACCTCGGCCGGATGTTCGGCACGCGGACATGGACGCGGGCCCGATCATCCACCGGGCGACTCGTCCCGGTCGCGGAGGTAGCGGGTGTGATCGGCCTGCTGGTGCAGCTCGGCCGCGTAGAACCGCTCGGCGACCTTCTCGGCCCGGCCCAGCAGCAGGCTGAGCTGGGTACGCAGCTCGTCACCCGCGCTGTTCGCGGTGCCCGCCAGCCGTTTCGCCGACACCCACCACGGCAGGTTCAGATAGGTCTCCACCGACTGCGGCAGATCCACACGCGCCAGCGTGGTGACCGCGTGCAGCACATCGGGATTCACGCGCAGGTCGGCCGGGCGGGCGAACAGGCCGTCCAAAATCTCCGCGATCCGGCGGACCATCTCCACCGAGCCTTCGGGCATCCGGCCCGCCTGCTCGGAAACTCTACGCACCAAAGTTTCCAGCCCGGCCCGCAGCTGACCGGCCTCGGCGGCCACGTCGGGCACCAGGTGGACCTTCTCCGGTGGCGCGAGCAGCGCCCCCGCGGCGTACAGGCCCGCGACGACCAGCGGCCAGAACGAGCCGACCACCCCGGTCAGGTAGAGCACCAGCCCGAGCAGCCCGCCCGCGCAGCCGGCCAGGTTCTTCGTCGAGCCGAGATAACGGATCATTGGTACCCGCGGATTTCCTGGAAGACCTTGCCCAGATCGGTGTCACGCGCGTCGAACACCTTACCCCCGGTGAGCGACGCGACCCGGTTCAACTGGTCCACGTTGCCCTCGCCGAACAACACCGTGAACACCGGCACACCCCGCACGTTCTCGGGCATGCCGGGCAGCGCCGCCTCGAACGACGCGGCGTCCGAACCGTCGGTGTTCTCGCCGTCGGTCATCAGCACGATCGAGGTGAACCGGTTCGCGTCCTGGCTCACCAGCGGCGAAAGGACCTGGTAGCCTCGTTTCAAGCTGTCGTAGATCGCCGTGCCGCCGTCCGCGGCGAGCCCCTCGGCGAACGCCTTGACCTGGTCCAGCGCCGGCTGCGGATCCTGCTCCGGCACGGTGAACGTGCGTGGCTGCTCCGGCCCGGTGTCGAACGGGAGCATGGTGATCTCCTCCCGGCTGCGGAACTTCCGGTACCGCCCGGTCAGCGAACCATCGGCACCGGTCAGCCCGACCAGCGCCGACCGCAGCGCGGTGATGCGATCCCCCGCCATCGAACCCGAGGTGTCGAGCACGTACAACGTGCGGGACGGCCGCCGGATCTTGTCGAAATAGGCGGAAAGCAGCGCGTCGAAGGCTTCCTGGGTGGCCGGGAACGGCAGTTCCACCAGGCTCTGGCTGCCGAACTGCGGCCCGAGCGGCACCCCGGGCACCACCGGGCGGCGCTGCGTGGTCTCCATGATCCGGCGCTGTGCCTCCGGCGAGCGCAGGTGCTCGGTGAGCTTCTGGTACGCCGCGCGGGCGTCGTCGCCGGTGTTGTTCAGCAGGGTGAGCGGGTAGTCCGCGGTCACCACGCCGTCGCTGGGGTAGATCAGCGTCAGCGGTTCCGGGAGCTTGCCGCCGGCGTTCATCGACAGCAGCACCGATTCGTAGTTGATCAGGCCGTCGACCTTGGCACCGGGTTCCTGTCCGATGGCCCGCCGCTGGTAGGCCTCGGACAGCCAGCCCGACGAGCCCGCCGACAGCGCCTGCGCGGTGAAGAACTCGGTCAGCGCCGGGGTCACCGCGCCGATCTGCCCGGCATCGATCGCACTGCCGGTGCCCGCCAGTGCGGAGGCCACGCCGACCAGCGCGGAGAAACCGGAGTTCGAAGCCGACGGATCGGTCATCCCGTAGGTGAACGCCTGGTTGCCCGCCTGCTCGGCGATCTCGGCCCAGCTGACCGGCCTGCCCGCCCAGCCGAGACGCCGCGCCGCGGAGGTGGACAGGCCAAGCACCACCGGCGAACTCATGATCTTGGTCTGGTTGCCCAGCCTGCCCGCCGCGCCGGGAATGCCCTGCGGGTAACGGTTCGAGGAGAACCAGAGCGCGTCGTACTTGCCGTCGGCGCCACCGTTCGCGAGTAGTTCGGTGCCCTCCAGGGTGCCGGTGAAGCTGAAGTTCACCGTGACCCCGGTGGCCTTCGCCGCCTCCTCGAGTACCGGGTTCAGGTCCTCGAGTTCACTGCCCGCGAGCACACGCAGGGTCCCCGGCTGGGGCGGCCCGGCCGGGTGCTCCGGATCGGCACCCTGACCCGTGTCGCAGGCGGCGAGCGTCGCGGCGCACGCCACCGCGACGGCGAACGCGATCAGTTTCCTCATCAGGCTCCCTCGCCTCGCCTGTCCGGTGCCGCTTCGTGCGACCGGCGCAGGTAGTCCTCGGCACGGCGGATCTCACCCGAGAGCGACTCGACCGTGCTCGCCATCGTGCGGACCGCGTCCGCCTTGAAGGTGTCGATCGCGTCGATGGAGGCGTAGATCCGGTCGAAGGACAGCCGCAGCGTCTCGACGCCGACCGCCGGATCACTGCTCGCCTTGCGGACCTCTTCGCTCTGCATCGCGAGCAGTTCACTGTTCGCCCGGATCAGCCCGTCCGTGGTCGCGCGCACCGCGTCGACTTCGTCGAGCATGTCCCGCTGCCCGGCCAGCGCCGCGCTGACCAGCAACGCCACCCGCAGCGCGGACACGGTGGTCGACACCGCGCGCTCGACCCCGCGGATCAGCTCGTCGTTGGTCCGGCGGATCAGGTCCAGCGCGAGATAGCCCTGCGCGCTGACCGCGAGCTGGGTGAGCAGATCCTGGTGCCGTTGCCGGATCGGGTGCAGTACGTCGGCCCGCAACGCGTTGGCGTGCGCCGGATCGGTGAGGTCGAAGATCCCGGCCTGGCGGTCGATCGCGGCGTCCACGGCCTCGGCGAAGGCGGCCGCCTCGGCCAGCTTGCCCATGGTCTGCCACAGGCGTTCCCGCTCGCCCTGGAGCACGGCGTTGTCCCGCCGCAGCACGTCCTGACGGGCACGCAGGTCCAGCACGAGTGCGTTGACCGGCTCGTTCGCCGCCCGGTACCGGTCCAGCGCCTTCTTGGCCGCACCCGCGATCGGGATCATGCCGAGCAGTTTCCGCCCGGTGATCGGGAGTTTCGCCGGATCCAGTTCGGCGACGGTACGGCGGAGCCCGGACAGGCTCACGGTCACCTGCTGCTGCGGGGAAGCGATGTCGCCACGCGTTCCCGACAGCGCGCGGGCGGACCGGTCCAGCAGCGCGCCGGCGACGGTGGCCGCGGCCCGCATGTCGGCTTCGCCCACCGCGAGCAGCTCGTCGAGCACCGCGGTGAACTGCGGCGATCGGACGTCCAGCGCTTGCAGGCGTTCGGCGAAGTGCTCGGCGCGCCGCTGGGCGGCGGCCCGGGTGCCATCGTCCAACGTGATCAGTCCGGCGGCCCGCTCGGCGGGCACCGCGGCCACCGGTTCCGGTGGCGTGAGTTCGAAGGCGTCCATCTAGTACTGCTTCTGGACCGCGTCGAGCATCCGCTCGAGCGTTTCGAACGACGGTGGTTCCACGGTGTCGACCAGATCGCCGGGCACCGGCGCCCTCGCCGCGGCGGTCACCTCGCCGAACAGGCGCGGATCGTTGGTGCGGAAACCGAAGGTGGCCGCCAGCCTGCCCAGTTCCGGATCGGTGGTCAGCAAGTGACCGACCCGATCCCCGTGGGGGGACAATGGAACCAGCGTGTGCTTTGAGTACACCGTCGGCGCGGTGTAGAGCAGCCGCATGTCGGGCCGGATCGAGCCGTCTGCGCGGACCAGCCGGTCCACGAACTGCGACTCGTAGATCAGCACCATCGGCGTTTTGCCCATGCCGGCGGCCAGGTAGTCCTCGAACGGGCCCTCGGTGCTGTTCTGCGTGTAACCCTGGTCGAGGAACAGCTTCGACAGCTCCGGCAGCACCTTCGCCTCGGCCTCCGGCGAGTTGACCACGGTGTTCCCGTTGGCCACGAAGGAAACGATCGACAGGTACATCGCGGCCGAATTGGACTCGCGGGGGTCGGTGGTGGTCAGCAGCACGTTCTTGCGCGCGGGGAAGGCGGTGTTGCCGGGCAACTGGTCCCAGCGGGTACCCGCGCGGGTGATCTCGAGGTACTTCGCGATGTCGAGCACCTGGTAGTCGCCCGCGCCCTGGCGCACCACACCGTTCGCGGCGAGCAGCGAGACGATCGGCTCGAAGGTCGCGACGGCCATCGGCGACTGGAACGGCGTGTACACCCCGGTGACCGAGCGGTCACGCTGGATGCGTTGCGCTGCCGGGGAAGAGGACGGGAAGGCGAACTCGTAGCCGCCCAGGTCCACGCTCGTCGCGAGCTGCCGCGAACCGGCTGTGTCGACTTCCACCTTGAGTCCGTGCTTGGCGAAGGCGTCGACCACTCGCTGATCGGAGAAGAAGGCGAGCTTCTCCGAGCCGATCACTCCTTTGACCGTGGTCGTTTCGCCCGCCCGCGTGCCTGTCCCGGCCTCGTCCGGCCCGCCGAACACGATCACGCCTGCCACAGCCAGGACCAGTACCATCGCGGCGGCGATGGACAACCGGCGTTTCACTCGTTGCGTCTCCCCAGGTCGTTCCCCCGTGCGGACGATCCTTCATCGCCCGTGACTCGTTTGACGCGCGGGCGGGCCATCGGGAGGTGAACGCTTGATGAACGAACGGTGCCGCTGTTGCCGGGCACCGAACTACGAGTGACTTTCGTCCGGTTCCACCCATTCCGGCACGCGTTTGTCCCGGTCCAGAATCAGCTCCGTCTGGCCGGGCTTACGGGTGAGAACGGTTTCCTCGATGTGCACGGAAAGAAGGTTGAATGCGCCGGCTTCCCGATCGGTATCCGGCCACAGCGACGCCGCATCGTCGTGCAGGAGAGAAAGGTGCCGTTCAAGTGTGTCCTCGTCGACGGCGAGCCAAACCGGCGGATCCAGCTTTTCCTCCCGCCACGCCGAGATGACGACGCCGCCCTCTTCGGGGTGATAGGCGGCTTGTCCGCCGACCAGGTTCAGCCGGCGGACAAGCTCCCCGAGAAAATTCGGCTCCCGCATCAACACACGCCCGCCGGCAGGCTGCTCGACTTCGGGAACGAGGTGATGATCTTGCCGTCCCGCAGGGCGACGACGTTCTGCGAGCAGTACTTGGCCTTCACGTTCCCCTCCGAATCCGCGATCCAGAAGGCCCCCTGGTAGAGGAAGGTGTCGTTGCCAGAGCGGTGATCCACTCGCTGCGGGTAGTCGAGACCGTGCTCCAGCGCGAAGTCGGCCATGTCCCGCCAGTTCCATCCGACCATGAAGGCGATGTTCTCCCAGTCCGTGATGTGCCGGTGCTTGATGTGACGATAGCCGTATCCAGCAGTGCCGCACCGCAAGTCCGAGATCTGCCGGCCCGGCCCCCGCAGGGCTGACCCGAATCGCCTGACCAGCTTGTTGTCCGGATCCGAAAGGCCGCACGCGGCCCACACACGACCTCAGGCCGAATGGGCATAGCCGCACCCGACGACGTGTGGAGCGTGTAGCCACTGGATCCTGCCCATTCGCGGCCGACGCGGAGCTTGGCGCGGCAAAAACCCCAATCGCCACAAAAGCGCCGGCGAGCGCAACACCAAGGCGTGCGAGAAATGATCGGTAATTCATGATTCCCCTCTGGTTTGCTATCCCCAAAGCCTCCCGTAGGGACCATGCCACGAGGCAACGCGACCAGAAAATAAAGATTCACCAATTCATTCAAATAGAGGAAACCTTCCACTCATCGACACGGCAGCCCGGACCAGCGGCCGCGCGGCGCACGTACGACGAAGCCGGGCCCAGGCGGGCACTTGACGGCTAACGTTGTTAGCCGTAGCGTGAAGCTAACAACGTTAGCCAACCCTGGGGGTTCCGATGTCCCACGTTCTCGCACCCGGCCGTCCGGTGGTCCAGCGCGTCGCCTGGGGTGTTCTTGCCTTGTTCCTGCTGGCCTTCCTCGTGTTCGAGGTGGTCAAGCACGGCGGCGATACGCTGGCCACCGCACTGGTCCTTCTCATCGCGCCCGACCTGACGATGTTCATCGGCGCCGGCGAGGGCGGAAACGGCAGGCTCTCCCCCAAGGCCGTGCCGTTCTACAACGCCATGCACCGGCCGTGGATCCCGCTGGCGATCTTGTTCGGCTACAGCGTCTCCGACTTGAACTGGGTGCCGCTGTTCACGGCCGGACTGGCCTGGCTGCTGCACGTTTCCTTGGATCGCGCCTTCGGTTACGGCCTGCGTGACCGCGACGGGAGCCGTCGTGCCTGACCGGATCGAACAGATCGTCGAAGCGGCGCGGGCTCTGATCGAGGAAGGCGGCTCCCAGGCCCTGACCATGCGCGCGATCGCCGACCGGCTGGGTATCCGGGCGCCGTCGTTGTACAAGCACTTCCCGGACAAACTCGCCGTCGAAGCCGGGGTCATCGCCATCGCGATGAACGAGCTGGCCGCCGAACTGGCCAAGGCGGAGTCGTTGACCGAACTCGCGGCGGCCTACCGGGCGTACGCGCTCGAGCACCCGCACCTCTACCGGCTGATGAATTCCGGCCCGCTCCCCCGGCACCTGCTGCCCGCCGGAGTGGAGGACCGCGCCGCCCTCCCCCTCGTGCGCGTGGCAGGCAACGAAGACCTCGCCCGCGCGATCTGGGCGTTCGCACACGGCATGGTCATCCTGGAACTCGACGGCAGGTTCCCGCCCGGAGCCGATCTGGGCAGCGCCTGGCGCACCGGATTGAGCGCGTTCGGTTTCGCTGACACGGCAGCGAAAACCCGCCCCGGCGGGTCGCGGACACGGTGAACGCACGCACCGCGGCTTGAGATGGTGAGGCGGTGGACACGACCGAAACCCTGGGTGCCTTGGCACATCCGGGCGGCTTGCTGGTGCGTCGACCCGAACTGACCGTGGGCATCGTGCGTGTCGTGTCCAGGCTCTCGGCCTTGGTCATCGAACTACTGGCCCGCCGTCCGCTGGATCGCCGCAGTGCGGCCGAACGGCAGCGCGACATCCGCGACGGACTCTCGAGCCCGCCGGAAGTCGCGTCCCGCCAGTTGCCGCCCGCGTCTGACGAAGGCATGCACCAGCGCGCCGGCTGGCTTGATCACACCGGCCGCGCACACTGGGAATTCGCCACGTCCTCCTCGTCGAGCAGCAGCAGCACGTCCGGTCCCACCCACCGGCCCGTGTTCCGGTTTCCACCGGCGTTCGACCGGATGTCGCTCGTGCTCGCCTGGCCGGAGATCGGCTTCCCGGAAACCGTCGTCACCATGCCACTACCCGGAGTTCACCCTGAACCGCCCGCACGACGACCTGCCCGACCTGATCGTGGCCTCGGCGACCGTCTTCGTCGAGGCGATCTCCGAGCGGAGCTTGCCGGTCCGGTCGTAGTACATGACCTGCCAGCGGCCCGGCGGCTTCCTGCCCTTGTCCTTCGCCCGCCCGACCGCCGCCCGGTTCGGCGATTCCGGCGGCGAGTTCGGTTTCGGCGTCGGTGAGGTAGCCGGAACCTTCGAACCACCAGTTGTTGACCACGGTCACCCGGGCGTGGTCAAGGCCGAGGCGGAAGTCGGCTTGTGTGGCTGGATCGCATCTGTTGTTCCCGTGGTGCCGCCGGGCTTCGGGCGGCTGAGGTCATGAACGCCACCGCGCGAACCGGTGCCGGCCCGCGCGGTGGCGTTCGTGGTCGTCCGGTCAGCGCGTGCCGACGCAGACGTCGGGCTTCAGCGTGATCGAGTGGTCACCGCCCCAATGGGCGCCGGTGCCGACCACGCGGTGCGTGGCCCAGGTGTTGGTGTTCGGGTTGTACCGCGTCCACGCGATCTTCTGCGAAGTGGACGGCAGCAGCGTGCCGTAGATGACGTCGCCGCCCGGTGAGACGAGTTGGGCGTAGCCGCTCCAGTTGCCCGGGGTCACCTGCTCGCGCTGCACCCACGCCTGGGTGGCGTGGTCGTAGTGGAAGCGGATGAGCGCCCCTGCGGTGGTGCGGGCATAGAGCACACCGTCACCGGCGGCGGTGATGGAGTTGAACCGGCCCCAACCGGTGTCGAGCACCGCTCCGGCGTCGTTCTGCCAGCGCTTGGCCGCGGTGTCCCAGACGAACAGGCGCAGGTCACCGTTGGGGTCGATGCGGTAGATCCGGCCCTTCTCGTCCACGGTGAGCTTGTCGCGGTTGGCCGCGGACAGGTAGTGGCCCCAGCCGGTCCCGACCCGCTCACCACCGGTGAATTCCCAGCTCGGCACGGTCCACAAGCGCAGGTCGCCGTCGTTGAACGGGTCGGTGGCGCCGGTCTTCTGGTGCACCGACCAGGCGACGGCAGGCCCGGCCTTGAGCGTGCCGGGCACCGAGAACCCGTACGTCCCGAGCGAGGGCCAATAGTCGACGCCGTCGAGTGCCGGGATCAAGGTGCTGTTGGGCGAGCTGTTGTTTTCGGTGTACTTCACCGCGCCCGCTTTGGTGGCGTAGAACCTGGTGAACCTCGAGCACTCGAGGAACTGGTCGGGGTTGTGCTGGCCGAACCAGTCGAGCAGGTCGTCCACCCGGGTCTCCACGGAACCGCCGCGGGTCTCCGACGAGCCGAAGCAGCCCTTCTGCCAGGACGTGCTGTGCACGCCGGCCAGTTCGGGCGCCCACTGGTCGCCCCGGTAGGCGGGGCCACCGGCGTCACCGCGGCAGGTGTCCGACGCGCCCGAGACGGTGAACGTGGTGCCCGTGACCGAGGAGACCGCGGTGTCGGCGAGGTGCTGCTTCAGCGGCACCCAGTCGGTGGCGGTCCGGCCGAACCCGGCGAGCTGCAGCGTCTCCGCCTGCTGCGGCGGCCGGGACGGCAGCCGCGCGCCGCCGAGCCCGACCCGCGTTTCGAGCCTGGCGAAGACCAGGTCGCGGTCCTCGCGCGGCTTCAGGTCGATGATCCGCTGGGTCAGCTTGTACGTCCCGCCACCGCCTTTCGCCTGTACCGCGCCGTACCAGAACTGGGCGGTGGTGGGCCTGCTCGGCGGTCCCGGGTTGATCCGGAAGCCCTGCGCGGGGTTCTCGGCGAAGCAGCTGGCGGCGGTGACGAGCCACTGGTCGGACACGAGTGTGCCGGAACAGGAGCGGAAGTTGTCGCCGATGGTGATGCGTGCGGTGTGCCAGTACGCCTCGCCGTAGTCGCCGGTGGGCGTGCCGTTGGTGACCGCGGCGGCCGGTGCGGCCAGCAGCGCCGCGATCGCGGCCGAGGCGGCCAGCGCCGCCACCGACCGTCTCGCGTATCTCTTGGTTCTCATGGTTTCCATTCCCCAGTCGTGTGGCCGGTCGGGACCTAGGCGGGCTGGCCGTTGATCCAGGTGTGTGAGCGGTGGCCCACCAGGGGCGCGCTGGCCAAGCCCTGCAACGGGGCCATGCTGTCCGTGCCGAGGTTGCGCGGGGCTTCGTTCTTCCAGTACTGGACCACCTCGAAGTCGGGGTAGTCGTCACCCCCGATGTGGCTCCTGGTGCCGACCTGCTCGTCGATCTTGACCTCGACCCGGCCGTTGACCTGGAACAGCGGCAGCAACCCGTTGAGCCCGGTGTAGTCCGCGGCCAGGTAGCCGTTCTGCTGGATGCGCACCCGCAGGTCGTTGTCCCCGCCGGGGCTGATCGGGTGGGCGGGGTAGACCCGGTCGGGTACGCGTACCGCGCCACCCGGCGACCAGATGTAGCCGCCTTCCTTGGTGGACTTGGTGACGGTGTAGCTGACCTTGCCGGTGTCGGTGTCCCAGGCCGCGATGATGCGCGCCGAGGCTCCCGGGTCCATCGAGAAGCCGCGGTTGTCGCCGTCGAGCAGGCCGAAGGCCGCGTCGTCGGAGTGGATGAAGAACCGCATCATGATGATCCCGCGGCCGGGCATCTTGGCGCTGGTGTCGTACACCTGGCGCCTGTCATCGGCCGGGACACCGCCGAAGAAGTTGCGCATCGCCGCGTCGTAGTTGGGGTCGTTGGGCCGCGGGGGCTGCCCCGGCGACGGTTCGGGCTTGCGGGCGTCGTCCTCGGCCCGCCTGCGGGCTTCTTCCTCCTGTCGCTTGAGTTCGGCCGCCCGGTCGGCGGCTTCACGGGCCAGCCTGGCCGCTTCGGCGGCGGACCTGCCCGCCGCCAGCGCGTCCGCCCGGGCGCGGTCGGCGGCTTCCTTGGCGGCGTTCGCCGAACCGGTGGCCTTGTTCGCCGAGTCCTGGGCGCTGATCACCGACTGCTGGGCCTGGCCGGCGCTGCGGTGCGCGGCCGCTTCGGCTTCGCGGGCCAGCTGGGCGGACCGGGCGGCGTCGGCCGCCGAGCGCTCCGCCTGGTCCGCGGAGGCCGCCGCCTGAGCCGCGTACTCACCCGCGCGGATCCGGGAGGCCTCCGCGTCGTTCGCGTACTGCGCGGCCTGGTCCGCCGCCTGGCGGGCGGTCGCGGCGTAGCTGAGCGCGAGGAACGCGTTCTGCCGGGCCCCGGCCGCCGACCTCGACGCGGCGGCCAGGTAACCACCGATCTCGGCCACGTGGGCCGCGGTGTCCGCGTCCCGCTGCTGGGCCTGGTGCAGTCCGACGGTGACGAAGGTGCGCACGTAGGTGTCCGGACCGGACAACGCCGCCTGCGCCGAGGCCTTCACCTCGGGGCCGCCGGTGTTGAGCGCCTGCCCGACCAGCACGGCGTCGTCGGCACGCCGGGCGGTGTGCTGCCCGACCGCGAGGAACTCGCGCACCTGCTCGATCGTGCCGCTCAACGCCCGCTGGGCACCCGCGCGCACCCCCGGCCCGCCTTCGTTCATGATCCGGGCCAGCTCGATGCGGTCGTCGTCGTCCTTGCCGGGGTAGTACCGGGTGCGCAGGAACTGCTTGACCTGGTCGTGGCTCGCGGTCAGCACACCCAGCGCGGCGGTGCGCTGCGCCGGTTTGGCCGCGGAGTCGGCGATGGTGCCCACGCTGGCCCGGTCGTCCCGCTCGGTGGCCGTGGCCAGCGCGGAGCGCACGAACTCGGTGACATCGGTTTCGGTGCCGGTCAGGGCGAACTCCGCGGCGTCCTGCACCCAGGGACCACCGGTCTTGGCCAGCCGCGCGGCCACCTTCCGGCCGTTCGAGACCACCAGCGCCGGGGCGGCCGCCGGATCCCTCGCCTGGTCCAGCAGGCGCTGGGCCTCGGCGTCCAGTCTGGCCTGCTGCCCCGCCTCCCAGGCCGCGGCCGCGGCGCGATCGGCTTCCGCCTGCTTCGCCGTCCGCGCCTCGCGCACCTGCTTGTTCTGCTGGACGAGCAGCCGCTCGGAGTCGGCCTTGCGGGCCACGGCGCTGACCTTGTTCGCCGTGGTGACCGCACCTTCGGCCTGGTCGGCGGCGAGGTCGGCCGCGTCCGCCGCGGCCTGCGCCTTGTCCGCCTGCCCGGCGGACTCGCCGGCGTGCAGGTAGGCCTGGTATGCCGCGTCACCGGCGGCGGCGGCGTGCTGGGCCGCCTGGTTCGCCGCGTCGCGCGACTCCGCCGCCGCGGCCGCCGCCTCCTGCGCGATGGCCTTGGCCACGTTCGCCGCCCGGGTCGCCTCCGCGGCCGCCTGCTTGGCCCGTTCCCCGGCGCGCCTGGCCTCCTCGGCGCTGGCTCCGGCCTGCTGGGCGTAGTTCCCGGCCTGCAGCGCCGCATCCGCCGCCGCGGTGGCGTTGGCCGCCGCCGATCCGGCCGCCTGTGCCGCGGTGGCCGCCGCGTTCGCCGCGGTCACCGCCGCATCCGCCGCCTGCGCCGCCACCCGCGCGTCCTGCGCGACCCGGTGCGCTTCCACCGACGCCTGCCGCGCGGCCTCGGCGTGCTGCCGGTCACCGGCCGCGGCCTGTGCCGCCTTCCGCGCCTTGGCCGCGGTCTGGCTGGCCAGCGACGCCGCTTGCGACGCCTGTCCCGCCGCGTTGGCCGCCACCCTGGCCGCGTCGTTCGCGGCCCGGGAAGCTTCCCCGGCCACCTGCGCGGCCTGAGCGGCGCGCCCGGCGGCATCGGCCGCCCGCCCGGCGGCGTTGCCCGCCTTGATCGCGGAATCCTGTGCCGCCTGCGCTTCGCGCGCCGCGGTCTCGCCGGCCTCCTTGGCCAGCCTCGCCGCCTCGATGGCCTTGCCGGAGGCTTCCCTGGCCACCTCGGTCTGCTGTGCGGCCTGGGTTCCGGCTTCCTTGGCCAGATCCGCCAGTTGCGCCACGGAGAGCGTTTCGTGATCGCGTGCCGCCGCGACGAGGTAGCCGTCGAGCAGGAACGCCCGCACGTCCTCGATCGAGCCGTTGAGCGCGGCCTGCGCCGCCCGGTTCACCGCCGGGCCGCCGGTGTTCATGATCTGCCCGACCCGCACCCGGTCGTCGTCGTCCTTGGCGGTCTGGCGGCCGGTGCCGAGAAAGGTCATCAGCTGCTGGACCGTGCCGCTGAGCGCGCGCTGCGCCGCCGCCTTCACCCCGGGACCACCGGTGTTGACCAGCTGCGCGATCTGCACGCGCATGTCGTCCTCCCACGGGCGTTGCCACCCGGAGGCGATGAAGGTCCGCAGGGTCTCCGCCGAACCGCCGAGCGCGGTCTGCGCGGCCCGGCGCACGCCGGGCCCGCCTTCGGCGAGCATCTGCCCGACGCGCGCCCGCAGGTCGTGTTCCTCGGCCACGCCGAACCCGGTGGCCAGGAACACGCGCACGTCCTCGTCGGTGCCCGCGAGCGCGGTCTCCGCCGCCCTCGCCACGCCGGGACCACCGGCCTTCAGGATCGAAAACGCCACCGCGCGATCGGTCAGCGCGCTCTGCGCCGACGGTGGCTGGGCTGAGGTGGCCTGCGCGGGGGCCACCAGGAGGGACAGGGCGGTCATCGCCGCCAGCGGCAGCGCCAGCACCCGTCTCGGTAATCGTCTCGGTCTCGCCATCTCGATCCTCTCCTGGACGGCACGATGTGCAAGAAATGTCAGAGAATTGAAAAGAAATCAGCTCGGCGGTCCCGCCCCCGTGCGGGGCGGGGTCAGCCGCCGAGCAATTCGAAAGTATCAGCAGACCAAGTACCGGCAATCGGCCGAATGGCTTATCGCCAGTTCGGCTGCGGTGATGGCATTCTGGCCGTTGTTCGAATCTCTTCCCCGCTTATGCCGAAGGAAACGACCATGCCCTCATCGAAGCTGCCCTCGGGCGCCAAAGTCGCGCTGACCGCCCTGCTGGCAGGGGCCGCGGTGGCAGGGGCCACCGGTCTCGCCGGTGCCACCGGTCTCGCCGGTGCCGCGGACGGGACCGGAACCCCAGCGCCCCTGGAGATGGCGGCCGCCCCTGCCGCCGACGCGCCCTCGCACCTGGTCGAGGACTTCCTCCACCCCGGAGCCGAAGAGATCCTGGCCGAGCGGGGCATCGTCGTCGGCCGTGGTGACGGGCACATCACGCTGGCCGACTGCGGGGAGAACACGCTCATCCAGCTCAGAAGCCGGGTGGCGGGCGACGTCTGCTTCCGCGCGGCCGGCAAGGTCGGCTACCTCAGCATGCAGGTCCCGAGCGTCTACCTGATCTACGGCGGCGACAAGAACCTCAGCGCGAAGCTCACCGCGGCCAACGGCCAGTCCAAGACCTACGACGTCGCCGCCGGGCTCTGGAAGCCGGTCGGGGAAAGCGACACCGGGGTGGAGGCCGCGCTGATGGAGTTGCGCATTGTCTGAAGTTTCCGCCACCAGGGGAACGATCGGAAATTTGACGAAGATTTGTAGCGGGAAAGGTCGGACCGGCAACCATGGTCCCGAGCCACAGGAAAGGCGGCGAGCAACAGGAAAACAATTTTCCGAGAAGTGCCGGCTGTGGTGAACGCCGGGAACGGGAACGGCCGCCGCGCACTTGCCCTCACCCTGGGCGTGAGCGGCCTTTCGGCGGCGATCCGGTTGCGGCGCGTCGGCTGAGAGCCGGTGCTGGTACTTCCTGGGCTCGACGCGCCGCTCCCCTGGCCCCGGACGCCACGCCAACTGACCTCAGAGTAGCCACCGCGCCGGGGTCGTCAGCGCCAAGCCAAGACCGCGACCAGGCTGGCCTTATGCCGTGCGGCATCTGACAGCCGAGCACCGATCGCGAAACGCCCCGGGCCGGGTTGAGCATCATGTCGAGGTCCTTGTCTCGGACGTCGGCGTGGTGGCCTCGTCGGGTTCCCAGCCGAAGAGGCTGCGCTGGTGGCTCCGTGATCGAGCTCGGCGTTTCAAGCAGGACTGAAGCCTGGACCCCCTGTGCGATGATGCGTCGCCGCGTTCACGCGCGCATCGGTCGTTCATGGGGGCTTCCGAATGGGCTACTGGTCCACGATCTCGTTGATGTTCAAGGCCTCTTGGCGGGTGCTGCGCACGCAGCCGCGCATCGCCGGGTTCCCGGTCCTGTCGGGCTTGACGGTCCTGCTCGTCGCCGCGGCGTTCCTGACGCCGGCGTTGTTCGCCGCCCAGCGGCCCGGCATGCTGGGCTGGGTGCTGCTCGCCGCCGGGTGCCTCCTGGCGATCACGATGGTCACCACCTTCTTCAAGGCCGCGCTGATCTCCCAGGCCGACGTCGCGCTGCGAGGCGAGCGCGCCCGGATCGGCTCGGGACTGGTGGCGGCGGGACGCCGCTGGCCCGGGCTGCTGGCCTGGTCGGTGCTGACGCTCACGGTGTCCGCTGTGCTGCGCGCGATCGAAGACCGGATGGACTTCGCCCTGCGCTTCCTGGGCGCCCTCGCCGACATCGGCTGGAACCTGATCGCCTACCTCGTGCTGCCCGTGCTCACGCTCGAAGGCATGAGGCTGCGGGACGCGCCGAAGCGCTCGGCCGAACTGCTGCGCCGGACGTGGGGCGAGAACATCGCCGGGTACGCGGGCCTGAGCCTGCTGGGAATGGTCGCCTCGGCCACCGGTGTCGCCGCCGTGATCGGCCTCGGCTCACTGATCGGCGGCCGCGCGACTCTGTACGTCTGTCTTCTGCTGTCGCTGGTCTGGGTGCTGCTCGTGGCTGTCGTGGTAGCCACCCTCAACGGGATCTACCAGACCGCGCTGTACCGCTTCGCCACCGGCGAAGCGTTCTCGGCCGCACTCGGTGACCTCGACCTCCGTGACTCCTTCTCCGGCACAGCGCGAGGGATGAGCACGCTCTGACCAGCGCCCCAGGAGTCGCGGTGACTTCTACAATCACCTGCACGACTGGCTGGCCAGCCCCGAAGAAGGCGCCCAGATCCTTATCGTGGATAACGCCCCGCCTCCTCTGCCGACGACGATATCGTCGTCCGCTTCTCGCGACGAGCTGACCAGCGCCGTACGGGTTGATCGAGGATGAGGTGGCCTGATCAGCTTAACGGCGTCGGCGGAGGTGTCTTCCGGATACGGCAGTACGAGTCCGACGCCGAGCGAGAGGGATCACCCCTCGTGACCATCACTCAGCAGGACCTGGAGACTCGACTTCGGCAGGCCGCGAACCCCGCAATTCTCGCGTTCCCGAGCCGGGAACGACGTCGATGCTCGCGGATCCGATAGAGGCGTCGCCGACCGCCGAATGGCGGAGCGCGAAGGCACAACCGCCTTCTTCGATTTCCGCCCGCACGCGTTCCATGCCCACGTACGCGACCAATCCGCCCGGCGTGCGGGTCTGCAAACGATTGGCCTTGACCGTGCCCTGCAGATCACCCTCGAAGGTTCTCTTGTTCCTGATGCGAAGCAGCCGAATGCCTTCCTGCTCGTCGTAGACGTCTTCCTCCCAGAGGTCCAGCACGAACCGCCCGGCCAGCACTTTCACCGCGATGTCGATCTCCCTTTCCGAGTGACGGCGTCGGCCACCACCGGGAAAACGATGATGCCCACGCCCGACTCGACACGCAACGATCCGGCCATGACAATCGCCGAACGAACGATATACAAGACGTTATCGATCCGGATGGCTTGGCATTGCCGGGGCCTTGCCGTGCACAGTCACCACTGGTGAGTGGTTGCTCACCAGCACCTTGCCCACGCGCAGTGGCGCCGGACCCGGCGCCGCTCCGATCGCCTCCGCCGGTGCGCCGATCCCCGGCTTCCGCCACCGCGGCGCATACCGGCGGTTAGGGTGCCGTGCATGACAGGCGGGGAGGTGGAGCGGTCGTCGGCTCCCACTGTGCACCAGTTGCGGATGTTCCTCACCCTCGCCGAGGAGCTGCACTTCGGCCGGACGGCCGCGCGGTTGTTCATGAGCCAACCGGCCCTGAGCCGGCAGCTCGGCGCGCTGGAGCGGCGGCTGGGGGTCGAGTTGATCGCCCGCACCAGCCGGTCGACGGCACTCACGCCGGCGGGCCAGGCCCTCCTGCCGCACGCGCGCACCGTCGTGCAGGCGATGCGGCAGCTGCAGCAGGTCGCCGACGACCACACTCACGGCCTCGGCGGGCGGGTGGTGGTCGGCACGGTCGGAGCCGAGGCGGCGATGGACCACACCACCGCGGTGCTGGGTGAACTGCGGCGCCTCCACCCCGCCCTGGAAGTCGAAATCCGGCTGTTGAACCTGGTGGAGCAGTTCCAGAGCCTGAGCACCGGCGAGGTCGATGTGGTGTTCTGCCGGCCGCCGGCGCCCGACGACGTCCGCACCCACCACCTGAACACCGAACCGCGGGTGGTCTGCGTCTCCGCTGACGATCCGCTGGCCGATCGCGGTCAGGTCACGCTCGCCGAGCTGGACAGCCGGACGATCGTCTCTTTTCCCGCCGGTTGCCCCCGGATCTGGCGCGACTTCTGGGCTGCCGACCCCCGGCCCAGCGGCGTCGCGGTCCGCTACGGTCCCGTCGTCAGCGACCTGGAGAGCCTCTACGCCGAGGTCGCCCACAGCGGTGCCATCTCCTTGCAGCCGTACGCGGCGAGGCACCTGTTCCCCCGCCCCGGAGTCGAGTTCCTCGACGTCACCGACCTGTCGCCGTGCAGTTCGGCGCTCGCCTGGCACGTCACCGCGGAGCACCGTCCGCTGATCACCGCCATTCGCCAGGCCGCGAAGAACGCGTGGCCGCGGCCCGCCTGATGCCGTTCTGCTCGCGGTCGTCGAGGTCGATCGGCGGCGTGTCGGCCTTTCCGGGGAAACGCCGGTGGGCAGCAGGCAGGTCAGGTGAGGCGAAGCCGGGCCGGTAGGTCGGGTGCTGCTCCGGCGGGGCCGCCGAATGGGACGAGCGGCCCGTCAACGTCGAGGAAGAGCAGAGGCCGTTGTCCAGTGCCTGTCACGACCGCACGATAGCTGCCGATCAGCCTGCGCCTGGCTCGATGAGGAGACTACGAATTCGACTCGTGACCGCGATCAGGTAATTCGGTGGTTCCGTCCGCAGTTGCCCGCAGCGGCCTTGCAGCTCGGTATCTCTCGACTCCAGGTCAAGGGGTGTTGGCGTGCGCCTCGGGGTGCCGAGCCGGTGGTTCGGTCGGTGTCGGGAGGTCCAGTGCGCGGGCGAGGGCGGCGGTGACCGGGGCGGCGTGGCGGGGCAGGTTCTGGGCGGCCCAGTCGGCTGCCAGCGCGAGGAAGCTGGTGAGGTCGTGCCCGGCTTCGGCGAGGAGGCGCCGGAGATCGGTGGCGAGTAACTCGATCACCGGACTGTCGTTCTGCTCAGCGTCGACAGTCAGCCGGACGGTCTCGCCGTGGCGTTCGGCGCGCGGATCGGGATCGTGCCCGAACCAGGCTCGCCCGCTGCCATCAAGGACCTCGTGCCACTCGCGCCAGTCCTCCAAACCGTTGCGGCAGCCCGGCAGGAACGCCACACCCGTGGCGCTGTCGGTCACCCGCAGGCCGCCGGCCGCGAAGAGCGTGTCGAAGGTGAGTAGACCGTGCAAGAACGACCCCAGTGGGTCGGCGGGGCGAGGCGGGCGGCCGCCATCCTCAGGATCGATGTCGTTGCAACTGGCGATGCGCATCACCACTGTCCCGACCTCGAGGGGCGTGAGCTCGCCGCTGAGCGCCAGATAGCTGAACGACTCGACCTCGGCAACTGGCCAAAGGACAAAGTCGTCGAGCGCGTAGACCTCCACGACAGGCTGCATCGTGATCACCTGGACAGTGTCGCGCAATCCCACCCGTCCTGTCTCCCCATTACGTCTTTCCCGACGGGATCAACGACTCGACCAGCCCTCACAACCCGTCGGGTACCAACCGCCGCAACAACTCGTCCGTCACGGGCCAGCATCGTGCCCGGATTTCAACCAACACCCAGTGAGACACGCTCTCAATGAGCCTTTTCCAACCTAATGTGGGTTGGTGAGGGTGTGTCACTGCGCTGAACGTGGCGAAGCTCCTGGTAGGTGCGTGTATCGACCAAGAAACATGCGCTACCAGGAGCTTCGTGGTGTTGTCTTACCCGTCGACGATCGCGTTGTCCAGTCAGACACTGGCTGAGTTGACCCAGATCATCCGCACCCACCGCCGCGCGATCGGGTCACGCTGGCGACGGCTGCCCCCGCAACGCCAGGCCCTGCTCGTGCTGGCCCACCTGCGCAACGGTGACACCTACCAGCGCCTCGCCGCCGGATTCGGGATCGGTGTCGCCACCGTGTGCCGCTACGTGCACGAAACCACCGACCTGCTC
This sequence comes from Amycolatopsis magusensis, assembly GCF_017875555.1. GTDB lineage: Bacteria > Actinomycetota > Actinomycetes > Mycobacteriales > Pseudonocardiaceae > Amycolatopsis > Amycolatopsis magusensis. The sequence goes on along the minus strand of NZ_JAGGMS010000001.1, from coordinate 4,827,572 downwards.
GCCCACCGTGCCCCGAGCTTGACCGCGGCGTTGTGGCGGCTGGCCTGGACCTTCCACAACTACGCCATCCTCGATGGCACCGTCATCCGCACCGACCGCATCGCCGCGAACAAGCCCTATTACTCCGGCAAACACCGCCACCACGGCATCAACATCCAAGCCCTCACCGACCCCCACGGCACCCTGCTCTGGATCTCCGAGGGACTACCCGGCGCCACCAACGACACCGCAGCCGCCCGCCACCACCACATCTGCGAGCAGGCCGCACAAGCCGGCCTGCGGTTACTCGCCGACGGCGGCTACGACCAGGTCGCGCCCGGGGTAATCACCCCGTACAAGAACCGCCGCAACCGCCACCAGCCCACACGCGAACTCGGCCCCGCCTACAAAGCCGCCAACACCGCCCTCGCCCGACTACGCAGCCGAGGCGAACGCGGCTTCGCCATCCTCAAAAACTGGCGGATCCTCACCCGCGCCCGCTGCAGCACCCACCGCGTCACCACCCTCGCCAAAGCCATCCTCACCCTCGAACATGACCACAACTAACCAAGATGGAAAAGGCTCAATGAACCCAGTGCCGATTATGGCTCCCCGCAGAGCGCACGTGGCAGGCCAAGAACCGCGGCATCGACACCGTCTCCGGCCGAGGATTCTACTTTTCCAGCGCCTGCTCGTATCAGGGCCAAGGGCTGCTGGCGCCCGCCTACGGCGACCACACGCCGACAAGCGCCAGAGCGGCGAACAGTTCATTCGAGTACTTCGATCCCGCCGCCCCCGCTGCCGGGCGGCCTCGCCTGCTAAGCGACAGACTCCCCGGCGCTCCCTAGGAAACTGGCCGCCCGCTCGCCGGGACCCGCCATGTCAGCGTTCCCTGGACTCCGAACAGGCATCCTGCCAGCCAGGACGAGCGTGCCATCCGGTGAGCTTCCTCGGTGCACGTCGCGGCCAAGCGGGATTATTGGTGCCGCGGCCGGGCGAACGCGAGGATCCGTGCGATGACGAGTTCGGGGCGCTCCAGGGACAGGCCGTGGCTCGCGCCGGGGACCACTTCGACGCGCATTTCCGGCACCACCGACGAAAGCCGGGCCCGTACTTGCGCGGAACGGTGCAGGGCGCTGTGCTCGGCGAAGATGAGCTGGGTTCGCTCGGGCAGTGCCCGCAGTTCGTCCTCGGTCAACGGCTCCGGCGGTGGGAGGCGAACTCTGCTGCTCCCGGCGGCGAACAGCAGGGACCGCAGGCTGCCGTAGACCGCGATCTCGGTCGCGGACAACGTGGCGAACCGGCGAAGCGGGGTCGCGCTCCGCACCAGGTTCTTCGCCGCCCACCAGTAGAAACGCCGGCCGACGCGCCCGAACCCGGCCGGTTCCACGGCGGTGACGCTGGCTACCTGCTCACCCGACTTCGCCGCCAGGTTGAGCGCGAGCCAGCCACCGCGCGAGATCCCCGCCAGGTGCACCCGGGGGTGTCCGAGTCCGGTGAGCACTTCGGCCAGCCAGCCGGCGTGTTCCCCGGCGTCGCGCACCGGGCGTGTCAGCGTACTGCGCCCCGGCTCGTCGATGGTGTCCACGGCGAACACCTGGTGCTCCTCGGCCAGTTCGGCGATGTAGGGGTACCACGAAACCGACGTGCTCAGAGTGCCGTGGAGCAGCACGATCGGTACGCCGGTGCCGGCGCCGCAGCGCCGCACCCTCGTCGGACCCCACGAAGTCTCGACGTCGAGTTCGGTGCAGGGCACCGGCCAGTGCCGCAACGCCTCGTCGTAAGCCGCATGGAACCGGTCGCGTGTGCGGTCCTTGCCGAAAACTCCGTCCATCGCGGGCCCCCCGGGTGACGTAGACACCAGCTTACGCGACCAGCGCATAGCACCGCTGCGCCTGCGTTGGCCGCTCCTCACTGACACGATGGCCACACCAAACGCCGCTGCCCCAGGGAAGTACTCGCTCCGCAACGGCGGGGGCCATCAGCCGTTCACCGGAAACCGATGCGGTCTCAACATGTCTCACGACGCGCTCCGCTGAGCTTCCAACTCCGCCATCAAGTCGATGAGTTCCGCCTCGGAGTACAAACTGACGGACGGCTGGCGGCCGTTCGGCCCGACGATGAATTCGGTGTTGACCGCTTCGCCGGCGGTGGTGACGATGACGATGCCGGAAACGGTGAGTGCGCGCCATTTGCGGGGCCGCAGCTCGAAACCCGCGATTTCTTCCCACGCGAAATCGCGGGTTCTGGTCAATGTCCGACAACGCAATCCGGTGGGGCCGCTGAACATTCCGGTCCAGTACCCGCGGCACACCATGGCCAAGAACAGGCTCAGCCCCAACGCGCTGAACAGTGCGTTGGGGTTCGCCCCGTGCACCACCAGGTGGTGGACGGGGCGAACCAGCGCCGCCAGCAGGGCCAGGCCGAAGAACACCGACGTGGCCAGCTGAAACCGGGTCCACGACCGGCTGGGGGTGACCCGTCTTCGGCTCTGTGTCATCACTCGATCTTAGACAGCCGAACCCGGCCACGGCGGTCATCCGGTGGCATCGAGCAGTTCGGCGAACAGGCCGACGGGTCGAGCGCCTTGACGATCTCCGCCGCGGGCGTGATCGGTGACGAGGTAGTCGCGCGGCAGTGATCAGGTAGAGCCCCGCGGGCCCGTGCTGGACTGGACGAACGCATCCGCCTCTCCGGTAGCGGGCCGCAGCCCGTGCTCGCGCGACTGTTTCCCCGTCCACAGACACGCCGGCGCGGCGCCGCTGGCGTAGCACGGCTTGCCATTCGGCGACGCCGACCTGCACGCCGGGGACCCGAGTCGCGACCCCGCCCTGTCCCGGCGCTTCTGCCGGAAGCCGGCACATGGCGTCGTTTTTGGGGAATGTGCTCCTTCCGGGCGGAACGCGGACCCGTTCGGCCCATTTCCGGCGGTCGTTCTCCCGATACGATCGGTTTACCATCCACCCCGATCTGGAGGCATTCATGCGCCCGTTGGTGGTCACCGACGATGTGCCGGTCCTCGTTCGAGATGAGCAAACGCTGAAGGTCGTGACGAAGAAGGCGACTCCGGAGCACGTGTTGGAAAATGACGGTGAGGTTATTGCCGTCGTGAATGACAGCCGTGGGCCGCGGGTGCAGGGGTGTCAGCGGTCGTGGATCCGGATCGACGACGGTGGGACCATTTACGACGCGGTGAGCACGAAAGTGACGATCGTCGCGTTCGTCGCCGACTACGCGGATGCCACTGAATACGCCGCCGCACTGCGCGCCAAAGGGTCAGGCCGCCTCGTCAAGGAAAAATCGCAGAAAGTGGAAGCGGCCTTCGAGGCGATGACCGCGAGCCGGACGCAGGCAGGAAAAGCGCTGGAAAAGGGCGAGGGCTCGACCGGCGATCTCAAGGTCGCGTTGGCCGGCCTGGCTTTTTCCTGGGCGAACTGCGGGAACACCTCGGGAAACCTGAGCAACGAGCTCGCCGCGCTCTGCGGCACCGAGCAATTGATGAAGAACCTGCAGTTCACCCCCGAGAACACGGGCGAGTTCGCGCCGACGATACAGGAGTTCCTCGGCAAGCAGGACGAGGTGTTCTTCATCGACCTGACCCTGTTGAAGATCCACACGATCAGCCTCGAGGTGCACCCCGACGGCGCCTACCTGGTCCAGGGTTACCAGGGCGCCTACACCGCGTTCTGGTGGCAGCGGATCACCGAAGCGCCGCTGACCCTGCCCGGCGTCAAACTGGACGACGCGCAGCTGCCGATGAACTGGAGCGAAAACGAAGGAAAAATGCTCACTCTGCGAGACCACTGGGGTGGCGGTCGCCCACTGGGCGCGCCGCAGGTCGGTGAACTGGTGGAGGGCCTCGGCAACATACTGGGGCTGGGCAAGGACGGCAAGTGGACCGCAGAGTCGCACAAGCAGTACATCGCGCTGCCGTTCTACGTCGGTGAACCGGAGGCGCTCACCGTCGGCATCAAGGACACCCGCCCGGCAACTCCGCTCACCTTCTACGTCAACGTCTACCGCATCAAGGACCCGGCGCAGGGCTACAAAACCCTCGAAGCGAACGGTGGCTGCCTGAGCCACCTCGTGCTGGACCGGATCTTCCAGCAGATGACCGCACTGGCGAAGACGGCCAAGTAGAACGTGTCACTCGCGGAGTGGTCACATGACGCTTTTATGAGCGTTGCACTCCTGACTGCGTCAGAAGTCGGGTCGACTCGGGTAGCGGCGGTGCTGCCATCCTGGCCTGAAACGACCGTGTGGCTGACCGACGAGGCCTGCACCTGCTCAGCGCCGAACTCGGCGCCCTGGACACGTGGGCGCTCTCCTCCCGGCAAGCGGAAGCCACGGCTGGTGGTTGGGACATCTGAGTGAACGCGGCAACGAGGGGCTCTTCGCTGGCGTCGGACCGTCGAGGCAAGGGGGCCCGATGTCCGAGACGAATCCACTGGTGGCTCAGGCGCAGTCCCAGACGACCGGGGTGACCGGGATCGGGATCGCGGAGTCCGCGGTCGACCTGGCCAACGGGGTTTCCGACGGCTCCTGGGTCGAGGCCGGGCTCGGCGCGGTCGGCGTCGGGCTCGAGGTGCTGTCGATGGTGGTCGACCCGATCGGCACGCTCGCCTCCTACGGTGTGTCCTGGCTGATCGAACACGTCCAGCCGTTGAAAGAAGCCCTCGACTGGCTCGCCGGGGATCCCCCGGTGATCCAGTCGTTCTCCGACACCTGGGCCAACGTCGCCGCCGAGGTCAACGCCATCGCCGGCGACCTGACCAACGAAGTCACCAACGGCACCGCGGGCTGGCAGGGCGAAGGCGCCGAGGCCTACCGCGGCGCCGCCGCCGAACAAGCCGACGCACTGGCGGGCGCCGCCTCACTGGCCGACGGCATCTCGGCCGGGGTGATGATCATGGGCACCGTCGTCGCCGCGGTGCGCGAACTCGTGCGCGACCTGGTCGCCGAACTCGTCGGCAAACTCATCACCTGGGCCCTGGAAGCCGCCGCCACGCTCGGGTTCGCCACCCCCGCGATCGCCGTGCAGGCCACCACCGCGATCACCAGGACGATCACCAAGATCAGCGACTTCGTCCGCAAGCTGATCAAGACCATCGGCAACGTCTCCCCGAAGATCCGCAAGATCATCGACAAGCTCGGCGAGATCATCGAGAAACTGTCCAAAATGCTGCGCAAGGGCGGCAAACCGGGCGGCAGCACCACCCCCTCGTCCGCCAAACCCAACGCACCCAAGAGCCCCGACACCACCCCCAACTCCCCCGACACCACCCCATCCGGCACCGACACCACCCCCGACGGCGGCGGCACCGGCACGCCGGACGGTGGCAAGCCGGGCAGCAACGATCCCTCGGTCAAGGGCAACAGCTCCGATCCCCACACCGCGTCCAGGGAGCGGCAGTGCGTACCGGGTTCCGGCGAGCCCGTCGACGTCGCCACCGGGCAGATGTATCTGGGTGAGGTCGACGTTTCGCTGCCCGGTGCGCTCCCGCTGACCGTCGAGCGGATGCACTACTCGGAATACCGGGCGGGCAGGCTGTTCGGCGCCTCCTGGGCGTCCACTTTGGACCAGCGGATCGAGTTCGAGGACGACGGCGCCTACTTCGCCGGGCCCGCCGGTGAACGGCTGATCTACCCGCTGCCCGCGCACGACGGCAGCGCGGTGTTCCCGGCGGTGGGCCCGCGCTGGCCGCTCACCTGGTCGCCGGAGGGCTGGCGGATCGAGACCGCACCCGGCACCTTCACCACGTTCACCCCGGCCGAACCGGTCGCACGCCTTGCCTCGATCAGTGACCGCAACGGGCATCGGATCGACATCGACTACGACGACGCGGGTCTCCCCCAGCTCATCCGGCACTCCGGCGGGTACCGCGTCCACGTCGGCACCGAAGCCGGTCTGGTCACCGAACTGCGCGCGGCGGACGTGACACTGGTCCGGTACCGGTACGACGAGCGGCGGCAGCTGACCGAGGTCATCAATTCCTCGGGCCTGCCGATGCGCTTCGACTACGACGCCGACGGCCGGATCGTGCGCTGGGAAGACCGCAACGGCCAGTGGTACGGCTACACCTACGACGAGCGGGGCCGCGTCGTGTCGGCCAGTGGTTCCGGTGGCGCGATCGCGGGCAACTGGGCCTACGACGACGGCGGCCGGATCACCGTCTACACCGATTCTCTGGGCCGGCGCTGGGAATACCACCGCAACGAACGCGAACAGGTCGTGCGCGAGGTTTCGCCGCTGGGCGGCGTCGTGCTGTCCGACTGGAACCGCTACCACCAACTGCTCTCCCGCACCGACGCGCTGGGCAACACCATGCGCTGGGAGTACGACGCGCGCGGCGACGTCGTCGCGGTCGAACGTCCCGACGGTGCCCGCCAGAGCGCCACGTACGACGAGCACGGCAACGCCATCCGGTTGGTCGACGCCGAAGGAGCCGTGTGGGAGCAGCGGTTCGACACCCGCGGCAACCTCGTCGAAGCGATCGATCCCACCGGCGCCCGCGAGGGCTACACCCGCGACGAGCGCGGCGATCTGAGCACGATCACCGATGCCGCCGGTGCCGTGCGCCGCATCGTCACCAACGCCGCCGGGCTCGCGATCGCGACCACCGAGCACGACGGCGCGACCACCCGGTACGAGCGAGACCTGCTCGGCCGCGTGGTGGCGGTGACCGACCCGATGGGCGGGATCACCCGGTTCGGGTGGACGGTGGAGGGGCGGCCGTGGTGGCGCACCGAACCCGACGGCACCACCGAGCGGTGGGACTACGACGGCGAAGGCAACGAGGTCGGGCACACCGACGCGCTCGGCGCCACCAGCCGCGCCACGATGACCCATTTCGACCGCGTGGCCACCGAACTCCGGCCGGATGGGTCGAGCCTGCGTTACGAGTACGACTCGGAAATGCGCCTCGTGGCCGTCACCGACGGCCGTGGCCTGGTGTGGCGCTACACCTACGACGGCGACGGCAACCTGGTCCGCGAGAAGGACTTCAACGGTGCCGAGATCCACTACCGCTACGACGCCGCGGGCCGGCTCGTCGAACGCGTCAACGCCGAAGGGCAGACGATCCGGTTCACCCGTGATCCGCTGGGCCGGGTGGTCGAACGCGACGCCGATGGTGAGCGCACCAGCCTTCGCTACGACGCGCAGGGACGGCTGACCTGGGCACGCAACGCCGATGCCGAACTCAGCGTCGAGTACGACGCGGTGGGCCGGGTCCTGCGCGAGACGGTCAACGGCCGCACCCTGCGGTCCACCTTCGATGCCGCCGGACGGCGAACCTCCCGGCAAACCCCGTCGGGCGCGGTCTCGACCTGGGACTACGCGATGACCGGCCCGCCGCGCGCGCTGCACACGGCGGGCCACACCCTGCACTTCGGCTACGACCAGGCCGGGCGGGAGACCGATCGCCGGTCCGGCGGGCTGACCATGACGCAGACCTGGGACTCCGGGCACCGGCTGCGCACCCAGGCCGTCACCACCAGCGGCGGGCGGCCGGGACTGGTGCAGCGGCGCTCGTACTCCTACCGCGGGGACGGCGCTTTGCGGTCGGTCGTCGACCAGCTCGCCGGTGCCAGGGAGTTCGACCTGGACCCCGGCGGGCGGGTCACCGCCGTACGCGGTCCCGGCTGGAGCGAGCGCTACGCCTACGACGCGTCCGGTGCCCTCGCCGAGGCCGAGGTCCCGGCCGAGTCGCCGCGGATCCTCTGCCGCTACGACCGGCAGGGCCGGGTCCTGCTGCGGCAGCGGAAGAAGCTCTCCGGCAAGCCCGCCACCTGGCACTACACCTGGAACGCCGAGGACCGGCTCACCGCCGCGGTGACCCCGGACGGCACCATGTGGCGCTACCGCTACGACCCGCTGGGCAGGCGGATCGCCAAGGAGAAACTGTCCGAGGACCGCCAGGAGGTGCTGGAGCGCACCGATTTCACCTGGGACGGCACCAGCCTCGCCGAGCAGGCGACCTCACGCGCGGGCGAGCCCGCCGTACGGGTGACCCACTGGGACTACCAGCCCGGCACGGACATCCCGATCACCCAGTCCGAGCGCTCGACCCTCGGCGCCGGTTCCCAGGAGTGGGTCGACGAACGCTTCTACAGCATCGTCACCGACCTGGTCGGCGCCCCGACCGAGCTGCTGGACGCCAACGGCGAGATCGCCTGGCGCCGGCAGAGCACCATCTGGGGCCGCGCGCTGGCCGGCGTCACGTCCACCGCCCACACCCCGCTCCGGTTCCCCGGGCAGTACGAGGACGCCGAGACCGGGCTGCACTACAACGTCCTGCGTTACTACGACCCCGAACAGGGCAGATACACCTCACCCGATCCGCTGGGCCTGCTGGGCGGGCCCAATCCGCACGGTTACGTGCCCAACCCGCTGCAATGGACCGACGCGCTCGCGCTCACCCCGAGCCGTGGCCAGACCTGCCCGTGGGCGCCGACCTACCGGGACCACCAGCGCGACCTGGCCGGTATCCCGCAGGACGGGCACCACGTCATCCAGGACGCCGCGGTCCGCGACCTGCCCGGGTACAACCGGAACGACGCCCCGTCGATCGCGCTGGAAAGCCCGTCCGGCCGCCGGGAAGGCCCGAATTCCACGGAGCACGGCCGGGCGACCGCCGTTCAGGTGCCCAAGGAAGGCCGTGGCACCTATGGCGCCGAGCGCGACGTCGCCTACCGCGCGCTGCTCGCGGCGGGCAAGTCCCCGGCCGAGGCCGCCGCCGAGATCGCGCGGGCGGACCTCTACTTCATGGGGCAACTCGGCGTCACCCTGGACACACCCACGCGAATACCGGGTACCCGGCGGTGAGCGCGCCGGGCGATACCCTCGCCGAAGGCACGGCGACGATGGAGGGACGGCGGATGGAGGACACCGCGCCGCGGGAGGTCGAGGACCTGGTGTACCAGGCCGTGTCCATGCTGGTCTCCGGTGATTTCGCTGGGCTGGAGCGCTGGACGGGCGGGCTGCGGCTGTCCGCCGCGCAGATGCGGGCCGCCCTCGACGACTACGACGCGGAATTCGTGCTGCCGTCGAAAGCCGGGCAAATGTCGTCGACGGATTTCTACGACGCGGCGAAGGAACGGCCCTGGTTCCGGGTGGACACCTTTCTCCGGACGGCGAACGGGCCCACCGATCTGGTCCTCCAGCTCGACGTTTTCCAGGACGAGTCGGGTCGCTACACCCTGCTGGTCAACAACATCTTCATCCCCTGAGAAAGAAGACCAATGATCCCGCCCGAAGCCGTGAACGCCGTACAGGGAACCGTTACCCTGCTCGCCGATGGCGACTACACCGCATTGCAGAACCTGACCCAGGGCCGCCGGTTCAGCGCGGACGAGATCGCCGCGGCGGTACGGGAATACGGGCACGAACTGGTGTGGCCCCCCGCGGAGGCGCTGCACGACCCCGACGTCCCGGCCACCGAACGAGTGGTGGACGGAATGCGCCACATCGAGGTGGAATTCCGCCTGTGGACCGAGGATGAGGGGCAGAGCGAGTTCACCATCACCCTGATCCTCACCGAGGTGCTCGAACGCGTCTTCGGCGTGGAGATCGCCGCCCTCGGCCCCGCTTAGGACGTGCCCAGCGGTAGCCGGCCCTGGCGGCCTCGCCCGTTCCCTCCGGTCCGGGACCACTGCGAACCCGGCGACCTCGTCGCTCGTCCGTCAGTCGCGGAGCAGGTCCCGCAGGACTTGGGGGTAGTTCGTGATGATGCCGTCGACACCCCAGTTGCGCGCGGTGCGCATGCCCTGGCCGTCGTTCACGGTCCACACGTGGATCTCCATGCCCTGACCGTGCACCAGGTCGACAGTCGCCTCGTCGATCACCTTGAACGCCGGGTTGACCTGGTCGGCCCAGGCCGCGGCCTGCTCGATGTCGGTGGCGGTGGGCTTCGTCCCGAAGAGCAGCCCGACCGGCACCTCCGGAGCCAGTTCGTGGTAGCCGCGCAGCCACGGGTGGTTGAAGGACTGGACGACGATCCGCTCACCGCGCAGCGCGGCGCGGAAAACCGGGACCGTGCGGAGTTCACGGTCCAGGTCCTTCTCGATGCCGGGGTAGAGCTCGGGCGCCTTCGGCTCCAACAGCATCTTCGCCCGCGCACCGACGGCCTCACCCCACTCGCGCAGAGTGGGCACCCGCTCGCCCGCGAACTCCGGGGCGAACCACGACCCGGCATCGAGCCGTTTGATCTCGGCCAGCGTGAAGTCCCCGACGTTCCACGGGGCGCGTTCCGGGAACACCGCTTCGACGTCGGTGGTCCGGGCCAGCGTGGTGTCGTGCACGATCACCAGCTCGCCGTCCTTGGTGCGCTGGATGTCGTTCTCGACGACGTCCGCCCGGTGCCGGACTGCCTGCCGGACCGCGGCCAGCGTGTTCTCGGGCACGACCCCCGACGACCCGCGGTGCGCGATCACCGCGGGCGCCCCCGCCGCGGCGGTGGCGACCGGAACCGCGAGCACGGTGGTGAGCGAGGCGAGCAGCGACACGGCGAGGACACGGGAAAGCCGGGACATGAAACCTCCAGGACGGCCGAACTGTGCGGTCAGTCAATCACCACCCCGGCTTCGACCGCGATACAAGCAGCGGTGAACAGCCGGTGACGGGCAGCCGCCATGACCTGCCCGCGGCGTTCAGCACGCCTTCGTCGATCTTCGACTCGGCGCCGTCGGGACACCGCCAAAGGCCGCAAACCGTGGGTGCACCACCTCAATGCCGACCAGCTGGCGGAGACGCTGGCACTCGCGCTGGGGGCGCTGGGCCACGACGTCGCGCAGGCGATCTCCATGTTCCGCTGTAGTCATTCCTGACGACGACATGTTCTCCAGCCGAAACTAGGGCGGGTCAAAGGTGCCCAGGTGGCAACGCACCAGCGGTTCGGTGACTTTTGTGTCGAACTCGTGTCACTGTTACTCACGGCTCAGGGGCACCGGTTCACGGGGATGGGAATCGACGTCCCCCTGGCAGCTGGGTCAACGCCTAAGCCTGACACCGCCGCAACTCGATCACCAGGTCCGCCGACCACTCCGCGAACGGTGGCATCACCACGGAAAGCGTGGCCACCGAAGAGGTCGCGAAGCGATGTGTCGAAATGGAGAAGACGCGGACCGAGTTGGCCAGTGGTAGCACCACACTCGTGGTGATCAGCTGGGTCGGGTCCGACGAACTGCCGCCGATTTGCGGTATTGCCAACATCACGAGAAGCACCGACCCGATCTTGGTTTCGGCCCGCACCCGATCCCACACCTCACCCGCCGGGTTCAAGCACGGGACGGACCGCGCACATCGCCACCGTCGTGACGGTGGCGGCCAGCCAGTGGGCCTGCCGATTGCCAGTGGTGATCGAAGACATGGGAAATCCTTTCTGCGGGTTCCACTCGTCGTGGCGAAGCTCTGGTTCTGCGATCGCTTATGGTGCGTCGAGGACCCGCTCCTCCAGAAGGTCCTGGTCCCCGCCGGGACGGATTTGGTTCCGCACGAGCAATCCACCGGAATCTGTCAGCGCGAAAACGAACACCGTGCCGTCAGCGGCCTTCGCGGCGGACGGCTGTCCCACCAGGACTCCGCCGAGGTCCGACCATTGCCCGCCGAACAGGCCGTCGGGCGCGACCTGCCTCGTCGTGCTGAGGCCACCGCCACGGTTCGTGGCGAACAACAGGATCCGGCTGTCCGCTGCGGTTCCCTGTACCGCGTCGACCGCGGCGAGGCCGTCGACACCACCGTGACCACCCACGTTCTGGGACGTCGTGCTCCAGGACCCGCCCGGTAACTGCCGGTGGCAGCCGACCAGGCCGGCATTGTCGCCCTGTGCGTTGCGTGCGAGCCGGTGGCAGACGGTCAAGCTGCCGTTCCTGCTCACAGCGGCGCGTGGCGGGCCTGCCGGCTCAGAGCCGGTGAGGTTGGGCCGCGAGGTGAACGCCTGCGTACCAGGGGTGGCCGCCCAGTGCTTGATCTGCCCGATGCCGGCCTCCACCGCGTAGGCGAAGACGACTGTGCCACCGTCCGGGGTGACACCGACCGTGAGGCCGTCCTGCACGCCGGGCCCGCCACCGAAATCCGTCCACGGCCCGTAGCCGGCGTTCGGCGCGGTTTGCGCTTTGGTGCTGAGCCCGCCACCGCCGTTCTTGACGAAGACCCGGATCGTCCCGTCGGCCAGGCGGGCCGCCACCGGGGAGCCCACTTGCGCCGGAGCACCGGCGGCCGTGTTCGGGTTTCCCAGAGAGGCCCAGACCCTGCCGATGTCGCCGTTCGGCGTCGCCTGCCACGTGGTGATGATTTCGTGCGTGTCCAGCCTCCGAGCCAGCACCTCCAAACGACCGTCCGCGTTGGCCGTCACGGAAAGCCCGGGCGCCAACGGCCCGGGCGGCGTCAGAACTACCGGGGGTGCGAACTCTCCGGTCGCCCGCTGTCGCCAGGTGACCAGCTTGTTGCCCTGGACGGCGAACGCTTGCAGCGTCCCGTCCTGGTTGCGGCCGGTCCACGTGGTCCCGGTGGACCAGCGGTAGTACACGCGCTCCGGCCAGCCTGCGTAGTCCCCCGTCGGCGGAGTACCGATTTCGGCGTCGAACCGCACGTACTCGGCGAACACCGTGGCCTTCTCGCCGCGGTGCCCGGCATCCAAGTTCGCCTGCGCATCGTTGATGTTGTAGTTGCGGTACGGGACGACCCGCGCGATCGGCCGACCATCGGGTCCGGCGTAGACCCTCGCGGCTTCCTCGGCCAACCGGGCGCCGGCGATGTGATCGCTGTGGTCGTGCCCCCAACTCGGGTTGAACCGGTACCGCGAATCAGGTTCCGGATCCTGGATGCGGATGACCGTGGCCCGGAACCGCTGGTACATCGCCGCGAGCACGCTCACGACCTGGCGGCCGTCCTGATACGTCCCCCGGTGGGCCGGGCTGATCGCGCTGCCCACCGGGACGATCGTTCTCGTCGTGCGCTCGTTCGCCCAGAGGTGGTGGAGACTGGCGCCCTTGAGCCGTTCGTCGCCCCCGCTGACATCCGTCTGGGTGTCCGCCCAGTCCGGCAGGTTGAGGAAAACCAGCTGGATGGCCGGTCTCGCCACGAGGGTGTGGATCTCCACCCACGAGCCGGCCAGCGGGACCTCCTGCTGGGTCCATTCATCGGCCACCGACGCCATCCTGGCGTAGGCGGCACGCGCACCCAACTGACGGCAACGGGCATAGCGTTCACGGTCGAGTTGCGCGCGTTCCCGGCAAGCTCGTGCGTCCGGTGTCTCGTTCTTGCCCGCCTCGGGAGCGTATCCGGCCTCCCCCGCGGTGATGAACACCGTCTTGACCTGCCTGCCGGACCGGATCGAGTTCTGCAGGTCCGGATTCAGGAACAGGATGTCGTCGTCCTGGTGCGCGACGACGTTCACCGACACCGCCTCCGGTGCCGACTCGGCGGTCTCAGTGGTCTCGGCGGTTCCAGTGGGGGTGGAAAATGCTGCGCAGAGCAGCACAGCAGTCGCCAGTCGCCACCCACCTGTCCGCGGGGCTCGGATCACCGATCTCTCCTTTCCATCGTGCCGTCCTCCGGCTGGCGGTTGTTATGGGTTGGGTGGTCCGCCGGTGGGGTTCCAGGTGGTCCAGTGGCCGTTGGGTTGTTGTTGGTGGCGGGTCCAGATCTGGTCGTCGCCGGTGAGGTGGATTTCGAGTCGTCCGTCGTGGTTGGTGGCGAGGTTGAGGTCGCGGCCGCGGCCGTGGAGGTCGGCCCAGCCGGCGAGGCCGTGGTTGGGGCTGGTTTGCCAGTTCTGGTGGGTGGCGGTGCCGTTGGTGGTGGCGATGTCGAGCCGGCCGTCGGTGTTGCGGCTGGCGGTGATCTGGGCGCCGGGTAGTCCGCCGGTGGGGGTCCAGGTGGTCCAGTCGCCTTGGTGGGTTTTCTGGTAGCGGTGCCAGATTTGGTCGTGTCCGGCGAGGAACACTTCGAGTCGTCCGTCGGCGGCGGGGGCGACGGTGATGTCGGTGCCGCCGCCGGCGGCGTGGATCCAGTCCGACCAGCCGCCGTTGACGGCGGTCTGGTAGCGGTGCAGGGTCTGTTCGTGGTTGACGGCGAACACTTCGAGGCGGCCGTCGCCGCTGCGGCCGACGCCGAAGTGGGCCAGGCCGGGTCCGCCGATGCCGGTCCAGCCGCTCCAGTCGCCGTTGTGGGATCGCTGGTAGTGGTGCCAGACCTGCTCGTGCCCGGCCAGGAACACCTCGAGTCGCCCGTCGGCGGCGGGGGCGACGGTGATGTCGGTGCCGCCACCACCGATCTGGATCCAGTCCGACCAGCCACCGTTGACGGCGGTCTGGTAGCGGTGCAGGGTCTGCTCGTCGTTGACCGCGAACAGTTCCAGCCTGCCATCGGCGCTACGCCCGATACCGAGCCGGGCACCGGGCACACCACCCACCTGCGACCACGACGACCAGCCACCGTTCACCGCGGTCTGATACCGGTGCCACACCCCGTCACCACCCCCGGCGAACATCTCCAACCGCCCATCCAGCGACGGCACCGCCACCACCTGACCCGACGACTGAAAACGAGGCAAATCATTGTCGATGTAGCTGGGGAGGTCGGCCTCCGGTGGTGAGACGTAACCGGAGATCAGCACATTCCCGCCGCCGCCACGCGCGGTCAGCGGATTGATCACCCGGCGGGCCACAGTCTCGCCCCAGTTCCCGTCGACGGTCACGATGTTCCCGTCCGCACCCACCTCGACGACGACCGAGATGTGACCGTCGAAGTAGCCGGGTTCGCCGTAGACCGCCACGTCACCAGGGCGCGGGTTCCCGCCTTTGGTCCCGGCAGGGCGACGCTTGTACAGTCCCCGCTGGTCTCCCCATTTCGCCCAATCGGTCGCGACCCACGAGGTGGGGACGTACTTGACGCCGGCCTGCCGCCAGACCCACTGCGTGAAGATCGCACACCACTCGTACTGCGTGCACGGCCCGAATTTGAGGCATCGCCCATTGGCCTCGGACGACCCTATTTCGGCGTTGGCCAGTGAGGTGATGTTCTGCCGCAGGTCAGCGGCTCGCGCCGGCGATGCCCCCGCGACCGAACCGGTCAACAGTGCCAGTATCGCCAGAATGCTGATCACGAATCTACCGAATCCGGTTCTCAAACAAGCCTCCGAGTCTGCGCCGTCCGGGTTTTCCACGGGGCAGAATAGGAGCTGTCGATGCAATCGGCGTGCAATCGTTCGCTGATTCGCTCGCCAAGGTGGAGCAAGTACCTTTGCATTGTTTTTGCAGGCGCCTGCGTTATCGTGCCGCCAGAATTGATAAGGAGAGAATAGTGAGCGTCCGCAAACTGCTCGTGACAGCGATATCCGTGGTCCTGCTCGCCGGGGTCACGACCCCCGCGCGAGCCGAGCCGGCCAACGCCGAGCGCGACATCCTGTGTGCCGTTCCGCCGGACCGGGACATCGCCGTGACCAAGATCGTGTACGAGATCGGCAAGGGCCGGAGCGTGTCGGACAAGGTCATGCTCGCCGCTTTCGAAGCGGGGTGGGTCGAGTCCCACATGAACAACCTCCCCTGTGGTGACAGCGATTCGCTCGGCGTCTTCCAGCAGAGACCCAGCCAAGGCTGGGGCACGGCAGAACAGATCATGGACGTCCGCTACGCGACGACGAAGTTCTTCCAGGTGGCGCAACAGGAAGAGCCGAAATGGCCCGGCCTGTCGGCGGGGCGGCTCGCCGACAAGGTCCAAAGGTCGTGCTGTCCTGAGCGGTACGACCAGGCGGAGAGCAAGGCGCGAAGCCTGCTGGCCGAGGCCAAGAGCCTTCTGCCCGGGCTGATCGACAATGATTTGCCTCGTTTTCAGTCGTCGGGTCAGGTGGTGGCGGTGCCGTCGCTGGATGGGCGGTTGGAGATGTTCGCCGGGGGTGGTGACGGGGTGTGGCACCGGTATCAGACCGCGGTGAACGGTGGCTGGTCGTCGTGGTCGCAGGTGGGTGGTGTGCCCGGTGCCCGGCTCGGTATCGGGCGTAGCGCCGATGGCAGGCTGGAACTGTTCGCGGTCAACGACGAGCAGACCCTGCACCGCTACCAGACCGCCGTCAACGGTGGCTGGTCGGACTGGATCCAGATCGGTGGTGGCGGCACCGACATCACCGTCGCCCCCGCCGCCGACGGGCGACTCGAGGTGTTCCTGGCCGGGCACGAGCAGGTCTGGCACCACTACCAGCGATCCCACAACGGCGACTGGAGCGGCTGGACCGGCATCGGCGGACCCGGCCTGGCCCACTTCGGCGTCGGCCGCAGCGGCGACGGCCGCCTCGAAGTGTTCGCCGTCAACCACGAACAGACCCTGCACCGCTACCAGACCGCCGTCAACGGCGGCTGGTCGGACTGGATCCACGCCGCCGGCGGCGGCACCGACATCACCGTCGCCCCCGCCGCCGACGGACGACTCGAAGTGTTCCTCGCCGGACACGACCAAATCTGGCACCGCTACCAGAAAACCCACCAAGGCGACTGGACCACCTGGACCCCCACCGGCGGACTACCCGGCGCCCAGATCACCGCCAGCCGCAACACCGACGGCCGGCTCGACATCGCCACCACCAACGGCACCGCCACCCACCAGAACTGGCAAACCAGCCCCAACCACGGCCTCGCCGGCTGGGCCGACCTCCACGGCCGCGGCCGCGACCTCAACCTCGCCACCAACCACGACGGACGACTCGAAATCCACCTCACCGGCGACGACCAGATCTGGACCCGCCACCAACAACAACCCAACGGCCACTGGACCACCTGGAACCCCACCGGCGGACCACCCAACCCATAACAACCACAACCCCGGCCCCGGCCTGGCTGTCAGGCCGGGGCTGACGGCGGGGAGGACGCGTGCGGCGGATTCGCCGACAGCACTCCCCTGCCGGTGCAGTGCGGTGAGCCGAACGCGCATCTGCGCCAGGTCCCCCACAACGACGAGTGCGAGGGCACCCCGTCCGGAAAGGCTTGCGGCCGGCCGAAGCGCCCTTCCACAGAGTCCTCGCGTTCCGCGGCTTCCCATGCGTAGAGACGGACCAAGTCGGGAATGGCGTACTGGGCCTGCCCCGGCGAGCCTCGGGAAACGAAGTCGATCAGGTGATTCGTGACCAGTGACTCGAGCACGTCGTCGGCATCCTCGAGACCGACAGCCGTCGCCACGACCGACGCCGGGATCCGGGTCAACCGGAGGCCGCTGAGGGTGCGCAACGCAAACCGGGTCAAGGCAGGCAAGCCGTCGACACTGCGAGCGATGCTGCGACGCACGTCCAATTCCGCCGACGCCAATCGGTCGAACCGGCTGGACTCCGGTCGCAACCACCCGGCCAGTACCCCGACTGTCCAATGCGGCCTCGAGACCAACCGGGCCGCGGCCGCCCTGATCGCCAGTGGCATGCCCCCGCACAACTCGGCGACTTCGCGTGCGTGCTCGCGATCGGCCTCTCCGACCGTCCGGTTGGCAACGGTGATGAGCATTTCGGCCGCCTCGCCGCCCGGCAGAGCACCGAGGGTGACGTGGAGGGCGCCCGGCACGCTGGTGAGCTGAACCCGGGACGTCGCCAGCACCGCACAGCCGGGACCGCCCGGCAGCAAGGCGCTCAGCTGCTCCGGCGTACGGACGTTGTCCAACACCAGCA
This sequence comes from Amycolatopsis magusensis, assembly GCF_017875555.1. Taxonomy (GTDB): domain Bacteria; phylum Actinomycetota; class Actinomycetes; order Mycobacteriales; family Pseudonocardiaceae; genus Amycolatopsis; species Amycolatopsis magusensis. The sequence goes on along the minus strand of NZ_JAGGMS010000001.1, from coordinate 4,809,951 downwards.
GGACCCGCCGGCCGGCCAGTCGCGAGCGCAACAGAGCGGCCCGTTCCTGGGCCGACGCGGGCACTTCGGCGGACGGCACGCCGGTGGCCCGGAGCATCCGGGCGGCCACCTCCGCGGACGTCGCTGTGCCCAGATCGGCATACAGTTGACCATCCGGGTACCGCGCCGAGCCGAGGTGTGCGGCGCGGATGGCCAGAGCCGTCTTGCCGATCCCGGCCAAGCCGCTGACCACGCACACCGAAGGCGCGGTGCCTGGACGGTCATGGGCGAGAACCACTTCCACCGCGGCCAGCTCGGCACCGCGGCCGACGAAGTCGCCGATGTCGGCAGGCAGTTGGCGGCCGACCTGCCAGCGGTCCCGCCCGGGTGGCGCCGGTCGCTCCCCGCCCCCGGCACCTCGCAGGACCGCCGCGTACCCGGCTCTGAGGCGGGACCCGGGTGACACACCCAACTGTTCGGAAAGGATGGTGTGCCCCTGCCGGTACACGTCCATCGCCGCGGCTGCTTGCCCGGCTTGGTGGAGCGCCGCCATCAGCTGGGCACGCAGGTTCTCCCTCAGCGGGTGGTCAGCCACGAGCGCCATGAGCCCCGGAACGATGCCCGCGCCGGTGCCCGCCGCCAGGTGTGCGTCGGCCCGCAGTTCTTCGGCCGCGATCAGCAGCTCTTCGAGGCGCGTCGCCTCGGCTGCCATGTGTTCGCCCATCGTGCCGCCCAGAAGCGGGCCCTGCCGCAACAGCAAAGCCTGGTCGGCCAGCCGCGCGGCATCCGCCGGACGGCCCTCGGCGAACGCCTGCCGGGCTTGTGCGACGGTCGCGCGGAAGTCGTGCAGATCGACCCACGCCTGCCCGGTGTCCAGGAGGTACCCCGGTGCCGTGGTCACGATGCGGGGTGCTCCCCGGCTGTCGCTGCGCAAGACCTTCCGCAGTGCCGCGGTGTAGGACCGCACGAGTGCGGTCGCTGTGCCCGGAGCGCGCTCACCCCAGAGTATCGAGATGAGTCGCTCCGTCGCCAGCACACGTCCCTCGGCCAGCAGCAGTGCCGCGAACAGCGTCGTCGGCTTCGGCCCTCTGAGGGTGACAAGCCTGTTCCCGTCTTCGGCCGTCACGGAACCCAGCAAGCGAAGTTTCACCCATCCCCCCAAGCAATCCGACCGAATGCACTGCTCGAGGCAGGCGTCGGCCGGGCGTCCACAGCGGACGCCCGGCCGACTCGATCAGCTGGGCACCACCGGCAGCGTGACCTTGCTGTTGGTGTTGTCGATCTCGAACTCCGTCAGGCCCCAGGGCTCCTGACCGGGTGCCGGTTCGTGCGCGCACCAGTCGGTGCCGGGAACCTCGGTGCCGGTGCAGGTGGTGCCGGCGATGAGCACCCCGATGCGGTGACCGGCCTTGAACACGTAGTCCTCGGGCAGCAGTTCCAGCCGGTAGTCGTAGAACCGCGCCGGGTCGACGGGCTTGTCGTAGGTGAGGGTGTCGCGGTTCTCGGTGTCGATCTGCACCTTGGTGACGATTTCGAACGACCTGGTCCGCACGTCCTGGCTGTGCCGCGTGTAGCACCCGGTGTCGACCGTGGTGCCCTGACCGAGGCAGTCCACTCCCTCCGCCGGTACCAGTCCGGTCAGTTCGGTGTCCTCATCGGTGACGGTACGGGCATCGGTACCGTAGTCCACCAGGATCGCCGACAGCGGTGTGCCGGAGACACTCGCCTTGGCACGCAGGCTCACTTCGGGAACCCCGCTGAACCGGACGGCCTGCGGGAGTGGGTCACTGAGGTAGACCTCCCGGCTCAGCGACTGCTTCCCCGGTTCGGCCGCCATGTCCTCCTGCAGTTGGGCGTAGCTCTCGTGGACCAAGCTCAGCCCGGCACCCGGCACCTGTTCGCCTGCCAGCTTGTTGGCACCGCCGGTGTGCCCGCCGAACCACCAGTCGCGGCCCGCGGCGTTCGGCGCCGGCCAGTGCGCCGCCGTCTCCCAACGGTTGGCCGAGCGTTCCAGTTCGACCCGCGGCTCGTCCATGACGCCGTTCTGCACGCCCATCAGCCAGTGGTCCATCCACTGGTGGATCTTGGGCAGCCACCGCTCGCGGTGCGCGTCGATCGGATCGACGTGAGCCTGCTGCGTCAGCACCAGCTTGCGCTGCACACCGGCGTCGCCCAAGGCCTTCCACCAGTCGAGCGCGAGGTCGGTCGTGACGTTCCAGTCGTTCAGGCCGTGCACCATCAACACGCTCGCCTTGACCCGGCCCGCCTTGGCGACGTAGTCACGTTCCTGCCAGAAGTCGTTGTACACGGCGTCTTCGTCGTCGCTGGCGATCGCGAGCTCGTCCTGCACCGCCTTGCACCGGTCCACCCCAGCCCGTTGCGTGTTGCTGTGCTGGACCACGGTCCAGCGCGCGTAGTCGGTGAACCGCCGCAGCCCCTGGTTGCGCATGTACGGGTACCAGCTGGCCGCCGAGTCGATCGGCACGATCGTCTTCAGGTTCGGGACGTCCATGGTGGCGACCATGTTCGCCAGGGTGCCGCGATGGGAACGGCCCACCCAGCCGACCTTGCCGGTGTCCCAGTCCGCCCGGACCGGGGCGCCCGCCTTGGCGGTCGCGGTGGCCCGTCCGTCCAGCCAGTCCAGCGCCGCCTTCACGCCGAGCAGCTGTTCCTCCCCGTCCACTGTGGAGCAGCCTTCGGAGTAGCGGGTGCCGGGCATGTCCACCTGCACGACCGCATAACCCCGCGGGACGAAGTAGTTGTCGTAGTACTCCGGGAAGCGAGCCGGGACACCGTCATCGTCGTCGTCCTTGAAGCCGCCGTCCGCAGAGGCCGGTCCATACCGGCGGTCGGCGGAGGCGGTGCTCGGCACCAGGCTCCTGCCGAAGTACGGACTGGCCTGGAAGATCACCGGAACCTTCAGCCCGTTCGCGGTCTCCCTCGGCCGGATGACGTCCGCCACGACCCGGTCCTTGCGGCCATCCCGATCGCTGTCGGCGGGAGACTCGACGTAGACCGTTTCACGGATGGCGTCGGAGTACGAGAAAACCTGCTGGCTCACACCGTCCCGGACCTGCGCTTGTGGCGCGGCCACCGCCGTGTTCGGCAGCAGGCACGCGGTCATGAGCCCCACGACGAGGGCGCTGATACAACGTCTTGGTGAACGCACGAGTCACACCTCAGGTGTTGGTGTCATCCAGAGACACCTGGTCATCACCGTCGCCCCGCGAGGGGGGTGGTGCCAGGTCACGACGACGATGATCTCCCGCGGGGCGACCAAGGGCGAACCACTTCAGGCCCCACCGAAATGATGCACCGGTTGAGCAGCGCCACCCGGAGTAACTTCACCGCCCACTGAAAAAAGTTTCAATGCCGCTTCTCCTTCGATACAAACGGATTGGCGAACAACCGACCGAAGGAGTCTCTTGATGAGAAAGACCGGAGCTGTCGCGGGGATCGTGGGTGCGGTGGCGGCCACCCTGATGCTCGGATCGGGGACCGCGAGCGCCGCCAACCCGACGAACTACTGCTCCAACGCGACCGAATGCTACTTGTCCATCAACAACTTCGGTGGCGGGACGCTGGCCATCGACGCCGACGCCATCGGGGGCGTGAACGAAGCGGTCGGCTGGTACGTCGGTGGCCTCAACTGCTCGGCCAGCACCACCGTGAACGCGCCGGCCCAGTCCTGGGTCTGCCACAACCAGCCCGGAGGGAGCTACCAGCTGCGGATCTACGGCGCCAACGGCAACCGGCACAACTTCAGCCTCGGCGCCCGGTACTGACCGGCCCCCCGCTTGCCGCATGGGGGTTGACATCACGCGGTGACATCGGCTGAGTCAGCTGTACCGCGAATGCTCGACGTCGGCGCGGGCTGAGGTGGATGAGGGGGCAACGGCGCGAAGCCGTTGCCCCCGCCCCCGGTCCGCGCCGGGTGGCGGGGCTGCTCACTTCGGGGTGGCGTCCATGCTCCCGCCCTATTCGTCACGAAAATTCCCATGACAGAAATGTGTGACAGGTCGCCCTCGAGCGTATCGCACTATCACCGTACGGCCTGACCTGCGATTCCCTCCCGAAATTCAGTCCACCCTGAAACAGATTGTCGAACGGATGGCACTTCGGAAAACTGTGGTCCCGCTGGATTGAGCCGAATTCCGGGAATACCGACCAGCGATGGGAGGCCCTCCGTGGCACCTTGCGCGTTCTGCGAAATAGTGGCGGGGAACGCCCCCGCCAGCGTGGTCCGGCGTTGGCACGACGTGCTCGCCATCCGGCCACGCGGCGGAGGCGTGGTCGCGGGGCACGTGCTGGTCATCCCGCACGAGCACGTGCGGGACTTCGGAGCCGATCCGGCGGTGACCGCGGTGACCGCGGCCGCAGCAGCGGAACTGGCCGCCGAGTTGCCGAACTGCAACGTGATCGCGAACCAGGGGCCCGAAGCCACGCAAACCGTCCCGCACCTCCACCTGCACGTGGTTCCGCGAGCGGCCGGCGACGGACTGCGCCTGCCGTGGACGGAGGCGCGGTGAGCATGCGGCTGGTGTGGGCACGCGAGCCGATCCCCGAGGGTCCGAGCGTGTTCCTCGCCGGGCCGACTCCGGCGGCGGAGTCGGAGGTGCGGCCTTGGCGCCCCGATGCCGTCGAAGCGCTGGAGGCGGCGTGGAGTGGCGAGAACCCGTTGACAGTGCTCACACCGGAGTCCCGCGGTGAACGGGCCGACCGGTACGCCGACCAATTCGCCTGGGAGAACAGCGCACGGGCCTCTGCGTCGGCGGTGCTGTTCTGGATCCCCCGTGACGTGACCGCACTGCCGGGCTTCACCACGAACGTCGAGTTCGGGTTCGACGTCGCGGCGGGCCGGTGCGTGGTGCTCGGTGCCCCACCTGACTGCCCGAACCCGGAGCGCAACAGGTACCTCGTGGCGCTGGCCGGCAAACACGGCGTCCCGGTGGCGACCACTCTCCCGGAAGCCGCCGAGGTCGTGGTCCAGCTCCTGCGAAACTCCCGCCGGCGAGAGCCCTGGTTTTCATCGGACCGACAACAAGGAGAAGATCATGCTGAAATTGGCCGAGCGAATCGGTGACCTCCTGCTGGAACGCCTGGTTCCGCGGATCGATGCCAGGGCCGAGTCCCTGCTGGACTACGAAGAGCGCTGCTGGTGCAAGTACGACGAGGAGGCCGGACGGGCCATCGAATTCTGGCGCAGCTGCGTGGCCGGGGCCGGCTGTGGTGACTGCTACCGGAAAAAGGGGTGCTGAACCCGGCTTCGCACTGCACCGATGACCTACCTGGCCTTGGGCTGTGCCACCGGCCTCTGCGTCGTCTTCCTGGTCTCCGCGGCCGGGAAGCTCGGGCGCACGCGGTTGCGTGAATTCGCGGTTTCGGCGGGTCCGCTCCGGTTGGTTCCACGGTCCTGGCGCTCCCGGGTCGCCGGCGCGGTGGTGGGAGCGGAGTTCGCGATCACCACCACGCTCGGCCTGGCGGTGGGTGGGACGCTCACCGGTGCGCCGGGCCCCGCCGGGCCGGTCGCCTTCGGCGCGGCGATCGGGCTGCTGACGGCGTTCACCGTCGCGCTGAGCTGGTCGCTGCACCGGGGCGACCGGACGCCGTGCCGGTGCTTCGGGGCGAGCACGGCGCCCGCCGGACCTGCCCACCTCGGCCGCAACCTGGTGTTGCTGCTCACCGCCACGACCGGTCTGGTGACCTCGTGGAGCGCAGGCGGTCGCCCGGACATCGGCGGGTCGGTGCTCGCCGCCGTCGCCGGACTCGTCTTCGCCCTCCTGGTCCTCGCTTTCGACGACCTGCTCGACCTCTTCCAGCCTGCCCGTCGTGTCCGTTGAGGAGATTCGATGTCACTGCTCGTCGCCGCGGTGGCGCTGCTCGGTGTACTGGTATTGCTCGACCTGCTGCTAACCTTCGCCGTGATCCGGCGTCTCCGCACCCACGCCGACCTGATCGGCGAAGCGCTCGGGTCCACTCGGGCTCCGGCCCGGGTGATGCTGGAAGCCGGGCAGAAGGTCGGCGAGTTCAGCGCGCGGACCACCGCGGACGAGCAGGTGTCACTCGCCGGGCTCACCCTGGTCGGGTTCTTCTCCGCGCACTGCGGCACCTGCGCCGAAAAGCTCCCGGCCTTCCTGGCGCGTGCCGCGACGCTCGGCCGGGCGCGGACCCTCGCCGTCGTGCAGCACGGCGAGAAGGAGCCGACCGCCGACCTGGTCGCCGAACTCTCCGATGCCGCCCTGGTGGTGGTGGAGCCGGAAGACGGGCCGCTGGGGCGGGCTTTCGACGTGCAGGCGGTGCCCGCGATGTGCCTGCTCGACGCGGAGGGCCGAGTGCTGGCGTCCGGGTTCGACACCGGCGCGTTGCCGGATTCGGTCGCCACGTGAGCGGCGGTGAACTGCGGCGATCGATCAGCGGGGTGCTCACGGCAGTGGGCATCGCCGGGCGGGCCGCGCCGTGGGTCCTGACCGGGCACGTGCTTTCGAGCGTGCTCGCCGGCGCCGTCCCGGTGGTGGCGGCCTGGCTGACCAAGCTGGTGCTGGATCGCGTGTCCGGAGCGGGCACGCGGTCCGGTGAGCTGATCGCACTGGCGTGCGCGCTCGCCGCCGCCGGGGTGGTGGCCGTGCTGACTTCCGGAGCGGTGCGCTACCTCGCCGGGGAACTGGGGCGCCGGGTGAACCTGCTGGCCAGGGACCGCCTGTACACCGCCACGGAACGGATGCGAGGCCTGACCCAGCTCGAGCGACCGTCCTTCCGCGACCGCCTGCGGCTGGCCCAGCAGCACAGCCAGACCGGCCCCACCCTGATCGTCGATGCCGCCGTGGGCGGGGCTCAGTCGGCGCTGACCCTGGCCGGTTTCCTGGGTTCGCTCGCCACGTTGAGCCCGATGGTGACCGCCGTGGCGATGGTGGCGGCGATCCCCGCACTGCTGGCCGAGGTGCAGCTTTCCCGGCGGCGGGCGGCCATGCTCAGTGGTATCAGCCCGACCGAGCGCAGGGACTTCTTCTACACGGACTTGATGACCAGCCTCGACGCCGCCAAGGAGACGCGACTGCTGGGCCTCGGCCCGCTCTTCCGCGCGCGGATGCTCACCGAACTGTCGAAAGCCAACTCGCGGCGACGCGGCGTCGACCGCCGTGAGTTCGGGACGCAGGCACTCTTGGGCCTGCTGGCCGCGGTGGTCACCGGCGGCGGGCTGATCTGGGCGGTGGCCGCCGCGGGCCGGGGCGAGCTGACGGTCGGGGACATCGCCGTGTTCGCCGCCGCGGTCGCCGGCGTGCAGACCGCGCTGGCCGCGCTGGTCGGCCGGGTCGGCACCGCGCACGGTGCGCTCCTGTTGTTCGAGCACTACCGCGAGGTGACCGGCGCCGAGCCGGACCTGCCCGAGCCCGCCTGCCCGCGACCGGTGCCGACGCTGCGGTCCGGGATCGAGTTCCGGGACGTGTGGTTCCGTTACGGCGAGGACCAGCCGTGGGTGCTGCGAGGAGTCGACCTGCACATCCCGTTCGGCGGTTCGCTGGCACTGGTGGGACACAACGGAGCCGGGAAGAGCACGCTGGTGAAACTGCTGTGCCGCTTCTACGACCCCACCCGTGGCGCGGTGTTGTGGGATGGCATCGACCTCCGTGACCTGCCCGTGGCGGAATTCCGGCGTCACCTGGGCGCGGTCTTCCAGGACTTCATGCGGTACGAGCTGACCGCCTCGGAGAACATCGCCCTCGGTGACGTGGACGGCGCACGGGAACTGGCCCCGGAAGTCGCGCCGCGGACCCGGGAGGCGGCCCGGCGAGCCGGGATCCACGACACGCTGGCGGGCCTCCCCCGGGGCTACGACACGATGCTGTCCAGGATGTTCGTCGACGAGAAGGACAAGGCGAGTCCGGACACGGGGGTCCTGCTCTCCGGTGGACAGTGGCAGCGACTGGCGCTCGCCCGCTGTTTCCTGCGTGACCGGCGCGACCTGCTCATCCTCGACGAGCCGACCTCGGGGCTCGACGCCGAAGCCGAGCACGAGATCCACACAGGACTGGCCGAGCACCGGGCCGGGCGGACGAGCGTGCTCATCTCCCACCGCCTCGGGGCGGTGCGGGACGCCGGGAAGATCGCCGTACTGGCCGGCGGCCGCGTCGCGGAAGTGGGCAGCCACGACGAACTCCTGGCCGCCGACGGCGTGTACGCCCGGTTGTTCCGGTTGCAGGCGAGCGGCTACGCCCCTGCGGGGGAACCGGCATGAGAACCGGGCGGGTCGCTGCCGCGCTGGTCGTGAGCGCACTGGCCGGGTTCGGCGTCCGGGCACTGGCGCGCCAGTGGGTCAGCGTCACCGTGCGCGGCCCCAGCATGGAGCCCGCGTACCGGCACGGCGACCGGCTCCTCGCCCGGCGCCGGCCGGGCACGCTCCGTGCCGGGGACGTGGTGGTGTTCGAAGGGCCGGTGCGCGACGGTGGCTGGGAACTGCCTGTCGCACAGGCCGGTGACACCGCCCGCGGATGGCTCGTCAAACGGGTCGTCGCGGTTGGCGGGGACCCGGTGCCCACGCACTTCGCCGGAGCCGCACCGGCCGGAGAAGTCGTGCCACCGGGGCACCTGTTCGTGCTGGGTGACAACCGGGAAGTGAGCGTCGATTCCCGCCGGATCGGTTGTGTACCCGTGGAACGGGTGCTCGGCAAGGCGGTCCACATCGGACGCCGGTCGACCAAGGCGGTTGCCTCCGGTTAATCGACCGTGTTCCAGTTCACACCAGGCAACGCCGATACCCGAAAGGGCGTCTCTCTGGCAGAAGTCGAACAAATGCGGACTTCACTTCACATCTGGGGAATCAGGGGAAAATCATGAGCTTTGTTTCGCGCGCCGGAATTGTGCTGGGTACGGCCGTCATCGGCATGGCGGTGGCGCTTCCCGCGTCCGCCGCGGATTCGGTGACCGTGTCGGCCGACCTCAACGGGGACGGGGTGGCCGACAAGGTCAGCGTCCGGGTGTACGACAGCCAGCGGCAGGTGCTCAACACCGAGGTCGGCGGCACCACGCTCGGGGTGCTGCTGCCACTGGACTCGCACATCGGCGTGGTGGCACCGAAAATCGTCGACCTCAGCGGCGACGGCACGCAGGACATCGTGGTCAGCGAGGTGGAAGGGGCCAACACCACCACGTTCAGCGCGTGGGACCTCGGCCCGGCCGGGCTGCGGCAGCTGACCACCCCGGACTCCCAGCCGATGCGGCTCTACGACGGCGGCGGCCTGGCGGCGCGCAACCGGTTGACCTGCACCGACGACCAGGGCTTCCGTGAACTCGTCGTGGTCTCCGCCGAGGCGGACTGGAACACCGACCCGATCGTCTATAACGGCACGCGCACGTCGTACCGGGTCGCCGACGGGGTCGCCACCCAGGGCCAGGTCGTCCCGATCACCGCCCAGCCCGGCGACTCGCCCCTGCTCCAGGGCGAACTCGCCGCCTGCTGACCCGAAAGACAAGTGGGCGAACGGTCCACGAAGTCAGTCGGCCTGCCAGAGCAAATCGGCGCCGAGGCGCGAAACCTGGTGGACGGCCGAGCGGTAGCCACGGTCGGTCCTGACCAGACCGGCGTTGCGCAGCACGGTCGCGTGCTGGCTCGCGCCCGCCAGTGAAATGCCGACGGCACGAGCCAGTTCCGTGGTCGTGATGCGTGGCGTTCGCCCGATCGTCTGCAACACCGTGGCTCTGGTCGGTCCCATCAGGACGGTCAGCGACCGGGTGCGCGCGGACGTTCCCGAACGCTGTTCGTCGCCGATGGCCCAGTCCGTGTCCCGCTGCACGGGGTAGACCAGCATCGGACGACGGGACTGGTCGGCCAGGCTGATCGGAAGGCGCCAGCAGAAGAACGAGGGAACGAGAACCAGCCCCCGCCCTTCGAGGTGGAGGTCCTGCTCGACCGGGTAGGCGACTTCGAGCACCGGTGACTTCCACCGGACAGCCGGGTGCAGGCTTTCGAGCACCGACTCCATCCCGCCGGTCGCGGCTGTCTCGATCCGCCGGTCGCGGTCGGCCCGCACGTGACAGGAGATGCTCCGCCAGTACGGTTCGACCGCCGCGGTGTGGTACTCGCGCAACGCGACGGCCAGGTGCCGCATGGTGTGCCGCCCGCCGTCCGCCACGCTCGAGGCCCACGGCGGCAGGTCGACCTGGGCGGCCAGCTTGCTCATGTCCGTGCGCAACTGTTCCCGTGACGTGCTCAGCAGCGACTCCAGCCCGGCTTCCAGGCCCGGCGCGTCGGTCGCGGGGGTCAGGAAGTCCGGGGAGTACCCCTTCGGCCGGGCGAGGGTGGTCAGCATCCGGGTCGTGGGGGTCAGCCGTCTTCGCAGGTCCCGCCGCCACCGACCGAAAACCGGGTCTCCCTGGGTGGTCTGGACCAGGTGCAGGCTCAGCAGCAACTCCCACATCGACTGCGGCTGGTCCAGGATGCGGATCCGCACCAGGTCTTCCACCGAGAAGTGAATACGCAGCATCGTGCCTTCCTGTCCATCGCTACGGCAAACCTAACCAGCGCGGATGCCCGGAGGCTGGCGGAAAACTGGACGCGAGGGGCGGGCGATCCGGTGCGGTGACCTGCGACGGGAAGAGAAAAGCCGGCGAACCGGCAGGAATCGGAGCAGTTGTGCGGACCAAGGGGGTAGTTTGTCGCGCAGTAGCCGGATGCGGGCTTCAAGGGGGCGGCAGTGACTGAGTCACTGGGTAACTTGCTGGCTGCGCGGCGCGCACAAGCCGGGCTCACACAGCAGGACCTGGCGACGCGCGCCGGGGTGAGCGTCCGCACGGTCCGCGACATCGAGAGAGGCGGCGTGCGGCGTCCGCACGCGCGGACCGTCCGCCGGCTCGCCTCCGCGGTGGGACTGGACTTCGCCGAGTGCGTGGCGGCGCTGGAAAGCGGACCGGTCCGGCACACCCACGGCGCGGACAGTCCACTTCGGATCGAGGTGCTCGGCTCGCTCACCGTCCACCGGCACGCCACGACGGTCGACGTGGGCTCCGCCATGCTCCGCCGGCTGCTGGGGTTGCTCGCCCTGCGTGAAAACCAGGTCGTGCCCCAAGCGGAGATCATCGACTTCCTCTGGGGCGAGAACGTCCCGGCCACGTACTCGAACCTCGTGCACACCTACGTCTCGCGCCTGCGCAAACTCCTCGGCGGACACCAGGGCGCTGTCCTGGATCGCGTGGGTTCGGGGTACCGCCTCGTCCTCGCTCCCGGTCAGAGCGACATGGCGGAGTTCACCGAGCGGGTCCAGGCCGCCACGGCTCACCGTGCGGCCGGCCTGACCGCCCAGGCGGCGGATACCTACGCCGAGGCGCTGTCGATGTGGCGTGGTGATGTCCTGGCCGATCTGGGGCCTCGCGTCCAACTGCACCCCGTCGCCGTCGCCGCGTCCCGGCAACGCCTGGCTGCTGTGCTGCACTACGCCGACCTGGCCATCGAACTCCGGCAGCACCAGGCGGCGCTCGACCGGCTGCGCGACGCGGCGCACGCCGACCCGATGCACGAGGGCATCGGTGCGCGGACGATGCTCGCTCTGGCGGGCTCCGGACAGCGGGTGGCGGCGTTGCGCCTGTTCCGGGAGTTCCGTGCCCATCTGGTCGAGGCGCTGGGCATCGAACCGGGCTCGGAACTCCAGGACGCCTACCTGCGGATCCTGCGGCACGAGGCGGTCGCGGTCCCGGTGCGGGCCTCCGACGCCCGTCTCGTGGTCACCCCGGCGCAACTGCCGCCGGACATCTCGACGTTCACCGGTCGTGAGCGGCAGATCGGTGAACTGAACGCACACCTGGAAGCCACCCTCGACCGCAAGGCGGCCGCCACGATCTCCGTGATCAGCGGTACGGCCGGGGTCGGCAAGTCGACCCTCGCCGTGCGGTGGGCGCACCAGGTCCGGAACCGTTATCCGCACGGGCAGCTGTACTTCAACATGCACGGGTACGGGGACAGCGCGCCGAGGACGGTGGGCGACGCGCTGACCAGCTTCCTGCAGGCGCTGGGGGTCTCGCCGCGGGTGGTCCCGTTCGATCTCGACGCGCGGATCGCGATGTTCCGGTCCCTGCTGGCCGAACGCCGAGTCCTCCTGCTGCTGGACAACGTGGTCGGCTCGGACCAGGTCACACCGCTGATACCGGCGAACTGCCACTGCGCCGTGGTCGTCACCAGCCGGAACGACCTGTCCGGGCTGAAGGTCCGCACCGACGCGCTCGTGATCCGGCTGCCCGAACTCAGTCACGAGGAGTCCGTGGCGATGCTCACCACGCTGATCCGCGATCCAGTGGGCGGTGTGTCCAGGGAGACCGTGGACGAGCTGGCCCGCCTGTGCGCGCACCTGCCGCTCGCCATGCGGATCGCGGCGGCCAACATCAGCCGGGGCACGCATCGCACGGTCGAGGAGTACACGACTTCGCTCCGCGAAGGCAACCGACTCGCCCAGCTCACCGTCGGCGGCGACGGCCGGACCGCGGTACAAGCGGCGTTCGACCTGTCCTACAACGCTTTGGCGCCCCAGGCGAGCCGCCTGTTCCGGCTGCTCGGCCTGGTTCCCGGGGTGGACTGCACACCACCGGCCGCGGCGGCGCTGATCGGCAGCGACACCGCCGGAGCGGCACGGATCCTGAATTGCCTCACGGCCGCCCACATGGTCGAACAGCGCTCCCGCGACCGGTACGAATTCCACGACCTGCTCCGCCTTTTCGCGGTTCAACGCTGCCTGGAAGAGGATGAACCGAGCGAGCGCGACGAAGCTCGGCGGAGGCTGTTCGAACACCAGTTGCGCACCGCTCACCACGCCGTGACGCGGGCGTATCCCGGCATGCTCCGACTGTGCGCGTTGCCCGACGCCGTGACGAAGGTCGAGGCAGGTGGCATCGACTGGCTGGAGGATGAGCGCGACAACCTGGCGGCAATGGTCCTGCACGCCGCCGAACACGGGCCGAAGGCCATCGCGTGGCAACTCACCGACGTCCTGCGTGGCTACCTCTGGCGCAGCTACGACGTCCCGACCTGGTTGTCGATGGCACGGGCCGGACTGCGTGCCGCACGCCAGGAAGGCGACCGGCTGGCAGTGGCCGCGATGCACTACAGCCTGGGCTGCGCGCACCGTTCCCGCGGCAAGAACATGGCCGTGGCGAGGCTGCACCTCACCATGGCGCAGCGGATGTTCCAGCGCCTCGGCTCGGCACCGGGCAGCGCGGCGGCGCTGGACTGCCTCGGCATGGTGCACGAGGAAACCGGGCAGACCACACGCGCCCTCACCGCCATCGAGGAATCGATCGTCCTGTGCCGCCGTGAACAACTGTGTTTCGGCCTCGCCAAGGCGCTCTGCAACCTGGGATTCCTGACGATGAAGGTCGGACGCCTGGAAGAATCGACGGCACACCTGATCGAGGCGTTGTCAATGGCGCGTCAACTGGGCGACCCCCACATCGAAGCGACAGCCCTGCACAACCTCGGCCAGACCAGTGCACAAGCCGGCCAGGCGGACGACGCACTGGGCAAATACGAGCGCGCACTCGCCATCCGCCGCGACATCAACGACATCGAAGGCGAGGGCCAGACCCTCGAACACCTCGGCACCCTGCTGCACCACATCGGCGACCCCACCGCCGGTCGCCACTACTGGCACCAGGCCGCGACCACACTGGAAAAGATCGGCCACCCGAAAGCCAGGGAGATCCACCGGAAACTGCTCGACTCCACACCAGCTCCCTGACACCGGCTCGTTCTCGACGCCGGTAACCACCGCTGCAGGAATTCGAATATCGTCGGACTGCTTGCGCACCCGGCCGTCCACGGCACCGGTGTGCCGCAGGCTGAGCACTGCACGATTCGACCGGACTCACGCAGCAGGGCGAACAGCCCGGCCCCGGAACCGCGGGCCCAGCCGCCCCTCGGCTGGGGCACGTACGTCATCCAGGTGTGCTGGAGGTCAGCACCCTCGCTGAGGATGTGTATCAAGTGGACACCGGGACTCGTCCGGAACCGTCGGCGGAGCTGTCAGTCGCATGGCGCGCTGATCGAAGAACAGGCGGGCGACGAGGTCGCCGCGGGAACCGGTGCCGGTCTTGGCGAAGATCGACTTCAGGTGGTCCTGGACGGTGTAGGCCGACATCCGGAGCTGGTTGGCGATCTGCCTGGTCGGCAGGCCCTGTGCGACACCTTCGGTGACCCGTCGCTCCTGGGGTGTGAGGCCGTACACGTCGGCCAGCAGCGGGGCCATCTCCGCCGGGCGAACGGCTTCGAGCAGGACCGCGACCGGTGCTGTCGCGCCCTCGCCCAGTAGCGAGGCCCGGACCATCACCCAACGCCCTGCGGTGGTGCGGACGCGCGCGCTGGCCGGCCTGGCGCTCGCTCCGCCCACCTGCCCCTCCTTCCGGGCGCCGATGGCACGCGCCTGCCTGGCGACCGCACGGATCACCAGTGGGAGCGTGGTGCCCGCTCTGGTGCTGGTGCCGAGTTCGTCGATCCACTCTTCGGCCACCTGATTGGCGAGGTCGACGCCATCATCGGGAGCCAGGACGAGCATTCCGGTGTCGTGGCGGCCGGCGCACGCGTCGTCCAGTAGCAGCGCCCGGCGCAGCCCGTCCGAGATCAATCCGGTCAGGGAGGTGACGAGCCGTACCTCGGCGGACGAGAAGTACGGGCGGCCCTTCTCGCGGAACACGGTGAGCGCACCCCAGGTGCCGGTGCTGCTGGACAGGATGACTCGGAGTTCGTCGGAGTAACCGCCGGGGCGCCGGACTTCTCGGTGACGCCGGCTGAGGTCGAGTTCGCCCGCCGTGACGTCACTGAGGCTCGCCACAGTTCTACCTGTGCGCGCCAGGTCGACCCACTTCGTGTAATCGGGCTCGCGCAACTCGATTTCGACGAGTCGGCTGATCGCGTCCGCGGGCATGCCGTTCTCGACGAATTCCGCGGTCGGCAACATGGTGGCCGGGTCCATCGTCATCAGGCAGGTGCCCTGCGACGGCACCACGCCCTCCAGCGCGTCGCTCACCGCGCGCCAGTAGTCCTCCACCCCGAGCCCGCGGTGCACCAGCCGCGAGATGGTGTCGTGGAGCTGTTCACGCACTGGCTGGGCGGTGGCCATGCCTCAACCTAGCCCAACCCCCACAAATGTGGGGATAGCCGCGAGAACCCGGGGCGCAGCATGATCGTCCACGCGATGGAGGTACTGGGGTGAGGACCATCGCCGATCGGCCAGGGAAAGGGAATCGAAGATGAGCAGGACGCCACTGCGGCTGTACATGTCCGTGTCGCTCGACGGGTACATCGCCGGGCCGGACGACCGGACGGGCCAGGAACTCGGCCGCAACGGGGGGCGGTTGTTCAACTGGCTCGACGATCGGCTGTCCGACGGGATCAACGCGCAGGTGTACGCCGAGGCCTCGTCGACCGGCGCCGTGATATCCGGGCGCCGCACGTTCGAGCTGGCCGGTCGGTGGCAGGGCGATCACCACGACGGAGTGCCGATCCACGTGCTCACCCACACCATCGACCCGGCCGACGTGCCACCAGGCAGCGCGAAGTACTACACCGACGTCGATGCGTGTGCCACCGAAGCCCGGCAAGCAGCGGGAGACCGAGCCGTGCTGGTCCACGGCGCGGGTACGGCGCAGGCGTTGCTGGCAGCCGGCCAGCTCGACGAACTCGAACTGCACCTCGTACCCGTGCTGCTGGGTGGCGGACGGCGGCTGTTCGAGCCGGCCGAACACGGCCCCATCGAACTGGAACCCGTCCGCCGGCTCGAAGGCCGCGGCGCCACTCATCTGCGTTACCGCGTGATCCATTCACGGGAACACTGAAGTTCGCCGGTGAGAGATTCGAAATGCCAGAACAGCCCACGCCACCCGCTGGACGGCGGACCAGTCGACGACGCGCGACACCGGCTGTTGCGCAGCCTCAGTACCGTACGCCGCTGTCGACCAGGAACTGGTCGTGGGCAACGCTCGGCCGCTTGTTGATGGTTGCCCCTGCGTACGCCAGATCCCGTCCGCTGGCGAGGAATCCGATGGGGAACGGCAGGGTCGGCGCGGACACTTCGTCGAGGGTCGCGACGTGTTCCGGGCTGAGGTGGAGCGCCAGCGAGGCGAGATTCGCCGCGAGTTGGTCCCGTCGGCGCACTCCGACGATCGGCGAGGTGACGCCCTCGCGCTGTCGCAACCACGCCAACGCGACGGCGGCCGGCTCGGAGCCGGTCTCGGCGGCGATCTCGACGAGCGCATCGATGATCGTGAAATCGCGTTCCGTGATGCCCGCGGTCACGTGGGGCCCACGGTCGGATGTCACCGAGGCGCCATTGGCTCGCGTGAACTTGCCGGTGGGGACCCCATCGCTGAGCGGTCCCCACGGAACAACCCCGAGGCCCAGTTCCTCCGCAGGGATTCGTGGAGTTGCCGCAGGATCGCCTTTCGTCCGGTACCGCCCCCGTTGGGGTCACCGCGGAACATCCCTTGGAAGAACTTCTTCTCCGAGTGACCCCGCGTGTATCCATTCACCGTGTCGATGAAGTTGCCGCCCTGGCTGAGGTACTCGTGCAGGATCGCCTTGGACTCGTCCTCCGGAGCACCCCATCCCCACTCCTCGCCGAAGGTCATCGTGCCCAGCGCCAATTCGCTTACCCTCAGGCCAGTTCGGCCCAGTGTCGAGTACTCCACGGGTCGTGTCCTCTCTCCCGGTCAACGTGACATGACGTTTCAGCGGGCGCGTCGGCTTCGCCAAGTCGAACGTCCTGCGGTATTTCGAGTCGCGCGAAGCGGTACTCCTCGAACTGGTGGACGTTTTCCTGGGTGCTCTGCGACCTCTTCGGCGCACAGGGCGGCGTCCTGGAGCGCAACGTCTCAGCCGAGGTCATCAAGCGCCACAAGCGTTCCGTCCTCGCAGAACTGTCCACGATGGCCGACCTCGTGCGCCGTCACCTGCCGGAGGCCGGCGACGACGCGGAGATGTTCTGCTTGACGAGCCTGGTCTTCGCGGGCGCTCTGTCAACGTACGTCCCGCCGCCGGCGAGCGTCCTCGCCGCCTACGCCTTACGCGTTTGCTGGATGTGAGTACTACGAGTCCTTGCGGGCGAAGTCGGGGGCGTGTTCCGGCCGGGGACCGAAACCCACGAACCGGGCGGGCAACTTCCGCAGCCGGGGGAACACGCGGCCGAGGAAGAGCACGGCCTTGGGTGGCCCGGATCGCTTGCCCGCGAACTGCTTCTCGAACATGACGCGTTGCAGCACGCGCTGACCGGTCTGGACGACGACGGTGGGGCGCTGCCTGCGCCGTTGCACGTCCGCCAGGTCGGCGACGGTCACGGCGTGCCGCCGCAGAGGGTCGGCCAGGATGGTGGCGGCGGCCACGGCGTCCTGGATGGCGAGGTTGATGCCCACCCCGCCGGCGGGGGACATGGCGTGGGCGGCGTCGCCGATGAGCAGCAGCCCGTCGAGGTACCAGCGCTTGACCCGGTTGAGTTTCACGTCCAGCACGAACACCTCGTCCATGCTCGCCAACCCCGCCACCCGGTCGGCGAACTCCGGGCGCAGGCCGGCGATGCGCTCCCGGAACCGCTCGATCCCCTCGGCCCGCAGCCGGGCGTCGGAGCCCTTGGCGGTGAAGTACGCCACCTGGTAGTAGTCGTCGCGGGCCAAGGAGATCAGTGCCTCGGCACCCTTCGCCACCGGCGTCACGCTGGCGGGCGCGGCGCTCTCCTCGGGCGGCCTGGGCAGGCGGAACCACCAGACGTCGAAGGGCACCCGGAACTCCTTGGGGACCAACCCGGCTTCCCGACGCAACGTGGAATGCCTGCCGTCGCACCCGATTGTCAGCTCGGCACGGATCTCCCCCGCGCGGCCGTCCGCCGTGCGGTACCGGACACCGACGACCTTCTCGCCGTCTCTGACCAACTCGGTCGCCGCCGTGTTCATCCGGAGGGAGAACCCGGGCTCCTTGCCGGCCGCCGTGGCCAGCAGTGAGAGCAGGTCCCACTGGGGCACCATCGCGATGTAGTTGTAGGGCGCGGGCAACGCCTCGAAGTCGCCCAAGGTCACCAGGCTGCCGTCGGGGGCGGGCAGGGCCAGGTTGCCGAGGCGGCTTTGCGGCAGAGCGCGGAACTCGTCGCCGAGACCGAGCTCGTCCATGAGCCGGACGGTGGCGGGATGCACGGTGTCGCCGCGGAAGTCGCGCAGGAAGTCACCGTGCTTCTCCAGCACGGTGACCTCGATGCCGGCCCTGGCCAGCAGCAGGCCCAGCATCATGCCGGCGGGGCCGCCGCCGCAGACCAGTACCCCGGTTTTTTCAGTCATGACAATCCCTTCTGGTGCGAGCCATCCTCTGGACTAATTCATCAATCGATGAGTCAGTGGTTGAGACGATACACAGGTGAGGTTCATCTAAGAAGCAGTACTATGCAATGCCGTGGACGAGGATCTGGTGAGTGCCGCGCTGACCGCCGCCGAACAGCACGGCAAAGACGTGGCCGACGTGCCGTTGAGCGCGATCGCGGCCGCGGCGGGCATCTCGCGCAGCACCCTGATCAGGAGGCTCGGCGGGTCACGGGCGCGGCTGGACGAAGCGGTCCGGCAGGCCGGGATCGACCCCGGGGGCCGCCCGCCGGTCCGGGACCGGGCCATCGAGGCCGCGGCCACACTGATCGCCCGCGACGGACTCGGCGCGGTCACCCTCGAAGCCGTCGCCGCGGCCGCGGACTGCTCACCGACCAGCCTGCACGCCGTCTTCGGCAACCGCGACGGGCTGCTCGCCACCATGTTCGACCGCTACGTGCCCATCCCCGACCTGGAGGCACTGGCCGCCGATCCCCCCGAACGGCTCGAGGAGACCGTCCACGCCGTCTACGCCGCACTGGCCGAGGCGATCGCCCGGGAGCCACGAGTGCTCCCGGCCATCTTCGGCGACCTGTTCACCCGCCCCGACGGCACGGCCGCCCGGATGCTGAAAGCCAACCTCCCCAGGATGTTCGCCAGCCTCGGCGCCCTGCTGACCACCCACGTCCAAGCCGGCCGGTTACGGCCACTCCCGCTGCCACTGCTCATCCAGCTGATGTTCGGCCCGATGGCCGGACACATGCTGCTGCGCCCCGTACTTCAGGACGCGTTGGGCAACGCGCTCCCTCCGGTCGACGAGGTGGCGCGGACATTCGCGGACGCGTTCATCCGCGCCACCGCTCAGTGAGCGTTCCCTCGGGCGCACGCCGTCGGCGTCGGTCTGGTTGTGTCGCCTACTTCGGGGACCGGCCCTGGGGGTCGGTGGGCAGGGTGATCGAGCCGCGCTCGTCCCGCACGTCGCGGTGCACCACCGGTGTTCCGGTGAACGTTCCGTTGTTGTCCACCGTCACCGTGAGGGCGTGCTCGGGCCGGGTGGCGGTGCCGCGCGGTGCCTGCCGTTCGGCGAACAGGAGGCGCCCGGCGCTGCGGTCGACCCGGCCGGGCACCAGGGACCAGAGCCCATGGCTGTGCAGCACCACGGCTTCCGGGTACCGCTGGCGCAGCCAGCGTGCCGCCTGCTCGCTGACGCGTGCCTCGAAGGCGTGGCGCTGCTGGAACGAACGGGTCAGGTAGACCACCGACGGCTCCGCCACGCCAGGTGGGTAGCTCGCCACGTGCGCCGGTTCGGCGAGCAGCACCGCCCAGCGGCGCCGGCTGTCCAACCGCAACGGCACCGGCAGGTCCGCCTCGTCGGGCACCCGCCGCGCCAGCTCCGGGCGGACGATGGCCACCTGCGTGGTCGTCGGCGCACCGGCCGTCCAGGCGCGCACGCACTCGCCGATCTCACGCAGCCGTTCGGCGGAGTTCTCGTTCGTCAGGCCCGTCGCCACCCAGGGCCGCCGGTGCGCGCTCTGGTAGGCCACGACGGGACAGCCCTGCCCGGTGAACACGGCCAGCAGGCGGCGCAAGTCATCTGCCCGCGCCCTGGCCGCCGCGACCGCTTCCGCGAGCCCGGTCCCGTCACGGGTTCCCACGCGCAGGCGCACGACCGCCTCCGGGTCACCGGCGAGCGCGAAGGTGATCTCCGATCCGGTGTTCTGCGGGAAGAGCGTGCGCGAACCGAGCACCCGCAACTGCCCGGGGAACTCCGCCTCGGCAGCCCGCTCGGCCTGCCTGCGGTGCTTGCGGGTGGCGGTCGCGGACAACCCGGCGCCCAGCGCACCGATGATCAGCCCGGGGGCACTCGCCGCGAGGTCGACCGCCCGCCGAGATCGGTTCACCTCAGCAGCCTAACCGCCTCCCCCGCCAGGCAACGCCGTTTTCCGCGCACGCCCCAGCGCGTTGCTACCGGCCTCGCGACCCGGGCCAGACGAGACCGATGACGGCGGTCACGATCACCAGTGCGCCGGCCACCGCGGCCACCACCGGGAGCACGGCGGCCTCCCCCACCTCGACCATCCGCCAGATCGGCCCGGCGGTGACCAGGACACCGACCAGGAGGTACAGCGCACAGGCGCCCCTGGTCCTCGGAATCATGCGCGAACTGCGGCCGTCGGTCATGCGATCTTCTCCTTGGGTCGGCATGGCCAGAGGCTAGGACCGCCGCGGGCAGCACCGCAGCGCGAAAGCGGCCGGGGTCGTACTTTCGGCCGAGGCCCCTCCTCGGCCGCCGGTGAGGAGAGTTGCTTACCGCCCTGCACGGCGTGTCCCCACGCTCAGATTGGCCGCGGGATCCGCGTGGTCGGTGCGACGAGGCCGCTCGTTTCACGGCGGGGTCAGCACGATTTTGCCGTGCGTGTGGCGCGTTCTCCAGCTCGGCGAAGGCCAAGCCCACCTCGGCCAGCGGGTACGTCCCGGCGATCGGGATACGCAGCTCGCCCCGCTCGATCAGGTTCGCCAGTTCCTCCAGCACCTCAGGGGTCGCGGCGTCCTCGTTGCCCTCGACCCGGCCACCGCGCAGCGCCTCTGGCAGGTGTCAGCCCACCTGACCCGGGACTGATCGCGACCACGTCCGGCCGTGACCGGGCAGGCGAGTTCTCCGCCGTCCACGTGGGGTAGGAACGGGTCATGGTGACGCTGGACCGGCTGGTGAATGTCCTCGGGGGTTACGGAGTACGGCTGTGCTGTTGCCCGGTCTCGCGGGAGGTCTCGTTGCGCGATGTGGTGGTGCATGACCCGGCTGAGTCCCGCGAGCTGCGCGGGGATGTGTTCCTCGCGGTCGGAGCGGACTCGGCCCGCGCGGCCGTGGGGCTGGCGGCCGCCGCCCG
This sequence comes from Amycolatopsis magusensis, assembly GCF_017875555.1. Classification (GTDB taxonomy): domain Bacteria; phylum Actinomycetota; class Actinomycetes; order Mycobacteriales; family Pseudonocardiaceae; genus Amycolatopsis; species Amycolatopsis magusensis. Next base: position 4,788,775 of record NZ_JAGGMS010000001.1, on the reverse strand, counting down.
GGCGTCGGTCGTGCTGGTGCGGGGAGCCGCGCCGCTGGAACCGGAGGCGATCGCGGCGGCGGAGGCCGGCGGGGTCGCGGTGCTCGCCGTCGAGCCGGAGGTGTCGTGGGGCGCGATCGCCGGGGTCGTCTACGGGCTGGTCCTCGAAGGTCGCGAGACCGAGTCGGGACGCGGGCCGACCGATCTGTTCGCCCTGGCCGACAGCCTGGCGGACGCGCTGGGCAGCACGGTGACCATCGAGGACCAGCTTTCCCGCGTCCTGGCCTATTCCAGCCTGCAGCACGGAGCCGACCAGGTCCGGCTCGAGACGATCCTGGGCCGGCGGGTGCCGGAGCGGGCACGCGGGCTGTTCGAACGGCGGGGTGTGTTCGCCCACCTCGCCGAGTCCGACGAGCCGTTGTTCGTCAAGGCGGCGCCGGAGCACGGACTGACCGGGCGCATGGTGGTCGCGGTCCGCGCCGGCCGGGAGTCGCTGGGCTCGATCTGGGTCGAGTGCGAGCATCCACTGGACGATGCCCGGCGAGCCGTGTTGCGGGACAGTTCCCGCACGGTCGGGTTGCACCTGCTGCGCTCGCGAGCGAGCGCGGACCTCGAACGGCAGGTCGAGTCCGACCTGGTGATCCGGCTGCTGGAGGGCACCCCGGACGCGGCTTCGGTGCTCAGCAGGCTGGGGTTGCCGCCCGGCCGGTTCCGCGTCATCGCCTTGCAGGCCCACATCGCCGAGGAGCGCCACGCGGCACTCCTGCTGGCGTTCGAGCGCGCCACCACGGGGTTCGGCTGGTCGCGCCCGGGGCGCAGCACGCTGTTCAGCAACACCGTCTACACCGTCCTGCCCGGCGAAGACGTCACCGCGGCCCGGAAATGGGTCGGCGCCATCGGTGCCGCCCTGCCCGCCCAGGTGACGGTCGTCGCCGGGATCAGCGCCGCGGCGGCCGTCGCCGAACTGCCGGCCGGGCGGCAGGAAGCCGACGAATGCGTCGCGCTCCACGACGTGCGGCCGGGCACCGGCGCGGCGATCGCCTACGACGAGTCCTGGGACGACATCCTCGTACTGCGATTGCGGGCGGCCGCGGCGGCCGGCCGGGCCCCGGCCCGCGGGCCGATCTCCGACCTGGCCCGCCACGACGCGGCGCACGGCACGAGCTACCTGCCGACCCTGCGCGCGTGGCTGGAGACCCAGGGCGACCTCGCGCAGGCCGCCGAGCGCCTCGGCGTGCACCCCAACACGATCCGCTACCGCCTGCGGAAGATGGACGAGGTCACCACCCTGCAGCTCGACGTACCCGCGAAGCGGCTCGCGATGATCATCGAACTCGCCGTCTCCGACCCGCCCGATTGACCGGAACCGACAAGCGGGCCGCGCCCGGTTGTCGGTTCCGGACAAGCACCGGCGCCCCGATCCGGGTCACCCTGGCAGCACAAGCACCACTCGCGCCACGGAGGACCTCATGCCCGAACTCGACCGGATCGACGGCGGCCCGCGCTCGGCGATCGTGATCGGCGCCGGCGTGGTCGGCCTGTCGACCGCGTGGTTCCTGCAGGAACGCGGCGTGCCGGTGACCGTGGTCGATCGCACCGGCATCGCCGCGGGCGCGTCCTGGGGCAACGCCGGCTGGCTCTCCCCCGGGCTCGCCATCCCGCTCAACGAGCCGGGTGTGCTGCGCTACGGACTGCGGACGCTGCTCGACCGGCAGGCGCCGCTGCACGTCCCCGCGACGCCGGATCCCCGGCTGTGGGCGTTCCTGGCCCGGTTCGCCGCGAACTGCACCGGCAAGTCCTGGACCCGCGCGGCGCGGGCCAACCTGCCCCTGAACGACGAGTGCCTCGAAGCGTTCGACGTGCTCACCGCTAACGGGGTCGACGCGCCGACGATCGACGCACCCATCACGGCGGTGTTCGAGAACACCCGGAGCGCGGCCGGGCTGCTCGCGGAACTGCGGCGCCTGCGCGAAGCCGGGCAGGAGATCTCCTGCACCGGGCTCACCGCCGCCGACCTCGCGGAGCAGTTCCCGCAGGTGACCGCCCGCAACGGCGCCGGGGTCCGGCTCGACGGCCAGCGGTACGTGGACCCGGGTCGCTTCGCCGAGTCGCTGGCGCGGTCGGTCGTCAGCCGTGGCGGGACCATCCGCCACCGCTTCGCGGTCGCCTCGGTGCGTCAGCACGCCGATGCGCTCGTCGTGCGGTCGGCCACCGGGCAGACCCTGTCCGCCGACGCCGTCATCCTGGCGACCGGGGCGTGGCTGGGCGAACTCGGCAGGCAATGGGGCGTCACCGTCCCGGTGCGGGCCGGGCGCGGCTACTCCTTCACCGTGCCGACCGAGGATCCCGTGCCGGGCCCGATCTACCTGCCGGACATCCGCGTCGCCTGCACGCCCTACCGCGGCGGCCTCCGCGTGGCCGGGACCATGGAGTTCCGCGAACCGGACGCACCGCTCGACCAGGCTCGGGTCGAAGCGATCATCGCGTCGGCGCGCCCGTTGCTCACCGGGATCCGGTGGGAGGAGCGCACCGACGTCTGGGTCGGCTCCCGTCCCGTCACCCCGGACGGACGACCGGTGATCGGAGCAGCAGGCGCACCGGGCTTGTTCGTCGCGGGCGGGCACGGCATGTGGGGCTTGACCCACGGCCCGGTCACCGGACGCCTGCTCGCCGAGCACATCACCACCGGCAAACAGCCCCAAGCCCTGCGCCCGTTCGACCCGCTCCGCTGAACCACCACGACCGCACATGAACCCGGACACCGAAACCGCATCCGAAGCAGTGACCCGTGACGAGCAGGCCGAACTGATCCGGCTCCGCGCCGAAAACGCCTTGCTGCGCACCGAGAAGGACATCCTGCTCAAGGCGGCCACCTGGTTCGCCACCGACGCGGGCGCCCTTCTCCCGCCGCGCACCGGCCGACCGGAGACCCGCGAACCCGAACGCCCTCCGAAGGAGATCACCATGACCACCTCAGTCCGTCCGTGGCTGACACCCCACGCCCACCGCAGCCTGGTCCAGGAGCGCGCCGGCCTGGTCGGTGCGGAGAACGCTTGTGGCAGTGACGATCCCGACAGCCTCGTGCAGAAACGCCACCGCCAGGCCCGGATCCGCCAGATCGACGACATCCTGCGCGAAGCCGTCGTCGGCGAAGACCCACCCGACGACGGGATCGCCGAACCGGGCATGGTGCTCACCGTCCGGTACGACGACACCAGCACCGCCGAGACCTTCCTGCTCGGCTCACGCGACGAGACGCGACAGGACGATCTCGAGGTCTACTCCCCGGACTCGCCGCTCGGGCGTGCACTGGCCGGTGCCAAACCGGGCGAACACCGGACCTACCAGGTGCCCAACGGCGCCACCGTCCACGTCACCTTGATCGACGCGGAGCCCTACGGACGCTTCCGGCGGCTCGTCGGCGGGGCCGAATGTTGAGGGCCACGGAGCACGTCCTGGAGGACGACCTCGCCGGGCGCGAGACCGAGTTGATCGCGGCGGTGGGGCATTGGCGGCAAGCCGGCGCAGGCGCCTTCGCCGAGCGTGCTGTTCGGCATCAAGGAGGCCGCGTTCAGCCGGCCGGACGCGGAGGAGATCGTCGCTCGGCTGGTGTCGGGGGTGACCGACGCGATCGTTGCCGTATTCGGCGAACCCGTCCGGTCCGGTGTGAGTGTCGAACTGGTGGGTTCACCCGCCGGTCGCAACGGCATCGGCGGTGTCGTGGTCACGTCGTAGGCCACCTCGGCCTGATCAACACCCGCGAACAATCCCTGACTGGAGCATTCGAGCAGCAGCCCGGCATTTTCCGATCGGCGGTCTCCTCTGCGTGAACGACGGAAACCTGCTACCTCGACGAGGCTATGAGCCCACGAGCGATCATCGCCCCGGGCGACAGCGGTGGCCCGGGCTACACGGCGCCGGCCAGCCGGCGGTAGCCCATCACCACCGACGAGAACCGCGACTTCAGCACCCTCGGCTGCCATGATCCCGCCACAGCCGGAGGTCTTCTGTCGCATGTGGACACTGCGGCGGCGGTCAAGCAGGTCGACGCCATCGAGTCGGTGAACGCGGGCCGGGATTCGTTCGCGTGTGCTTCGCCGTCCCCGACCGGCACGACGGCGAGGGCAGGAAATCCGACAATTGGTGCATCGCGCCTTCGCTGTCGACGTACAGTACGTCCAGCCCAGCCGAGGGAGCGCGATGAGGTTTGGGATACTGGGGCCGCTGGCGGTGTGGCGAGAGGACGAGCAGCAGCTCGACCTCGGCACGCCCAAGGCGCGAGTGCTGGTGGCGGTGCTGCTGAGCCGGGCGGGTCACCCCGTTTCGGAGGATCAGCTGGCCGTCGCGCTGTGGGGGGACACCCCGCCCAAGAGCGCCACCAAGAACGTGCAGACCTACGTCCACCGGCTCCGGCGGCAGCTGGGCGACCCGGCTCGCGTCCTGCGGCAAGGCGCCGGCTACCTGGTGCCGGTGGACCGGGACGAGCTCGACGCGGCGACGTTCGAACACCTGGCCGACGCGGGGCGGGCGGCGGAGGCCGCCGGCGCGCCGGACGAGGCGTCCCGCCGCCTGCACGAGGCGCTGCGACTCTGGCGCGGGCCCGCGTTCACCGGTATGACCGACGTCCCGATGCTGGCCGCGGAGGCCGCACGGCTGGACGAGGTCCGCCTGTCGGCGCTGCAGTCGCGGATCGCCGTGGACCTGGCACTGGGACGCCACGCCGAGTTGCTGGGAGAGCTGACCGCGCTCACCCGCGAGCACCCGCTGCGAGAGCGCCTCCGCGCACAGCTGATGCTGGCGTTGTACCGCTGCGGGCGACGGGCGGACGCGCTCGCCGAGTACACCCGTGCCCGCACCACCCTGATCGAGGAAACCGGCCTGGACCCGGCCGACGAACTGCATGACCTGCAGGAGCGAATCCTTGCCCAGGACCCTTCCCTCGACCTCGCTCCCCGCGTCGCGGTCAGGCTCGCGGGCGCACCCGCCACGCCCACTCCCGCCGAGTTGCCGCCGGACATCGCGGACTTCACGGGCAGGGACGACGAGGTGGCCGAGCTCATCGAGGTCCTCACCGGCCCACGGCCGGGCACCGTCGCCATGGCCGGCATCGCGGGCCTCGGAGGCTTGGGCAAGACCACGCTCGCGGTGCACGTCGCGCACCGGATCGCCGGTCGTTTCCCCGACGGCCAGCTCCACGCGGACCTGCGTGGCGCCTCCGCCGACCCCGTCCGCCCGGAGGACGTGCTCAGCCGGTTCCTGTTCGCACTGGGCATCAGCGGTACCGGCATACCCGATTCCCTGGACGAACGCGTGGCGTTGTTCCGGAGCTGCCTGGCCGGTCGCAGAGTCCTCGTCCTGCTCGACAACGTGGCCGGTGAGGAACAGGTGCGGCCGCTCCTGCCCGGGAGCCCCGGCACGGCCGTGCTGCTCACCGGACGGGTGCGGCTGGTCGGTCTCGAGGGCGCCAGCCTGCTGGAACTCGACGTCCTGCCCTCGGCCCAGGCCATGGACCTCCTGAGCACCATCGTCGGTGACGAACGCGTCCAGGACGACCCGGACGCGGCCCGCGAAATCATCCGGCTGTGCGGTCGCGTCCCGCTGGCGGTGCGCATCTCGGCGGCCAGGCTCCTCAGCAGGCGGCAGTGGACGCTGGCCCACCTCGCCGGCGTTCTCGGTGAGGAACGGCACCGGCTGGACGAGCTCGTCGCGGGCGATCTCGACGTCCGCGCGGGATTCGAGATGAGCTACCGGATGCTGCCCGTGGGCGCGCAGCGGGCGTTCCGGCTGGCCGGGCTGCTCGACGCACCCGACTTCGCCTCCTGGGCGGTGGCGGCTCTCCTCGACGTTCCGGTGCGGCAGGCGGAGCGCGAGATCGAAGCCCTGGTTGACGCTCATCTGCTGAACCTGACCGGGGCCGACGAAACAGGCAGGCTCAGGTACCGGTTCCACGACCTGATCCGGTTGTACGCGCGCGAGCAGGCGCGGCGCGAGGACACCGAGACCGAGCGCCGGGCCGCACTCGCGCGGGCACTGGGCGCGTGGCTGGCGCTGGCGGAAGCCGCAGCGGAGCACGTCCCCGGCCCTTGCTACGCGCTCATGCACAGCGAAGCACCACGCTGGCGGCTGCCCGCGGCGGTCTCCGGCCCGTTGCTGGCCGACCCGATGGCCTGGTTCGGTGCGGAACACGCCGCCCTGATGACGGGGGTGGCCCAAGCGTGCGAAGCGCGGCTGACCCAGCTCGCCTGGGACCTCGCGGGGTCCACCGAGACCTACCTCAACGTGCGCGGCGTGTACGACGGCTGGCAGCGCATGCACGAACAGGCGCTCGCGCTCTGCCGGGAGACCGGCGACAAGCGCGGCGAGGCCGTGCTGACGCGCGGCCTCCTGGAGGTCACCACCTGGAGTTCACCCGCGGGCGCCGGACCGGCGATGACACGGATGCGGGCCGACGCCTCGCAACTCCTCGACCTGTTCACCACGCTGGACGATCCAGCCGGAACGTCCGACGCCTTGGCGACACTGGCCTGGAGCATGACCGCCGGCGGGAACCGTGCGCAAGCACTCGCACTGGCGGAACGCGCTCTGCGGACGGCCGCCGGCGCGGACTACCTCGGCGGCCAGGCACGGGCCTACCACGTGATGGCGATCATCCACGGCGAGGACAACCCCGAAGGGGCGCACGAAGTTCTGCTGCAGGGCATGAAGATCGCCGGGGCGCTCGGGAACGCCCACTACACCACGACGATCACCCAGTTCCTCGGCGCGGCGAAATCGTTCTGCGGTGACACCGCGGGCGGCCAGGAACTGCTGGAGAGCTCCCTCGAAATGGCACGGCGGTTGAACTACCGCTACCTGGAGACGTTTTCGCTGCTCTACCTCTCGAAGCTGTTCGCCGTGATCGGGGACGAGCGGGCCAGGGCGACCGCCGAACTCACGCTGGCCTACAGCGAGGACGGGAACTTCGGCCACTACCTCGCCGACGCGCTCAGTGTGCTCGGGCAACTGGACCTGGCCGAAGGAGACCTGCCCGCCGCCATCGCCACCCTCGAACGCTCGGTCCGGGTGTGGCGAACCCGCGGCTCGATCCCCTACCTGGCGCGGACGCTGCGCGCCCTCGGCGACGCCCACAGCGCCGCTGGCGACCACCGCACGGCCAGGGCCGTCTGGGAAGAGGCCCGCGAACTGTTCCGCGGCATCTCGAACGAGAACGGCATGAGCACCCTGAACGCCCGGCTCGATTGAGGGGCGCGCGCTGACGGGCCGTCAGCCCATCTCCCGTTCGTTTCTTGGGCGCGGAACCCTTGCTGGAGCGGAAATCCTTGCGGCGAAGCCGCGTCGTCGACGAACTATTTTCCGCAGCGCGCGGCGGGGATGGAACCATCTTCTTCCGGCCGCTGACCCGTATTCTGCTCATATACCAGGCGTGTGCCCGCCGTGGTTAACCTCCAGCACGGTCGCCAACCGAAACCGCATCGCTCGTTGCGACGGAAGACGATCAAGAGAATCTGGGGGATTCTGTGCTTCTGTTCCGTGTGCGCCTGCTCGGCACTTTCGAGGTCGAGCGGACAGACCAATCCGACAAGCTCATCGCCGTGCCGGCGGGCAGGCTCCGCGCGCTGTTCTCCGCGCTGGCGCTCCGGCCGGGCAGACCGGTCTCGATGACCGAAATCGCGGATCGCCTGTGGGACGGCGAACCGCCACCCGGCGCCCGCACCACCATCCGCGGTTACATCAAACGCCTCCGCCGCTTGCTCGATGTCCCGGCGGAGCCTTCGGTCATCTCCTCCGGTCAGCACGGCTACCGCCTGGAAATGGAGCCGGATCGCATCGACCTCCACCGCTTCCGCGCCCTGCTGGTCCGCGCCGCGGCGGCCACCGGCACCGATGACGAATCCCCGCTGCTCCGCGAGGCACTCGCGCTGTGGCGTGGACCGGCCTTCTGCGACGTCTCCAGTGAATCCTTGCACCGCGAAGTGGTACCGGCGTTGCTCGAGCAGTACTACGAAGCCGTCCAGCGCCGCATCGAATGCGACCTCGCCGCCGGCGCGCCGACCGGCGTCATCGCGGAACTCCGCTACCTGGTAGGCGAAAACCCGCTGCAGGAAGGCTTCTGGGCTCAACTCATGCGTGCACTCCACGACGCGGGCCGCCCGGCCGAAGCGCTCGCCGCCTACGAGCGATGTCGCGTCGTGCTCGCCGAAAACCTGGGAGCCGACCCAGGCGCCCGGCTGCGCGAACTGCACCGGAGCATCCTCGCCGATGGACCGGGATCGGCCGTCCCGGTCGCGAAGCCGCACCAACTACCGCCTGAGGTGCCCCGCTTCGTCGGGCGCGAGCAGGAACTTCTTCTACTGGACGGGATTCGTTCCGCACCGATGGTCATCAGCGGCCCTCCCGGGGTCGGCAAGACCGCGCTCGCGGCGCGCTGGGGACGAAGACATCAAGACCGTTTCCCCGACGGGGAGCTGTACGTGGATCTCACCGGTCTCAGCACACTGGAAGCGCTGCAAATCCTGCTGGCCGGTGCCGGCGGTCCTGATCGCCTTCCGCCCGACGTGAGCGCCAGGAGCGGCCTCTTCCGAAGCCTGGTGAGAGGCCGGAGAATGCTGCTGGTGCTGGACAACGCGCTCAGCGCCGAACAGGTGCGGCCACTGCTGCCCGGCGGCGCGCCCGTGGTGCTCATCACCAGCGTCGACGCCTTGCCGGGACCGGCCGCCTCCACTGGTGCCGAGCGACTCGAACTCGCGCCGCTCAGCGAAAACGAGGCATCGACCCTGCTCCGGGAACTGCTCGGTCCGCGCCGCTGCGCCGTCGAGCCGAAGGGCCTCATCGAACTCGTCGAAGTGTGTTCGGGACTGCCGCTGACCTTACGAGTCGCCGCCGAACACGCGAACAGGAACCCGCGACTTTCACTGGCGGATTGCGCGGCGGTGCTGCGATCAGGCTGATCCGGTGCCACCGCGGTGCAACGCGACTGCCACGTCGAGGTGGCAACGTCGTTCTCGTGGCGGAAAGCCCGCCTCGCGAAGGAGTTGGTTACCGTGAGCAACGAGTCCACTGTGTTCGAAGCGCCGGCGCTGGTCGAGGTCGGCGAGTTCGACAAGGTGACCCTCGGCTCGCGCGGCTGGGGTTTCGAGCCCGGCGTGCGCTGCCTCATCTGGTGCGACTGAGCGCACGTTCCATCAATCACCGAATCGGGAGCTGAGCTGAATGATCGAGGAAACCACGGTTTACGAGCCGCCCGCCATGACCGCCGTCGGCGAATTCGACGAGGTCACCCTCGGGGGCGGTGGCCGAGGATACGAGTACAACAAGCAGTGCCTGATCTTCTGCTGATCCGCCTGCGTTGAACACACCTGTGCCGGTGCGGTGTTCTTTTCCCGCACCGGCACGGGGTGCCACTGAGAACGACGAAACCGGCTGCTGTTTCGGCATCGCCGCTGGAGGCTGAAAGTGAGATTCACCCTTTTCCCGGACAGCGAGCCCGGCCGGGCGGTCGCCGGATCGGCCGAGCCGTCCGCCCGGACGATCGCGTATCCGTCGGGGCGGCCGTGGATCGCCGGTGACTGGCGGGATGACGAGATCGTCTCCGCCCGCGTCGGTGACCGCGTGCTCGTGCTGCTCGGCTGGCCGGGGATCACCGAGGCGGAACTGCGTTCGGAACTCGAGCGCGTGGACGATCTCTCGCAGTTGGACCGGCTGGCGGGCGCGTTGCCGGGGAGCAGTCATCTGCTGGCGGCGTTCGGTGGACGAGTTCGCGCGCAGGGCTCGATTTCCGCGGTCTGCCAGGTCTTCCACACGCGGGTGCGTGGCACCACCGTGCTCGCCGACCGGCCGCAGACACTGGCGACGCTGGCCGGAACGGGCCTCGACGAGTCGCTGCTCGCCCGCTACCTCATGGTCACGGCGCCACCGTGGCCGCTGGAGGACGAGTGCGCCTGGGAGGGCATCGAGCGGGTACCGCCGGATGGCTACCTGACGCTGACCCCGGACGGCGACTGCCGGATGACGACCTGGTGGACCATTCCGGAGCCGGAACTGCCGTTGCGGGAAGGGGTGGCCAAGGTCAGGGCCGCGCTCGAAGCCGGGGTGGCCGCGCGTGCTTCGCTGCCCGGCCGCACCAGCTCGGACCTCTCCGGTGGCATGGACTCCACGAGTCTCGCCTTCCTTCTCGCGAAGCACCCCGGCGACCTGCTCACGACGAGGTTCGAAGCAGTGGACAGCGCGAACGACGATGTGGTCTGGGCCTCGAGGGCGGCCGCCGACCTACCGGACGCCGAACACCTGGTCATCGCGCGCGCCGACGCGCCGATGAACCTCGAGGGCGCGCTGACACCCGAACCGGACGCGGAAGGACCGTCGTCCTGGCTGCGGACGCACGGACTGCACCACCACCACGTGCGGTTGCTCGCGGAACACGGCGTGGCCAGGCACCTGACCGGTCACGGTGGGGACGAGTTGTTCTACGTGCTGCCCCAGCACGACCACAGCCTGCTGCGTACCGCACCGCTGAGCTACCTGCCGCACCTGCGGTCCAATCTCAGCCTGCGCCGCTGGACGCTGGGCCGTGCGATGCGTTTCCTCGGCGACAACACGAGCTACCCGCGCTGGCTGGCCGACTGTGCTCGCACGCTCACCGAGCCGCTGCCGAAGACCTCCCACCCCAGCATGGGCTGGGGTGAGCCGCCGAGGATGCCGCCGTGGACCACTTCGCGCGCGGTCGAACTGAACCGTGCGCTCCTGCTCGCCGCCGCCCGGCGCACGCCGAAGCCGTTGTCTCCGTTGCGTGCCCAGCACGCGACACTCGACATGGTCCGCGTCTGCGGCGACGGGGTGCGCCGGGCGAGCTGGATGAGCGCCCGCCACGACGTGAGCTGGCACGCGCCGTTCGTCGACGACCGGGTGGTCGAGGCGGCGTTGTCGATCCGGCTGCGGGACCGCGTCGCGGCGAACAGGTACAAGCCGGTGCTGGCCGAGGCCATGCGGCCGGTCGTGCCGGGGCACGTGCTCGGGAGGCCGACCAAGGGTGAGTTCAGCGCCGACGTCTACGCCGGTTTCGCCCACCACAAGCGTGAGCTCCTGGAACAGTGCGAAAACATGGAGCTGGAGCGGTTCGGCCTGGTCGACGCCACCGCGTTCCGCCGGGCGCTGCTCGCGCCCCATCCCGCGTCCCGCGACCTGATGCCGCTGCTGGGTACCTTGGCCTGCGAGGCCTGGCTGCGGTCGGTCGCCGCGCTCACCACCGCAGCTGGAGGAAAGCGATGAGCCTCGCCTTGGCCGACCACGTTTCGGTGACCGAAACCGACAGCGGAATGGTGTTGCTGGACCAGCGATCCGGCCGGTACTGGCAGCTCAACACGACGGCGGCGGTGGTCATCCGCACGCTTCTCGACGGGAAGCAGCCGGACGACGCGACGACTGTCCTGTGTGCACGGTACCCGGCGGACGCCGAGCGGGTCGCCGAAACGGTCTCCGAGTTCACGCGTGCGCTGCGACAGGCGAAGCTGGTGACGGGATGACCCTGCCGATCACCCTCGAAACCGCCGACCGGGTCCCGCTTCCGAAACGCCTCGTCGCTCATGCCGCCGTGGCCGTCGCGCGGATCCTCATGCACGCCAAGCCGTTCCGGCTCCGCCGGGCGCTCGAACTGGCGAAGTCGGGTGCCCGCCGTCCGACCGCGGAACAGGCGATGGCCGCGCGTCAGGCGGTGGTGTCGGTGAGCAGGCGCTGTGCCGGACAGCAGTGCCTCCAGCGAGCCATCGCGACCGCGTTGCTCTGCCGGTCGGCCGGAACCTGGCCCGACTGGCGCACCGGCGTTCGCACGGAGCCGTTCCGCGCACACGCCTGGGTCGAGGTCGACGGCAAGGCCATCGGGGAGGCCGAAGACATGCGGGCCTACCACGTCGTGCTGTCCGTGCCCGCATGAAGGAAGGGAGCCCTGCCATGTCAGCTGCCGATTCCGTCCGGTTCGGGGTACTGCTCGGCTCGCACCGGGACGCCGGCCAGTCCGACACCGACGTGCTCCAGCGCTCGGTGGCGCTGGCCAAGCAGGCGGACGCGCTCGGGGTGGACGACGTCTGGATCACCGAGCACCACTTCCTGGATTCGGTGGTGGCACCGTCCTCGATGGCGCTCGCGGCCTACCTGCTCGGTGCCACCGAGCGGATCACCGTCGGTACCGCGGTCACCCTGCTCCCGCTGCACTCGCCGGTGCACACCGCCGAGCAGGCGGCACTGCTCGACCAGGTGTCCGGCGGCCGGTTCGTGCTCGGTGTCGGCCGCGGCCAGCCACTGGTGGAATACGAGGTCATCGGTGGCGGCGTCGAGCACTGGCGCTCGGGAATGCCCGCCGCCCTCGACCAGACGCTGGCCTCCTTCCTCGGCAAGGTGCCCGGTCCGGAGCCGCTGCCGCTGGTCCCCCAGCCCGCCACACCGGGTGGGCCGCCGGTGTACGTGGCGGCCAATTCCGAGGACTCGGTGCGACTCGCGGCCGAACGCGGGCTGCCGATGCTCCTCTACTTCGACAAGGACCCCGGGACGAAAGCCCTGATGATCGAGGAGTACCGGCGCTTCGCCGGTGACACGACGGCATCGGGCGACCACGCGTTCGCGTTGTACACCTACCTCACCGAGTCGGCGGACGAAGCACGCGAGCTGATGCGTGAGCGTGCCCGTGCCATGTTCAAGGGGATCAACCGGGACCGGGTGCTGATCCCGGTCCCCGACAACCGGCCCGGTGGGACCGAGATCGAGGAGCGGGTCGAAGAGATCACCGACCAGCTGCTGGCGATGCACGCGGTGGGTGATGCCGAAACCTGTGTGGACCGCCTGGTGCACAACATCTCCGTCTCCGGCTGTCACCGGGTGCTGTGCCAGGTGGAGCCGTTCGGCCGTACCCCGGCCGCGGCCGGCGTTCTCGATCGGCTGGCCCGCGAGGTCTTCCCCGCGGTACGGGCACGCCTGGCCGGCGGATCCGATGCCGGTTAGCGAGCTCCGCCGCGACGCCAGGACACTGTGGACTTCGGTCCGTTCCTCCGGCCGTGACGGCTTCGCGCTGCTGGCACTGACGGCGGTCGAGGTGGCGACGTTGCTGGCCGTCCCGGGTGCGCTGGCGGCCGCGGTGGACGCGATCAGCGGCGGGGGAAGCAGCGGGAACGCGATCGCGCTGGTCTGCGTCGTGCTCGTGCTGGGCTCCGCCGCCGGCGCGGGCACGGTGGTGCTGGAGAAACGGGCGCAGGTCAGCGGCACGTTGCTGCTCCGGCGCAGGCTGGTGCGTCACCTGCTCCGCCTGGACCTCGGCACCTTCCGCCGGTACGGCACCGGCGACCTGCTCGGCCGGATCTCGCAGTCGGCCGTGATGACGGCGAGCGCGGTGGCCGCGCTGGCCGGGCTGCTGGTCTCGGCGGTCACCTCGATCGCCGGACTGGTGCTGCTCGTGCTGCTCGACGTCCGGCTGGGCCTGATCGTGCTGGCCGCCGCGCCACTGATCTGGTGGCAGGCGGGCCTGCTGCTCCGCCGGATGAGCGCGAACACCACCGAATACCAGACCCGGCAAGGGGAACTGACCGGCCACTTCACCGAGGCGATCCGCGGTGCGCGGACGATCAGGGCGAGCGGGACGGCCGCTCGCGAGGTCGATCGGGTGGTCGCCGGGCTACCCGCGCTGACCGCCGCGGGGCACGAGTTCTGGCGGGTGCTGCGCACCGCGGCCTTCCGCGTCAACCTGGTCATGCCGTTGCTGCAGGTGGCCGTGCTCGCGGTGGCGGGCCACAGCGTGCTGCACGGACGGATGACCGCCGGTGAACTACTGGCCGCGCAGGGGTATTTCGGCTACGCCGTGGGCATGTTCCAGCAGACCATGGTGCTGGGCAGGGTCGCACGGGCGCTGGGGTCGGCGACCATGGTCGCCGAGGTGCTGGCGGAGCCGGCGCGGCGGACCGGCACCAGGACGCTACCGCCAGGACCGGGCGCGCTGAGCCTGCGCGGGGTCCGGGTGAGCCCGGTGTTCGACGGCCTCGACGCCGACTTCCCGCCCGGGGTGGCCATCGCGATCGTCGGCCGGTCCGGCGCCGGCAAGTCGACGCTGACGGAGGTGGCCGGAGGCCTGCTGGTTCCGGAAGCGGGAGAGATACGTCTCGACGGCGTGCCGCTGACCGAACTCCGGCCTGGCGAGCTGAGCCGGGCGGTGACCTACGCCTTCGAAAAGCCCGTGCTGCACGGGGAAACGGTGGCGGACGCCATCGGTCACGCCGACCGCCCGGCCACCGGAGAGCAGGTCGAGCGGGCGTTGCGGGTCAGCGCGGCGGCCGATTTCGTGCACCGGCTGCCCGACGGGACCGGGACACGCCGGAGCCGGCTGGCGCTGTCCGGGGGCGAGCTGCAACGCCTCGGCCTCGCCAGAGCGGCATGGCGGGACGCCAGGGTGGTCGTGCTCGACGACGCCACGTCCAGTTTGGACACCGCGACCGAAGCGGAGGTCACCGCGGCGCTGGACCGCGCGCTGCGTGGCCGGACCCGGTTGATCGTCGCGCACCGGGCGGCCACCGCGGCGTCGGCGGATCTCGTCGCCTGGCTGGACGGTGGCCGGATCCGTGCCCTGGCGCCCCATCGTGAGCTGCTGCGCGACCCTGACTACCGCGCGCTGTTCGGCCTGCGGCGGCCGGCCGTCGCAGTGGCGGACGTGTCGTGAACTCCGTGGCGTGGCGGATGATCTCACCGGCGATCGCCCGCAACCGCCGCGCGCTGGTGATGGTCCTGTGCTGGTCGTTGCTGGGGACGGTCCCCACCCTGCTGTCCGGCGTGCTGGTGGCGGTGGCGCTGGACAGGGGCTTCCTGGCCGGCGACGCCGGGTTCGGGCTGGCGGTCCTCGGCTGCTACGGCGCGTCGCTCGGGCTCGGCGCGGTCGCCACGCGCCAGGCGATGGGACCGATGGCCGTCTTCGCCGAAGCGGTGCGCGACCACCTCGTGCACGAGGTGGTCCACACCAGCCTGCACGCCGCGGTTTCCGCCGGCACCGCGGCGCGGACGGGCTTCGCCGCGCGGATCGTCGGCCAGACCGAGACGGTCCGCCAGATCCTGTCCAACCTGGTGATGGCGATCAGCTCGGCGGTGCTGATGACCATCGCGGCGTGCGCCGGTCTGGTGGCGCTGGTGCCCGCCATGGTCATCGCGCTGGTGCCGATCCTGCTGCCCGCGGCATTCCTGCTGGTCCGGTTGTCGAAGGTGTGGCGGCGCCGGTACGAGGAATCGCTGGCGTGCGAGGAAGAACTGGCCGCCGAACTGGACCTGGTGCTGACCGGGACACGCGACATCGCCGCCTGTGGCGCGGCCGGGCGGGCAGGCGACGACGTCGACCGCCGGCTGCGGGCGAGCGCACGAGCGGCGACCGGGGTCGCTGGGCTCAGCGGGGCCAGGATCGGCGTGATCGGCCTGGCCGGGCACCTGCCGTTGATCGTCCTGTTGCTACTGGCGCCCGCTTTGGTCTCACGAGGGGCGTTGACCACCGGGGAGCTGGTGGGCGCGATAACGTACCTGGCGACCGGGCTCGAGCCCGCTTGGCGGGCGATCACCGAGTTGCTCGGCAACCAGGCCCTGGAAGTGGCCACGGTGCTGAGGAGGTTGTCCGGCACCGAGATCCCCCCGGAGCACGACGGCTCTCTCGAAGCGAGCCGATACGATCTCGCGTTGCGGGGCGCGACGTTCCGTTACGGCCCCCAGTCGGAACCGATATTCGAGAACACCGACCTGACGCTCGCCGAGGGCACCCGGCTGGTCGTGGTCGGGCCGAGCGGCATCGGCAAGTCCACCTTGGTCAATGTGTTCGCGGGGCTGGAAGCTCCCGAAGCGGGCAGCGTGACACTGGGCGGCGTCGACCTGAAGGACCTGCGCACGCAGTGGCTTCGCCGGTCTGTCGCGCTGGTACCGCAGGAAGCGTATGTCTTCGCCGGCACGGTGCGGGAGAACCTCGCTTACCTCGCACCGGCCGCAGAGGACGTGGAACTGGTCGACACGGCCACGATTTTCGGCTTGGCGGAACTGATCAGCCGGTACGGCGGGCTCGACGGGGAAATCCGGCCGGACACCCTTTCCGTCGGCGAGCGGCAACTCGTCACGCTCGCCAGGGTGTACCTCTCGCCGGCCCGCGTGGTGATCCTGGACGAGGCGACCTGCCATCTCGACCCGCGAGCCGAAGCGGTCGCCGAGGAGGCGTTCGCGCGGCGGCCCGGCACGCTGATCATGGTCGCCCACCGGATCAGTTCGGCGATGCGGGCCGAGCGGGTCCTGCTGATGGGTGCGGGTTCCCTGGTGCAGGGCACGCACGAGGAACTGCTGCACAGTTCACCGGACTACGCGCGGTTGGTCGACTACTGGACGCGAGACGCGGGCGCCACTGTCGATCAGGGACGGTGGCGCGCCGCGATCACGGCTGGTGGCGGAAGCTGATGCGCATCAGCCGGCTGTCTGCCCAGTCTTCGAGGCGGGTCGGCCGGATGGTGCCGGGGTCGTGGGGCTGGTTCAGGTCCGCGACGATCTCCGCCAGCACGGCTTGACGTTCGGCTGGGTCGGTGACCGGCGTGGCCCGTGCAGGCACATCTGCACGGACCCCGTTCTTGAGGTGGAAGGTGAAGCTGGGATCGGCGAGGAGGTTCGCATGCCAGCCGGTCGCGGCCCCGCCGGCGCCGCTGCACAGGTAGGTGAGGCCCGCGGCTCGGTAGAAGAAGATTTCGATGCGGCGTGGCCTGCCGGTGCGGCGCCCCAGCGTCGTGATGTCGATGATCCGTTCGCTGGTGCCTGCGGCGGGCGTGATCTCGATGGCTCGCCGGATGTGGTCGGGCAGGTGCGACGAAGACGCGTCCCGGCCGGTCGTGTCTGGAGTGCTCATGCGGCCTCGGCCTGAAGGGCGGGGCCGAGGAGGAGTCCACCGTCGATGACGTACTCCGACCCCGTGATGAACGACGCGTCCGAGGACGTGAGGAACAGCAGAAGCCGGGTGACGTCGGCCGGTTCTCCGAGTCGGGGGATGGCGAACGGCTCGGGTGAGTAGAAGTCGGCGATGGCCGTGGTGGCACCGGCTGCTGGTTCGTGGATGAAGGAGGTCGCGATCACGCCGGGGTGGATGGTGTTCACGCGGATGTGGTCCCGGCCGAGCTCGAGCGCCGCCGTTCGGGTGAGCCCTCGCAAGGCCCACTTGCTGGCGACGTACGGCGCGTAGTGCGCCGTGCCGCCCAGGCTCATGGTCGAGGCGATGTTGACGATGGCTCCCCCTGTTGCGCGGCGCAGAGCGGGGGCGGCGGCCTTGATGCCGAGGAAGGATCCCGTGAGGTTGATGTCGAGGATGCGCGACCACGTGGCCTGGTCCGTCTTCTCGATCGGCGCCGGCGGGTTCTGCACGCCCGCGTTGTTGACGAGCACGTTCAAGGCACCGAAGGCGCTCTCGGCGGCCAGCACAGCGGCGGACCACGAACTCTCGTCGGTGACGTCGAGGTGGGTGAAGCGAGCGCGGGCCCCGAGCTCGTCGGCGAGAGCGGCGCCGCGTTCGGCGTCGATGCCGCCGATCACCACGTTTGCTCCCTCCGCGTGAAAGGCGCGTACGTGGCTCGATCCCTGGCCACCGGTTCCCCCGGTCACGAGCACGGTCTGGTCGTCGAAGCGGCGCATCAGCTGGTTCCTCCGGTTCAGTGGTGAGCCGGACGACTCACCACTACCCGACACTAGGTCGGCGGCGATGGCGAGTCAAGCCACTCACCTCGTATGCTCGGCCCATGAGCAAGGTCGTGACGACGTATCACCAGCGCATCGCCCAGGAGAAGCGCGCGCTGATCTTGACGGCCGCGACCGCGCTGTTCCTCGAGTTGGGCTACGACCGGACGTCGCTGGCGCGGATCGCCGAGCGCTCGGGCGTTTCGCGGGCCACCTTGTTCAAGCAGTTCCCGAGCAAAGCCGCCCTGTTCGACGCCATGGTCACCGAGTCATGGTCGACCGCTGCCGAAGAGGAGGCTCCCCCAGCAGGCAACATCGTCGACGGGCTCACCACCATCGGCCGCCGCTACGCCGAGCTGTTGGGCCGCTCCCAGATGACCGACCTGTTCCGGATCGTCATCGCCGAGCTGCCGCGATTCCCCGAACTCGCCAATGCGCAGTTCTCGCAAGGGAAGATGCCCTATTTCGAGTCCGTACGCGGCTACCTGCTGGCCGAGCACGAAGCGGGAACGGTGCGGATCGAGGACGTGGACCTCGCAGCCACCCAGTTCCTGGGCATGATCTCCAACTACGTCTTCTGGCCGGCACTCCTGGTGCCGGGCTGGGAGGTGAGCGCCGAACGCGTCGCCCAGGTGGTCGACGAGGCCGTCCGCACCATCGCCGCCCGGTACGCCACGACTGGACCAGGGCGGTCGACCAACGACTGAGTCCCGCCGCCACCCAAGGAGCTCACACCAACTGGGCGAGCGCGGCGGCGCTGGGGCTGCCCGGCTCCGCGGTGTACATCGCCAGCTGCAGGTCGGTACCGGGTAGCAGCAGGGTTTGGCGGACCACCTCCAGCTCGCCCAGCTCGGGGTGGCGCAGGCGCTTGCGCAGCGTGGGAACAGGTCGTACGTCGTGGTCGCGCCAGCCGGCGGCGAACTCCGGGCTGTGCGCGGCGAGCTCGTTGACCAGTTCGCCGAGGACGCGATCGGCCGGGTAGCGGGCGCCGGCCGCGCGCAACTGGGCGGCGAACTGCCGGGCGAACTCGCCCTGCTCGGCTGCCGGTGCCCCGCAGAAGGTGCCGCCCAGCCGGATGGACAGCCGCACGGTGTTGCGCTCCTCGGCGGGCAGCAGCCCGAAATCGGTGATCAACGCGGCTGCCGCGCTGTTCCAGGCCACGATGTCCTGCCGCTCGTCGACCACGTAGGCGGGTATCGGCCCCAGCCGGTCCGGCAGCCGGTGGGCCTCGGCGGGCACCGGCCTCCGGTCGGCGTCCGTACCGGGCGGGAGCTGTCCGGCCAGCCGCGCCAGGTGCTCACGCTCGGCCGCGGTGAGCTGCAGTGCCGTCCCCAGTGCTGCGAGCACCTCCGGGGACGGGCGCGGTGCGCGGGCCTGTTCCAGCCGCTCGTAGTAGCTGACCGACATCCCGGCCAGTGTGGCCACCTCTTCGCGGCGCAGCCCAGGAGTGCGCCGGCCCGACGGGCGGATCACCTGCTTCGGGCGTAGCGCTTCCCGTCGGCGGCGAAGGAAGTCGGCCAGTTCGGCTTTGCTCACCTCGCTCATGGTGGCACGGGGTGCCCGGCTCAGCCACGGACTGGCGGTCCGGGGCTCAGCCGTGGGTTCCCCGGCGGCAAGTCCGTGTCCAGGCTGGACTTCACCCACCCCGTCGAACATTGGAGGGACACCGTGCCGGGCACTGCCGAGGAAACGATGCGCCGACTGCTGGATCTGGTGCTGGCCAAGGACATGGACGCCGTGGCCGACCTGTGGGCGGAGGACGGCACCGCCGAGTTCCCGTTCGCCTCCGGGGCCTCGCCGCGACGGCTGGCCGGGCGGGAAGAGGTCCGCGCCTACCTGACCGGTTTCCCGGAGGTGTTCGACGTGCGGGAGATCCCCGCGATCACCGTGCACACCACGGAACGGGCGGACACCGCTGTGGTGGAGTACCACGCGAACGGGCACTCGGTGCGCACCGGAGAGGCCTATCGGATGGACTACATCGTGGTGATCACCGTCCGGGACGGGTTGATCATTCACTTCCGGGACTACTGGAATCCGCTGGCCAACGCTGCGGCAGCCGGGGCGCTGCCCGAACTGCTCGATTCGCTGCGCCCGGGGACCGGCCGATGACCGGTGTGCTGGTGACCGGCGGCACCGGGAAGACCGGCAGCGAGCTGGTGCGACTGCTCCGCGGCGACGGAGTGGCGGTCCGCGTGGCCAGCCGCAACCCGCCCGCCGGTGATCCTGACGCGGTCCGGTTCGACTGGGCTGACCCGGCCACCCACCCGGCCGCGCTGCGCGGGGTGGACCGGATCTTCCTGGTGCCTCCGGTGAACGCCGTGGACCCGCTGCCGCTGGTCGAGCCGTTCCTGGCCCAGGCGCAACGCCTCGGTGTGCGCCGGGTGGTGCTCCTCGGCTCCGCCATCGTGCTGCCGAACGCTCCCGGCGCGCTGGAAATGGCCGCGCAGGTGCAGGCCCGGCCGGGGTGGGTCGTGCTGCGCGCGTCCGGGTTCATGCAGAACTTCCTGAGCCCGCACCCGGTCGGCGAGCGGATCCGGCGGCACGGCGAGATCCGCACCGCCGCCGAGGACGGCCGAGTGGGCTGGATCGACGCGCGGGACATCGCGGCCGCCGCCTCCGCTCTCCTGGCGGAGCCCGGCGTCGAGTTCGCTGACCAGCACGACTACCTGCTCACCGGGCCGAAGGCGTTGAGCTACCGGGACGCGGCGTCGATCATCACCGCGCACACGGGACGGCCGGTCCGAGTGGTATCGATCGGAGCCGACGAGCAGGCGGCGGGCTACCGGGCAGCCGGCCTGCCCGCCGCGTTCGCCGCCGCCCTCGCCGCGGTTGAGGACGGCATCAGGACCGGCCGGGAAGATCGAGTCAGCACCGCGGTGCTGACCCTGACCGGCCGGCCACCCCGCACCTTCGCCGAATTCGTCCAGGAGCACGCACTCGAATGGACGGACGACGGCATGCTCGAACGCTGACCGTTGGCCGGATGGCAGTCCACTGTGGATCAGGAGCGCCTCCTGCTCTGGCGAGCAGGGGTCGACGACCGATCGGCGATCTTGTCGTCACCGGCTGTGCTGGTAGATCGCCGGATCGACGGATCGTCCTGAGTGAGCGCGTGTGTTGTACTACGGCGGCACCACCCAGAGTGTGGTGCACATCTCCCCGCTCACGACGGAGTGACGCGCACGCCGGGTCAGCCGTCATCCACGGTCCTCCCCAGGCCGGTAAGGAGAATTCTGTTGCACTCCTTTTCCCCTCCCCACCGAACACCCCCGCGCGCCCGCCGGCGCAAGTCCACCGCACTGCTCGGCGCGGTGGTGTCCGTGCTGGTCACCGGCTCGCTGATCACCGCCGCGCCAGCCACCGCAGACCCCGCGACCACCGCGGCGCGGTCGGTGGCGCAGGCACCGATCCCGCCCAACGCGCCGGAACTCGGCGCGAACGTCTATGTGTTCAACCCGGGCATGGCCCAGGCCGACATCCAGGCCACCGTGGACGCCATCGCCAACCAGCAGGTAGGCGCCGAGTTCGGCCCCGGCCGCTACGCCCTGCTGTTCGAACCGGGCAGCTACGGCACCCCGCAGCAGCCCCTGGAGATCCGGGTCGGTTACTACACGGAGGTGGCCGGCCTCGGCGCCCAGCCCGGTGACGTGCAGATCAACGGCCGGGTCAGCGTCTACAACCAGTGCCAGGTCAACGGCACGGGCAACTGCATCGCGCTGACCAACTTCTGGCGCTCGATGGCCAACCTGACCATCAACGTGGCGGGCGGGGAGGGCTGCCGGGCGGCGACGAACTTCTGGGCGGTGTCCCAGGCCGCGCCGATGCGCCGGGTCGACGTCAACGGCAAGCTGTCCCTGATGGACTACTGCGGGGACGGCCCGTGGTACGCCAGCGGCGGCTTCATCGCCGACTCCCGCTTCCGCGGCGAGGTGGTCAGCGGCTCCCAGCAGCAGTTCCTGGTGCGCAACAGCGAGCTGAGCAGCTGGAGCAACGGCGTGTGGAACCAGGTGTTCGCCGGTACGCCGGGTGCCCCGGCCACCAGCTTCGGGGTGCCGGGCGCCCAGCCCTACACCACCCTGAACACCACGCCGGTGTCGATGGAGGAGCCGTACCTGACCCGCTCGGGCGGCAGCTACACCGTGCGCGTCCCCGCGGTGCGCCGCGACTCGGTGGGCCCCACCAGGGGTGACACCGGCGAGCGGGCCATCGGCCTCGGCGACTTCCTCGTCGCCACGCCGGCCACCGGCATCGCGCAGGTGAACCAGGCGCTGGCCGAGGGCCGCCACCTCCTGCTCTCCCCCGGCACCTACCGCTACTCCGAGCCCATCCGGGTCACCCGGCCGGACACCCTGGTGCTGGGTCTCGGCATGCCGACCGTCACGCCCCAGGCCGGCAACGCCGCGGTGACCGTCGACGACGTGGCCGGGGTGAAGCTGCACGGCTTCACCGTCGACGCCGGGCCGGTCAACTCGCCGGTGCTGGTGCAGGTCGGCCGCCCGGGCGGCACCTGTGAATGCGGCGGCACCGGCAACCCGGTGGTGCTCCAGGACGTGTTCGTGCGCATCGGCGGCACCCTGGAGGGCAAGGCCACCACCAGCCTGGAGGTCAACGCCTCGAACGTGCTGCTGGACCACACCTGGCTCTGGCGCGGCGACCACGGCACCGGCATCGGCTGGGACCGCAACACCGCCGACCACGGGGCCGTCATCAACGGCCACGACGTCAGCGCCAACGGACTGTTCGTGGAGCACTACCAGAAAACCGAGACGATCTGGCGCGGCGAGCGCGGGCGCGTGGTCATGTACCAGAACGAGCGCCCCTACGACCCGCCGAGCCAGGCCGCGTGGCAGGAAGACGGAGCCAACCCCGGTTACCCGGCCCTGGAGGTCGCGCCGGGCGTGACCACGTTCCGCGGCTGGGGCCTGGGCAGCTACAGCTTCTTCAACCAGGGGGTCGACATCCAGTCCCGGATGTCGTTCCGCGTGCCCCGCACCCCCGGTGTGCAGCTGACCAGCCTGCTCACGGTGTTCCTCGACGGCAGCGGCTCGATCAACTCGGTCGTCAACGACACCGGCCCCCGCGCCGACAGCTCCAACGGAGGGACAGCGCAGAACGTCGTCAGCTACCCGTGACGCGCTCCGGCTGAGCCGGCCCGTCCCACGCTACTGGTGTCCCGGCGGCAACGCCGGGACACCAGTAGCCGGCCGTCCGAGGCACTCATCTAGCAGGCGCCGTCGGATTCCTTCATGCCCGTGCGGTCGCCTGCCGTCCGGCTCACGATGTTCGGCACGCAGTTGGTCTGGTCCAGCTGGTAGCTGTAGGGAATGCCGACCGTGGTGGTGGACTTGGGGTCGGGGCCGGCGGGGTTGGTTTCGCTGTCCGGGCCGGACCAGGTCACGTTGTCGAAGGTGTTGCCGCTGACCTGCCAGTACCCGGCCTGGTCGGTGTAGAAGGTGCCCAGGACGTTGTGGGAGTTCTGGAAGTAGTTGTTGTCCACTTTGGCGCGAGCTCCGGCCCGGGAATTGATGCCGGATTCGTGAAGGCTCACGTAGTGGTTGTTGTACATGTGGGCGATGCCACCACGCAGTAGCGGGGCGCGGGAGTCGATGTTCTGGTAGACGTTGTGGTGGTAGGTGATGAACCCGTTCGAGCGATCGCTCTCACTGGAGCCGACCAGTCCGCCGCGGCCGGAGTCCCGCAGAATGCTGTAGGACAGGGTCACGTATTGGGTGTTGTTCTTCATGTCGAACAGGCCGTCGTAGCCCTCTGACTCCCCGCCCGAAGCCCGCAGGGTGGTGTGGTCGACCCAGACGTTGCGGACGCCGCTCTCCATCCCGATCGCGTCTCCGCCGTTGGACGTGGGGGAACCCGACTTCTTGACGTTCTGCACGGTCACGTTCCGGATGATGATGTTGCTGGACTCACGGATGTGGATGCCCAGCTGGTCGAAGACCGCTCCGCTGCCGACGCCGATGATCGTGACGTTGCTGATCCGCTTGAGCTCGATCACGTTCGCCGCGGTTTCGCAGCTGTCGCCGGAGACCTTGCTGGTGTTGCCGTGGTTGATGGTCCCCTCCACCTCGATGGTGATGGGGGTGTCGCTCTCGGCCCGGCCGCACAGGGCCTCGTGGATCTGGGTCCCGGTGGTGGCCCGGACCGTGCTCCCGCCCGCACCGCCGGTGGTCCCGCCGTTCTGGGAGGCGTAGCCGGTCGCGGCGCCGGCCGCCGCCGACGCCGGGGACATCGGCAGGACCACACCGGTCGTGGTCGCGACGGCCAGCGCCGCCACGAGCGCGGGGACTCGCCATGCAGCGGATCGATTCATTCCGTCTCCTCGTGCGTCCTCGAAGGGTTGTGCCGGCACATTTCGCCGGTACGGGGGCCGGTCAGCCCACGACCTGATGACCGGCCACACAGCACCGACCATAGGGACGACGAGGTGCACTATTCAGCGCACCGCTTTGACAATTCCGACCGGCGCGGCACCACCGCCACCCGGCCACTGTTGTCGGGTGCCCCACCTTGGCAACCGCACATCGAGGCCTTGCAGAAAGCGCTTTCCTCGCGTAGCGTCCTCTGCGGAGCCGGCTGCTTCGATGAATCCGCTCTCCCTTGTGGGGATAGCCAAATCACAGGGAGCACAATAGGAGGTTCGATGACCACGAAGTGGTGGCGCAATGTTCTTTCGACCGGTTTCGCGGGCATTGTCGCGGCAACATCTTTTGTCGTGCTCGCTCAGCCGGCGCACGCGTTGAGCGTACCGCCCGCGAACGGCCAGGAAACCGTGACGAGCACCGTCAAGTTCTCCGGCACGCGGGACTACGGGATGAAGAAGGTCATCCCGGAAGGCCTGGGTGGCGGCGGTGGCGACGAGAGCCAGAAGGCGGTTTTCGAGCTCGCAGACGGAGCGACTCTGGCCAACGTGATCATCGGGAAGCCGGGCGCGGATGGCGTGCACTGCCTCGGCACCTGCACGTTGCGCAACGTGTGGTGGGAGGACGTCGGCGAAGATGCCGCGACCTTCAAGGGCACCTCGGCCTCGCAGACGATGACCATCGACGGCGGGGGCGCGCTGAGCGCGAGCGACAAGGTGTTCCAGCACAACGCCCCCGGCACGATGATCGTCCGCAATTTCGCCGCGCAGGGCATCGGCAAACTGGTCCGCACCTGCGGGAACTGCAGCAACAATCCGCAGACCCGGCACGTCCGGGTGGAGAACGTGCGCATCGAGATGTCGGCGAGCAATGTCGTCAGCATCAATGTGAACTACGGTGACACCGCGCGGCTGAGCGGGGTCACGCTCGTGGGCGACAAGAACAAGAAGGTCTCCATCTGCGACAAGTACAACGGTGTCAAGAAGGGCGACGGAGAATCCAAGAAGGTCGGCACCGGACCGGACGGGAAGAACTGCATCTACTCCGCATCCGATATCACCTATCAGTGAGTTGACCGGACCGGGCCGGTCGCGCCACCGCGACCGGCCCGGTTTCCGTGTGGCTCGAGCACGCCGACCGACTGGGCCCGGGCGGCTCAGCCCGGTGTGCCCGCTGTCCCGGCACGGTGGCGGGCACCGTCCAGCACGAGGCCGAGTCCGTCGGTGAACTCCTGGTCGAAGTCGCGGCCGGGCAGCGCGGCGGGATCGAGTCCGGCCATCCGGGAGCGGGTCTGCTGCTCGATGCCCAGCCCGATGACCAGCTGCCAGATCGCGGTCCGCGTGGCACCGGCGTCACGTTCGGACAATCCACCCAGGCGGGCCGCCGCCTCCAGGTGCTCACCGATCACCGCGGTGGACTGCCCGCCCGCCTGGCCCACCGAGAGGAGTGCGGCGCCATCGGTGACCGCGAGCACGGTGGACCGCAGGTCGACGGCGAGCCGTTGGAGCCGTCGATCCCAGCGCGCCCGGGCCGGGGGCGGGGCCACCTCTGCCAGCACCTGGTCGGCGAGCGCGGTGAGCAGGGCCTGCTTGCTGGCGAAATGCCAGTAGAGCGCGCTGGGCCGCCCGTCCAGCTCCACGGCCACCCGCCAAAGGTGACCGCCAGGCCGACCTCGACATAATCGCCGACGCGGGCATGGTCCTCGAAGGCTCACCGGCACCCGAACCGGCCGGCAAGCCGACCGCCGTACCCATCCGGCGCCGCGGAGCCGGAACGGCCATCTCGCCCAACAGCTGAGCCACAACCGGCCTTGCGAGCGGGAACCTCAGCCGGCCCGGTCAGTCGCCGCTCCCGCCGCCGCCACTGCAGTTGGCCGCTCCCCCGTCGTAACTCCCGTCCCAGCCGCCGCCTGCCGTGTGGCGCGGGTCGCGCGAGCGCGAGGTGGGTCGCGGCAGCAGGCCGAGCACCTTCTTCACCCCGTGCTCGGTCTGGTTCGGCAGCGCCTCGTTGATCTCGCGCGGGGTCCAGCGGTGTTCGCGGTGCAGAAGCCGGATGATCTCCTGGGTCACCTGGCGGTCGGCCGAGTCCGCGACACGGCGGCGGGTGACCGCACGGTTGTGCACCGCGCGGGCTCGCTCGACGGCCTTCTCGTAGTCGGCCCCGTGGGCGTGTTCGAAGTCCAGGCGGTACTGCTCGACCGCGTCGGCGCACGCGGCGGCGCAGTGACCGGCCCGGCCCTGTTGCCAGCGGTACAACCGGGTACGCGTCCACCACCAGCGCCAACGGCGCGCGAGCCACGGCCTCCGCGGCCGCGGAACCGCTCCCTCCCACTCCGCGACGGCGAGCCGGCGAGCCTCCTCCACCTCCTCGTCCCTGGGCTTCTTCAGCGCCCGCAGGGCATCCAGCGTCTCGGCTTCGGCCTTCCGCGCCGCCAGGTGCTTCGCACGCGCCTCCTCGTAGCGGTGCAGCAACGCCTCCGGCTGCTCGCCCATCCTGCCTCCCCGGTGCCCCACCCATGATGCACCGGCGACCTACGGGGGCCAGACCCGCACTTGGCCGGGGGAACCGCTCGGCGACTACCGCGGCTCAGGCACCCCTGCCTCGAGCACCGCGAGGTCGCGCACCGCGTAACGATGGTGCTCGGCTTCTTCCTTCAGCACCACCTTGAGGCAGCGGCGCACGACGTACTCCTGATCGGGATACGGGTCGGCCGGTTTGCGACCACACACCCGGTCGAGCTCGGCCTCGGTGAGCTCGTCGACGACACGCCGCATCGTGGCCATGCGAGCGAGCCGCGGCGCGAGTACCTCGTCGAGCGTCGGGGTGGCTTCGAGGGTGAACCCGAGCTTCGCCGCCACATCGGGCGGCATCCCGCCGTAAGGAAGGCCCAGCGGGTGGTACGGCGTGTCCTCCTCGAGCACGGCATTGCCGAGCCAGGCATCGCCGGCCATCAGCAGGTGCCGCTGGGTCTGGACGAACGACCACTCGCCGTTGACCTGCTCGTGCAGTGCGGCCTCGGGCAGGAGCCCGGCGCGGTCGAGCGTCGCCGCCCATTGCGCCTCGATGGCGTCCCAAGCAGCCCGGTAGTCCTCGGGCGACGCCGCCTCCCGCGCCAGCGCCCGTGCGGGTTGCCGGCGGTCGAGCTCGGCCTCCACATAGGCGGTCACGTCGACGTCGTTGACGACGAGGCGCTCGAAGTCACCACCCAGGTAGACGTCACTGCCGTAGCAGTCGACGATCTTCAGCCCGTTCACCTCGCAATCGCGGATCTCGAGGCCATCCAGGTTGCACAGGTGGATACGAGCACCGCGGAACTGGTCGCTCTGGGCGTATTCGGAAACCATCGGAGCAGTCTCGCGCACCGCGTTCCGGGCTCAGTCACGCAGGTCCCACTGCTGGTTCGTGCCGCCGTGGCACGACCAGAGGTGGATCGGGGTGCCGTTCGCGGTGGCGTTGCCGCTGGCGTCGAGGCACAACCCGGAGTGCACGCCGGTGATGGTGCCGTTGGCGTTGAGGTTCCACTGCTGGTTGGTGCCGCCGTGGCAGTCCCAGATGACCGCGGGGGTGCCGTTGGCGGTGCCCTGTCCCGACGCGTCAAGACACTTGGTGCCGTTGGTCAGTGTCCTGCTCGCCGTGTGGGTCCACCGCTGGCCGGTGCCGCCGTGGCAATCCCACAGCCGGGCCTGCGTGCCGTTGGCCGTGCTCCCCAGATCGACGCAGCGACCCGACTGTCCACCCAGGATCGTGCCGGCCTGCGAATTGCCTCCCGGCCGCCGGACGATCGAGGTCGACTCGGGTGACCGGGTTCCCTGCGCGTCCACGACGTAGAGCCGGTAGTCACCGGGCGAGGCCGGCACGTCGATGGTCGTCGCGGTGCCACTCGCCCTGGTCATCGTCGGGCCCACGACGAAGGTGGTCGTGCCGAGAGGAGCCAGCCAGACCGTCTTGGTCGCGTCACCCGCACCGCGGAGGGGGATCGACGAGCTCCCGGTGCCGACGAACGTGCTGGCCGGCAGGACGTAGTCCGGCAGGGAAAGGCCGCCCGGCGGGATGATGTCCCGGTAGGACTCTTCCAGCCCGGAGTTCACGGCGATCCCGTATGCCGCTGCCGGCCACACGTAGTCGGCGGAGACGAGGATGTCCTGGACGGTGCTGTTCGGCAGGTTCTTGTTGGAGACCTTGTTGATCGGCCCGTAGGTCTGCGTGATGCTCAGGTCGTGCTTGCGCCCGAAGTCGTCGGAATTGATCAGCCAGGTGACGTTCTTGTCCACGCTCAGTACGTTGTCGCGGAAGGTGAGGTAGGCCGAGCCCTCGTCCGGGTGGAGTCCGTACTTGTGGCCGGCCGGAACGCCGTGGAGGTAGTTCTCGGTGATCGTCGTGCCCGGCTGACTGCCCAGCGTGTAGATGGGCGCCGTGTCGTTGAGGCGCTGCACCGTGTCGATGATGTGGTTGTGGCTGATGGTGTTGTTCCGTGCCGTGGTGGTCGGCTTACCGGGCGCGACGGAGCCGGACGATCCGTCGAAGTTCCACCAGCCCCATCCGAGCGTTATACCCGACCAGGGAGCTTTCTCGATCCGGTTGTGCTGGATCACCAGTGTGTCGGCGAAATACGCCGAAATAGGACTGTGCGAGTTGAACAACACCCCGGTGTCGCGGAGGTAGTTGTTCTTGATCTCGATGTTCTTCGGGAGTCCTTCGACCTGGGCGGGATACTTCTCGCGATTCGTCGCGGTGTGGTCCCCGAGGAACACGTGCTGCGGATGGCCCACGACAACGGCGGAACCGGCGATGTCGTTCGTGTGGTTCCCGATCAACTTCGTGTTCTGCACGTCGTTGACCATGCTGATCCCGTCGACACCGGTGTGCTGGATCCGATTGCGGTGCAGTTCGATCCCGTCGGCGTTCTCGAGCCGGACGATACCGGGCGGGGCGTCGACGTTGCGGTAGTAGTAGGCATGGAAGTTGCCCTTGACGTACGCGGTGTTGCCGAGATTGCCCTGCTGGGCCTGCTTGAAAGCGGAGCCCGCCACGGAGAACAGGTTCCAGTCGGAGTGCTGCACCGTGAGGCCGGAGAACGTCAGGTTCCGCACGTGGTTGCTCGTGGACGTGCCGGCGATCCGGAGAACGGTCGGCAGGTTGTTCGGCGCGTGGACCGTCGCCGTCGTCATGTTCTCGGAGTTGGCCTTGTAGTAGTAGACCACCCGGCTCGCCTTGTCGAAGTAGAACTCGCCTGGTGAGTCCAGGAACTCGTAGGCGTTCATGAGCTTGTGGCTGCCGCCGGTCTGGAAGTTGCCGTTGTACGCGCCCTGGGCGATGGCTCCGCCCGGTTGCTGGAACAGCGCCACGCGGTTCGCGCCATCACCGCTCGTGGCGACCTGGCGGACGCCCACGATGGCCGTCGTCCACGTCGTCGCCGTTTCGATTTCCAGATCGTCGTGATTACCGGCGATGGCGGGCAGGTCGGCCAGGTTGTATTTGGCTCCGTCACACTGCGAGCCCGATTCCCACGCCCAGGGCGCCTGCCCCGCGGTGACGTTGTACGTGCCGTAGCACCCTTGGGAGTTGATCGTCTTGGCTGCCATGAACGCCCGCTGGTCGTTGACGTAGAGCGCCCGCAGCTTGTTGGCGCGGTTGAGCGGAGCCTTCCAGACATTGCCGTTGTGCTGCGTCCAGCCGGTCACCTGAACACCGGCGCTCAGCACCGGCTTTTCGTCCTGGTACGCGGCGTAGGTGATCCGATACCCGTTCGTGCCCGAGTCAGCCGGCGTGAATTCGATCGTGTCGCTCACCGGGTAGTCACCGCCGCGCAGGTAAACCTGGATGTCGCCGGACATGTTCGCGTTGACCGAGCGAACGGTGTCCCGTGCGCGCTGCACCGTTTTGAACGGCGCCGTGAGCGTCCCGGGATTGGCGTCGTCGCCGTGGGGAGCGACGTAGTAGGTTACCTGGACGGCGGCGGAAGCCGGGATGGGAACCGAGAAGGTCAGCAGCGCGGCGAACACCGCGAACACCGCCAACGGCCTTCCAGCGAAGACTGGTTTCATCGGACTACGCCTTCGTCCAGCGTTGGTTGGTGCCGGCGTGGCAGTTCCAGACGTTGACGGCGGTGCCGTTGGCCGTGGTGGAGTTGCTGACGTCGAGGCACAGTCCGGTTTGGACGTTGCTGACCGTGCCATTGGGGTTGACGGCCCATTGCTGGCCGGGGCCGCCGTTGCAGTCCCAGATCCGTGCCCGGGTCCCGGGCGCCGCGCCGCTGGGCACCTCCAGGCACTTGCCCAGCACCTGCAGCGCCTGGCCGCTCGCGGTGAACTGCTGGTTGGCATTGGTGTGGCAGTCCCAGATGATCATCTGGCTCCCGTTGGCCGTGCTCGCGGCGTTGACGTCCAGGCACCGGCCGGAGCCCTCGCCACGCAACCGGAAGGTGGGCGGCGGCGGAGGCGGGGTCTCTCCGGTGAAGAACTGCCACACCTCGTTCTTGACCCAGCTGTTCGCGCCGCTCTCACAGCCGGCGCACCCGTCCACGGGACCTTGCTGGTGACCACCGTCGAAGGGCGCCCAGACCACCGGGTACCCGGCCTGGCACCCCGAGTAGGCCGTGCTGATGTGGGTCCGGCTGCCTGCCGCTGGTTCCGGCGGGTTCTGGGCGGTACAGCCGTTGTTCTTGACGAATCGGTTCCGCAGCGCACGCCCGGCACCGATGTTGTCGTTGATGCCGTGGATCCCCATGTACGCGATGGGCTGCGTGCCACCGCTGCACCCGCTGAGCTCGGCAGGGGAACCGATGACCGCGACCGCACGGAAAGAGCTCGCACGGGCGCACGCGATCGCGTAGCTCATCGCGCCGCCGTAGCTGAAGCCGAGAGCGAAGCGCTGCGTCGTGTCGACGCAGAGACCGTCCTCGATCCTGCGCATCATGTCGTCGACGAAGGTCAGATCCTCGCCACCGGAGTTCGCCCAGCCGTTGTTGAGGCCCTGGGGCGCCACGAAGATGGCGGTCTCGTTCGCCAGCCGCCGCAGCCCGTAGTGGGCGTAGACGTCGCCGTCGGTTCCGCCGCCGGCGACCTGCTGCATGGTGCCGCCCAGCCAGTGGAACCCGAACACCAGCCGGTGCCGGCGGGTGTTGTCGTAGTTGCCGGGAACGCTCAGGATGAACTGCCGGCTCTTACCGCCGCTCTGAATCGTGTGCGTACCGCTCTGCAACGCCGGAGCCTGACCACAACCCGCCGACGCGGCAAGGGTGCCGGCCTCCCCTCCCGCGGATGCCGTCCCGGCCTCCGCGGCGCTCGCACCGGTGATTACCAGCGTGGCGGCGGCGACCAGTGTCCACCATCGCCGTGAACGGTTACTGCCCTGTCTCATGGGCGTGCTCCCAGTCTCTGCTCGTGTCTCCGGTGGGTTACCGGCCTGGTTCAGCGTTGGTTCGCGGTGCGGGTGCGGCTCCATTCGGCCGATGGTGGGAGCGCTCCCAAAAGAGTCACGGAGCGCCCGGGACGCCAATGGGGCAACTGGGCCGACAGTCAGGGGCCGGGACCAGGTGAGGCATCCGGCGAGATCGGCCGATGCCGTGATTACGGTACGGGACCGGCCAGTCGCAGCGCAATGTTTCGTACTTATCCGGGCGGATGTTTCGGACTCATCGCACGGCGCCCGGAAGTGACACCCGGCAGTCGCGACCGTACCCGATCGCCTCACGACCACGCGACGAGGAGCCGGGCCGGTGCCTCACCCGATGAGGGGTGAGGCACCGGACCGGCTGTGTGGACCTGTGTCAGGTGCTCAGGGCTGGCGGGTGAGCAAGCCAGGCCGGTAGGGCAGGAGGCCGTAGTCGCCACCGGACTTGGGGTCGCGGCCTTGGTAGAGCAGTTGCAGGTTGCAGGGGTCGATGGTCTTGGTCTGGTCGGGGTTGCTGCGGATCAGGTCGCCGTGGCTGATGTCATTGGTCCAGGTGGCGCCGCTGTTGG
Organism: Amycolatopsis magusensis; assembly: GCF_017875555.1. Lineage (GTDB taxonomy): Bacteria > Actinomycetota > Actinomycetes > Mycobacteriales > Pseudonocardiaceae > Amycolatopsis > Amycolatopsis magusensis. Next base: position 4,756,758 of record NZ_JAGGMS010000001.1, on the reverse strand, counting down.
CCTTGCCGGCGAAGGGATTGCTCTCGGTGGCGGCCTGCGGGGTCCAGGAGCCGCCGAGGCTGCTGGAGGTGAAGGAACGGAAGTAGCGTCCGTTGGCGCCCATGGCTTCGACGATCATCAGGTACTGGTTCTGGCCCTGGACCTTGTAGACCTCGACGCCTTCGAACAGGTTGGCCTGCGTGTCGCTCATGATCGTGGTGTAGGAGGAACCGAAGCTGCTCGGGAAGTTCCCGATGGGCATGCTGGAGCGGTAGATCTTGCCGTTGTCACCGGCGAAGAACAGGTACATGGTGTTGCCGTCGGCGATGAGGGTCTGGTCGATGGGTCCGGTGCCGGAGCCGGTGATGCTCGCGGTGGACAGGGTTTGCGGTGCCGACCAGCCGTTGGGGTTGGTGGGGTCGCTCGAGGTCCGGTAGCTGAAGGCGGGCCCGCCCCACTGGTAGGCGAGCACCCAGATGTTCTTGGGAGCGAAGTAGAACAGCGTGGAGGCCACGGCCCCGGAGCTCATCGCGTTCTGGCCGGTCGAGGCCATGTCGGACCAGTTGGTGAAGGGCGTGAAGTTCATCGAGCTCCAGGTCGTGCCCGTGTCGTGCGTGGTCGCGTAGACCAGGTGCTTGCCGTTGTGGACGACGTGGGTGAAGTCCTTGAGCGAGACCCAGCCCGACCTCGGGGTCGCCAGCGGTCCCGTCGACGACCAGCGGTAGGTCGAGGGAAGGGTGCACGCGCCAGGCGCTTCGTCCAGGCGGACGAGTTGCCACTGCTGGCCGACCCCGTTCTGGTCGCCGGACTGGACGACGGCCGCGCCGTCCGCGGTCGACTGTCCGGTCACCTGCACGGCTTTGCCGCTGTTGCGGTTGATCAGCCGGACGTGGCCGCCGTCGGAGTCGGCGAGGCGGAACTGCTGGTTGGTCCCGTTGAGGTCGGTCCACTGCTGGACCTTGCCGCCGTCGGCGGTCGACCAGTTGTCGATGTCGAGGACCTTGCCGGAGTTCTTCGACTTCAGCCGGTAGTAGCCGTCACCGGAGTCGGTGAACTGCCACTGCTGGTTGGCGCCGTCGTGGCGGGCCCACTGGTGGACCACCGCCCCGTCCGCGGTGGACACGCCGGACACGTCCAGTGCCTTACCGCTGTTGCGGTTGACCAGCACGTACCACGCGGTCGTGTCGACCGTCGCCGCCGACGCCACCCCGGTGTCGAACGCGACCACCGCGGTCGCCGCCAGGACGGTCGGGAGCAAGGCGATCAACGCGCGCCCCCAACGGCCCCGCCAAGCGCGACCCGCGCGGCGCGGCGGTGCTTGACCTGTCGAACTCATGATGACTCTCCTTCAGCGTCAGGGCCGGATGGGGCCCGGGGAAATAACAGGTGCTCGGCGCTGTTAGCGCTAACATTCGTGACCGCGGAACAGCTCTGCAACGGACGGTCACATCGAGAGCGGTGAACATCGCCGCCTGGCGCGATCGCGCAGGGGCCACCGGCGGCCGGAGCACTTGTGCCGAGCGCCGCTGGCACCTGTGGGCGGTCAACCCTGGGTGCATCACCTCCACGACGTCACCGTTGACGCTCGAACGTTTCGGCCTGCTCACCACAAATTTCGAATAATTTTAGCCAGCAGCGTCGTCCGGAGTCAACGGAAGCCACGAGACACACCCAGGGCCTCATCACCGAAAGACCTCTCGACCACAGGAGTTGACCGTGACAAGCGAAGGCCACACCGTGCCCGATTCTCACTCGAAACTTTCGCTCAGGCCCGCGCCCCGATTACGGGACCGTCCATCTCTGGTTGGTGCCGCCGTTGCAGGTCCAGGTGATCAGCTGGGTGCCGTCGGCTGAAGCGCCACCGTTGGCGTCCAGGCACTTGCCACCGTTGCGGAGGGTGCCGTCGGCCTGCACGGACCAGTTCTGCGAGGAGCTGCCGTTGCAGGTCCACAGCTGCACCAGGGCGCCGTCCGCGGTGCCGTTGGCGTTCAGGCACTTGCCCAGTGCCTGGAACACCTGCCCGGTGCGGGTCCAGGCCTGGTTCGCGCCACCGCTGCAGGTCCACAGCTGGACCTTGGCGCCATCGGTGGTGGAACCGCCGTTGACGTCGACGCACTTGCTGCCGATCCCGACGATCGGCCCGCCCGTGCCGGGATTGCCCGGCGTGCCCACGCCAGGACCGGTGAACGTCATCGAATCGATGTCGTAGGAGTTGGCCGCGTTCGTCTTGAACACCAGGAACAATTCCGTCGTACCGCCCGGGTTCGCGACGTTCACCGCGGGCATGCCGGCGTAGGTGTCCCAGCCGCCGGTGCTCTGGACGGGGACCGACGCGATCAGTGCGCCCGTCGGGGAACCGGCGCGCAGCTCGACCGTACCGCCGCCGCTCGGTGAGGAGAGCCGCACGGACACCTGGTTGATGCCGGTGAAGTTGTACGGCTTGAACGAGATCCAGTCGTTGTTGCTGATGTCGCCGACCCGCGCGCCCGACTGCGCACCGGACTGGGAGACGACCCGGACACCGGACGAGCCGGTGAAGAACTCGGCCTGCTTCTGCTTGGGGTGCAACAGGACCTTCCGGCTTCCGGTCAGTGCGGGAACCCCGGTCGCGCCCTTGTCGGTGTATCGGGAATCCGCGACGTAGGACACGTTGGCCTCGGCGTGCGCGCTGTCGGTTTGCGGGCTGAGGGTGCCGGAGCAGCCGGGGATCGGCGAGAGATCGTGCGAGTGCTGATCGTGTCCCAGCGCGGGAGTGGTGCTGACCTTGGTGCAGTCGATGGTGCCGTCCTCGGGATCGGTGACCGTCACCGTGTACGGGATCGTGCTGCCCCAGTCGAACATGCCGCCGTCCGGGATGCTGAGGTTGACCGTCGGCGAGGTGTTGCCCGAGGTCACGATCACGTTCGCCACCCCCGTCTTACCGCCCGCGTCGGTGACGGTGAGCTTCGCGTTGAACTGGCCGCGCGCGTTGTAGGTGTGCGCGGGGTTGGCCAGGGTGGACGTGGCGCCGTCGCCGAATTCCCACCGGAACGTGACCGGCCCACCTTCCGGATCCGCCGATCCGGCGCTGGAGAACTGCACTGCCAGCGGCGAGGAACCCGAAGAGGGGGTGGCTACCGCCGTCGCGATCGGACTGCGGTCCGCGGTCGTGTAGTCGATGCGGTAGAGCCCGGAATCCGGGTTGTCCCTGCCGAATCCGCTCCCCCACTCCAGCAGGTACAGCGCGCCGTCCGGACCGAACTTGGCGTCCATCGGCGACTTGAAGCTCAGGTTCGACAGGAAGTTGTTGATTTTCAACAGCTTCCCGTCCTGACCGAGGCGGAACTCGAACATCTTGTTGCGGGACCACTCACCGAAGAACGGCGTCTGGTCGAAGTACTCCGGGAACTTCGTCGCCGACGGGTTGCCAGGGTCGTACTGGTAGGCCGGGAACGCCATCGGCGCCTCGCCGCCGTCGCCCATTTCCGGGAACTTGAAACCGTTCGCGCCGCCGCCGTACCAGAGGTCCGCCTTGCGTGCCGCCGGCAGGTTGGTCAGGCCGGTGTTGTTCGGCGAGTTGTTCACCGGACTGTCGCAGTTGAACTTCGGACCGGACTGCTTCGTGGCGAAGTTGTAGTCGTTGTAGGGGATGTTGTCGCCCACGCAGTACGGCCAGCCGTAGAAGCCCGGTGAGGTGATGATGTTCCATTCCGTGGTCGCCGCCGGACCCCGGTTCGGGTTGTCGTTGCCCGCGTCCGCCGCGTAGTCCGCGGCGTAGATGACACCCGTCGTCGGGTGCACCGAGAACCGGAACGCGTTGCGGAAGCCCATCGCGTAGATCTCGGGCTTCGTCTTGGCGGTACCGGGCGGGAACATGTTGCCCGACGGGATCGTGTAGGTCCCGTCGGGTTGCGGGTGGATGCGCAGGATCTTGCCCCGCAGGTCGTTGGTGTTGGCCGCCGTGCCCTGCGCGTCGTTGCTCGCCCAGCCCGGCCGCTCGTCGATCGGCGCGTAACCGTCGGAACGGAACGGTTCGATGTCGTCACCGGGGCCGATGTAGAGGTTGCCGTTCGGGCCGAACGCGAGGTAACCGCCGGTGTGGCCCGGTTCGGGGGCCGCCCGTGACGACGGCACCTTCATGATCACCTGCTCGCTGGCCGGGTCGAGCGTGTCACCGTTCACGGTGAACCGGGAGACCCGCGCGATGTGCTCGGTGCCGCCCGCCGGCGAGTACATCAGGTAGATCCACCTGGTGGTGGCGAAGTTCGGGTCCAGTGCCAAGCCGGTCAGGCCGTCCTCCCCGCCGGTGTAGGCGTTGATCGTGGCGGCGGTGACGGTGGTCCGGGTGTCCGGCTTGAAGATCTTCACCTTGCCGCCGTACTCGGCGTAGAACACCCGGCCGTCCTTCGCGATGTCCAGCGCGGCCGGACCCACGGTGTTGTCGTCCAGCGTGACCTTCTCGAAGCTGCTCCACACCGTGGGGCCGCAGTCCGCCGCGACCTTGCCACCGGCGGACTCGACGCCGCCCTTGACGTGTTCGCGGAACAAGGGCTCGGAGTAGCTGGAAGCCTGGTGTCCCATGCCGGTCGCCCACAGCCTGCCGCCTTCGAAGTTGCGGCACCACGAGATCGGGTGGTCGTGGCCCATCTTGTACTGACCGGCGTCGTAGGTGGACTCGTCCGCGGTGACCAGCACGTGCACGTCACCGCGGGCGGAGCGGTTGAAGTTGTACCACTCCTCGGTGCGTGTCCACCGGTCCGGAAGTCCCTGGCCCGACGGGTGCTTGCGGTCGGCGACCTTGGCCGTGCCGGACACCGTCGCCGAGTGCTGCGTCATCGTCATGCCGAGCATCTGGTCCCACCACGGGAACTGCTGCTCGATGTTCATGTCCGTCGCGTTGTGGACGGCGACGATGCCACCGCCGCCGCGCACGTACTTCTGCACCGCGGCGCGCTGGGCGTCGTTGTCCCAGACCATTCCCGAGGTCTGCAACATGACGATCACGTCGAACGTGGCGAGCGTGGCGTCGTTGAAGACCGTCGAGTTCTCGCTCTTGGTCAGTTCCCACTCGTTCTGCGCGGCCAGCTGTTCGATCATGGTGATCCCCGCCGGGATCGAGTCGTGCCGGTAGGCCCCGGCCGCGGTCTCACTGAACACCAGGACGTGCAGACCTTCCGGGTGCCCGGTGGCGACCGGCGGGGCCAGTCCGACCACCACCAGCACCCCGCAGATGATCGCCAGTACCCGTGCGAGCCTGTGTCTCATCGCCACTCCTCTGGGGCAGTTGAAACGGCTGTGCGTTCAGCACGCGGCGGCGCCGCGCGATCCCCGGATCGCGGTGGCGGTCGCGACCTGGCTTGTCCGGTGAAGCGGGTGTTGTCGCTGGTCATCTCCTCGCGGGCGACCGAAGCGTCGCAGGCGAAGCTACCTACATGTGTCCTACTCATCGGGGGGCACCGCCGGCCGACGCTCACCCTGTCCGCGGCGCCTTCCGAGCAGGTGACCAGGTAACAACGTCCGGGCCTGAGCGGTCAAGAGATAAACCTGACTAATCCCCGATCCGCTCAACCGGCCTCGGTCAGGCGGGCACCGCCTCGATCATGGAAACCGTGCCGGGGGTGGGGATCACTCGCGTGATCCGGAACCCGGCTCGTTCGAAGATCCGCTCGAACTCCGATCGGGTGCGTTCACCGCCCGGGAGGAGCAGCAGCATCAGGATGTCGATCGCCTTGCCGAAGTCGGGGTCGTTGCCGGGTGGGATGACCGCGTCGATGGCGAGCAGGCGGGCGCCCGGGTTCATCGCGCGCCGGCAGTTCTCCAGGATTCGTACGCATTGGTCGTCGCTCCAGTCGTGGAGGATGTTCTTGACCGTGTAGAGATCGCCGGCGGGCACCGCGGAGAAGAAGTCGCCCGGGTGCAGGGTCCACCGGTCGTCGGCGCCGAGCTCGGGGAGTACGTTGCCCGCCAGCACTTGTTCCTGCTCCAGAAGGATGCCGCGCAGGCCGGGCCGGGCACGCAGCGCCGCGAGCAGCAGGCCGCCCCGCCCGCCGCCGACGTCCACCATGACCCCGCTGTCCGGGAAGTCGTAGCCTTCGACGATGTAGCCGATTTCGCCGGCCGAGTAGGCCGCCATGCCCGCGTCGAACAGCGCTCCGTGCTCCGGATGCTCGGCCAGATGGGCGAAAAAGGGCTTGCCGACGCGGCGGTCGAACGCCGGTTCGCCACGCCGGACCGCCTCGGCGAGGTCGGCGGCGGACTGCCACCAGCTGTCCTCGGTCACCAGGAGCACCGCCGCCCGCAGGGACCGGGGAGCGTCGGCCCGCAGCAGATCCGCTTGGGGCGTCAGGTGGAACCGGCCGTCCTCGTCCTCCCGGAAGGTCCCGTGGGAGGCCAGAAGACGCAGCAGGCGCCGCAGGTACGGGCCGCTCGCCCCGGTCAGCCCGGCCAGTTCGGCCACGTCTCGCGGCCCGCCTGCCAGGTGCTCGGCCACTTCCAGCAACGCCGCCGCCCGCAGCGCGGCGGGGTACAGGAACGCGATGGACTCGGTGAGGATGTGCCGATAGGCATCCTCTGCTGTGTTCGTCATCTCCCTTTCATGGCACAGATCCCACTCCGTGCCTAGAGCAAACCCGCACCCGTGCCGGTTCGCCCGGCGCTACACTCACTTCCGCTGACTGCGTCAGCAATCCTGGACATCTCCCGTGGCGAGGATCGAGCAGTGGTGTCAACCCAAGACCATGAAGTTCTCGCCAGGCGCGGAAGTGATCACCGCGCGTGCCAACTCCGTTCAGGCGGCACACGCGGTGCGGTCCTCCTGGAGTTCGACGGACCCACCGGGCACCTCGCAGTTGCGGGTTACGACGTTCTGGACGCACTCACCAAACTGCGCACCGCCCTTGAAGAACACGGCTGGCTGCTCGCCGTGCAGGGCGCCAGGCTCAACGCCCATCCGAGCGGTTTACTGCGGGATTCGACAAATGGTAAGCGCGTCTACCTGATGAGCAAGGAACGAGGCCCGTATCCAGCCGTGGACACGCTCGCTCCCGCGGATCCAGGCCAGGTCGCCACGCTGGAGGCCCAAGCCCGCCATGTTCGGGCCATCTTCGGAGCCTTCAGGAAGCCGTCGCAGCCAGAAGGCGATGCCGGATCCTGATCGGCTGCGGGGCACGAAGCCCCCAGTTCGCCGGGAAGCCTGCAAAGCGCCCTGGCCTGCAGGGTCTGTCGCGTCGAGTGCATCCGCACCGAAGCCGTCCGCTGCGCCATCGGGGTAAAGATCCTCGATAGATCGCTTCTGGCTCAGTACGCTTTCGACTCGGGGCCGCCGCGTCACGATGACGGGCGTCGAACTCAGGGGGATTCAAGCGGTATGGACGAGCGAGTCCTTGATGCCCAGAAATGGGTGAACGCCACCTACGGCTCGGTGGCGGGCTACCAGCCTTGCCCGGAGAACGGGCGCACCGGCTGGTCCACGATGTACGCACTGACCATGGGCCTGCAGCACGAACTGGGCATCTCCCCGGTGGTGGCCTCCTTCGGCCCGGGCACGATGGCCAAGGTCAAGGAACTGGGCGACATCGGCTTCGGCTGGAACCGCAACAGCAACATCGTGCGGATCATCCAGCACGGCCTGTTCTGCAAGGGCTACCACGGCGCCAACGGCTACGGCGAATACGGCGCGGTGACCACCGAGGCCGTCAAGAACATGCGGGTCAACATGGGCCTGCCGGATGGCGGCACCGGCACCGCGGGCGGGCAGGTCACGCCCCAGCTCTTCCGCTGTGTGCTCAACATGGACGCCTACGTGGTCATCGGCACCGGATCCGAGAAGGTCCGCGGCATCCAGCAGTGGCTGAACGGGCGCTACTGGCAGCGCGACGCCTACACCATCGGGCCCTGCGACGGGCACTACTCGCGGGACGTGCAGAAGTCGCTGATGATCGGGCTGCAGTACGAACTCGGGATCAGCCAGCCCAACGGCAACTTCGGCCCCAGCACCCAAGCCGGGCTGAAGACCCGCACGGTCGGGCCGGGCAGCTCCGGCATCTTCGTCGAACTGTTCTCCGCGGCCTGCGTGTTCAACGAACCGGTGCCGATCGGGGACGTGCGCACCACCCAGAAATCCACCTACGACGACGCACTGGGCACCTACGTCACCAAGTTCCAGGAATTCTCCCAGCTCACCGTGAACGGGCGGGGCACCTACGAAACCTGGGCGCAACTGCTGGTGTCCATGGGGGACGCCGACCGGCCGGCGCACGGCTGCGACACCCGGTTCGAGATCACCGCTTCCCGGGCCCAGTGGCTGAAGACCAACGGGTACAAAGTGGTCGGCCGCTACCTCTACGATCCGCCTGGGTCCACTTTGGACAAGGAGATCAAGCCGGGAGAGCTGCAGACGATCTTCGGCGCCGGGATGCGGGTGTACCCGATCTACCAGGACAACGCCCGGCAGCTCGCCGACTTCACCTATTCCCAGGGCTATCAGCACGCCCTCAACGCACACCAGCTCGCCGCCGGCTACGGCTTCAACCGCGGCACGGTGATCTACTTCGCGGTGGACTACGACGCCACGCAGGAGCAGATCGATTCGGCCATCGTGCCCTACTTCCACGGCGTGCAGGCCGGGCTGGCCTACCGGGGCAAGAAGTACGTGCACGGGGTGTACGGCTCCCGCAACGTCTGCGCCAACATCACCAACCGCACCTACGCGCGGCATTCGTTCGTTTCCGGGATGTCGTGGGGCTTTTCCGGCAACCTCGGTTTCCCGCTGCCGGCGAACTGGTCGTTCAACCAGATCAAGGAGTTCACCGTCACCAACGGGGCGGACGTGTTCGACCTGGACCGCGACGTGGCCCGGAACCAGGGCGGCGACCCCGGACAGGGCAGCGTCAGCGATCCGACCGGCCCCGCGGACGCGTTCATCGGCTACGTGCAACGGCTCTACGACTGCGCCGGCTCGTACGGCAAGGGCGACCGGAGCCGGTTGGTCATGGAGTACATCCGGCACCGGGCCTACAACGACTGGAAGTGGAAGGGCCTGATCGGCGGCGTCGACGAGGACTTCGTCAACTACGCCAACGCCCAGGGCCTCACCGTGATGACCGAGTTCGTGGACCCGGTCACCGGGTACACCCTCGGCACCGAGCACATGATGGCCACGGCCAACGGCCACCTCGTCTACCCGCAGCCGGACAACTCCAAGCGGGTGAACGCGGGTGACATCGCGGGCTGGGGCGGTGACCTGCTCACCTTCTACGCCGACTGGCGTGACGCGGTGGACACCTACCCGAACGGGCACACCTTCTGCGACGAGAAGCTGGCCAAGCCCGACGTCACCACCAGCTTCGGCTTCGCCGACCTGATCGAGGACGCCGACGGCTACCTGATCGCCCGCCGGGTGGCGGCGGGCACCGACATCGTCACCGCGGTCCGCGACCAGTACAACGGCGGCGGCGCGCTGCGCCGGTTCACCCACTACTACCAGCAGCGGTTCACCAACGCCGAGGACTGCAACTTCCTGGCGCACAACATCCTCACCGCCGCGGACGATCCCAAGGTGGTGCTGGCACAGCTCGGGCTGATCGGCATCCACGCCCCGCCCAGGACGCTGGGCTTCGAGGACCTCCAGCGGTTCGAACAGGGCTTCGCCGACACCCTGCTGGCCCGCACCGGCATGGAGTCGCGGATGGCCAAGCAGTACAAGGCCAACCACGACACCTACCTGCGCGAAGCCCAGCAGCGAGCGGCCCGGTGAGCACCCGGCTCCGCCCACCCGCCTGGCTCGGCCTGGGCGGGCTCGCCCTGCTGGGCTTCGCAGTCACCGCCTTCACCGGGATGTGGTCGGGCGGCAAGGACATCGACGAAACCTGCGCGGCCGCGGGACAGCCGCTCGACCAGGCCTACCGCGCCCGGAACTGGCAGGAACCGGGCCAGTTCTTCCCCATGCACAACAGGTGCAACGCCGACTACGACCTGGTGCCCGGCTGGGTCAATCCGGGTCTGGTGCTCTTCGCCGTCGCCGCGGTGGTGTGCCTCGCCGGGGCCGTCGCAGCGATCACCCACGCGAGAAGGAATTCCCGATGACCATGCCCAGACCGTTCAGCCGCCGGCTGTTCCTCGGTTCGGCCGCCGCCTTCACCGGACTCGCCGGATTCGCCGGTTTCGCCGCCGTCCCCACCGCCGTCGCCGCGGGCGGGTGGTCCGGCCCGGTCTCCGCGAACGGCTGGCCGATCCTGACCCGGGCCGGCGTGTTCGCCATCGAGGGCAGCAACCACACGGTCGCACTGGCCGAAGGCGACGCGGCGACGATCCTGGCGCACGTCGCCCGCCGGTTCCACTACGAGATCGACTCCTTGCGAGACGGGGACCTGGTCGGCTTCGCGCCCGACCGTCCGGTCACCCAGCCCTACGAATCGAACTACCTGTCCGGAACCGCGATCGCCATCCGCACCGTCTGCTACCCCCTCGGCGCGCGAGGCGGGCTCTATCCGTGGGAAGAGACCGTCGTCCGGGACATTCTCGCCGAACTCGGCGGAGCCGTCTCCTGGGGCGGCGACGAGCAAACGCCGATGGAGTCGCATTTCCAGCTCGCCTGCGCGCCCGGCCACCCCGTGCTCCAGGCCGCGGCCCAGCGAATCCGCGGCGGACAGGCGACCCTGGGCGCGATAGACGCCTTCGCTCCCGACCGGCTCGAAGCCGCCCAGAAGTACCGACTACACGGCCCGACCAGCTGACCTCACGGCTCGCTGTCCATGTCGGGCAGGATCTTCGCGGCCGGCTCTCGGTCGCCCACGAGCGCGGCGCCCGTTGCGGTGAGCCACCCATGGCTCGTACGGCGGTTGCTGATCGACTGATTGCCGAGGCTGATGTGGTCGGAGCCTCGCACGGGGTCGCGGAATCGGTGTTGTCCCCAGTGGGCCCGCCGAGGTCACTCTTCTGCTTTTGGTCCGGTTCCTGGGACACTGCGCCGTGGCCAGATCACGGGTTTGGGGCGGTGTGCTGACAGTGCTCCTCGGCGTCGCCGGGTTGCTGATCGCGCTCAGCTCGAACGTCCGCGCGAACCCGCTGTGGCAGGTGTGGGCGGCCCTCGCGGTGACCCTGTGCGGCTCGGCCGGGCTGGTGGCGCTGCACGGCCTGGCGCAGTGGCGTGAGCTGGCGGCGATCCGGCCACTGTCGCGCCGATCGACGGTACTGCCCACCGCGGTCGTCTTCGCCGGGGCTTTGGTGGTGATCACCACCGCCGAACTGGTCGCGGCACAGCCGGGCCACGGCTGGCGTGGTGACCTACTGGTATTGCTCGCGATCTCCGGTGGCGCCTGTGCCGGTGCCGCGATGTTCGGCGTGCGCCACCTCGCGAGGACGCAGCCGCGGACCACCGACCTGGCGGGGCTCGAAGCGTCCGTGGTGGAACTGGTCGGGCTGCGCCGCCGGTTGCAGCGACTGGCATCCGGACTGGGTGCGCTGGTGGCGCTGTCCACCCTCGCGCTCGGCGCCGGGATCCTGATGGCCAAGAACGCGCCGCGCGAGCTGGTGCTCGTGTTCGGTGGTGGCGGATCGGCGACAGTCGGCGTGTTCTACGCCCCGGCGGCCGCCGCGATCCGCAGGCGCGGCGAGCAGCTCGTCGCCGCGATGTTCGCCGAGCCACCCGCCGACCGCGCCGAGCTGGTCGACCGCGCCGAGCAGCGGATGAAGCTGGAACAGGTGATCGGCGTCGATCGGACGCTGCTCAGCGAACTGCAGGCGGCGATCCCGGTGCTCGGACCATTGATCGCCGCGGCTGCGGTCTTCCTCCCCAAGTAATCCTGGCCGAACGCCAGCGACCTCCTCAGATCATGCCTTCCCGCATGGCGAAGGCGACGGCGTGGGTTCGGTTGCGCAACTGGAAACGGCTGACCACGTCGTGCACGGTGTTCTTTATGGTGCGCTCGGAATAGCACAGTCGTGCGGCTATCTCCCGCACTTCCATGCCCTGGGCGATCATGCGCAGCACCGCTGCCTCGCGGTCGGAGAGGCCGGAGAACCGCAACCCCCGGGGCGCCAGGACCTGGTTCTGCAGGCGGTTCACCTGATCCAGCAGACGACCCAGCAAACGGGGCGAGAGCACCCCGCCCATCGCCGCGGCGTGGCGGACCGATTCGACCAGTCGCTCCGGGGTCGCTTCCGCGCGCAGCACCAGGCCGCACACACCCACCTCCACCGCGGACAGCAGGGCGCCGTCGTCGATCACCGCCAGCACCATCACCACCTGCCGCAGGCCCCGCCCGCGGAGTTCGCGGACCAGCCGCAGGGCGGCGTCGTCGGCCACGTCGCTGACCACCACGCACACCGCCGACGGATCGACCTCGAGCGCGGGGCCCGGCACGGGGAGCAGAACCAGCTCCGGACGGGCGCGCAACTGGGCGGCCACCCCGGTCTCCAGGATCGGGTCGGTCGCGGTGACGTGAACGGGGAGTCTCTCCGGCATGGCGTGCCCTTCGACAGCTGTGCGGTGAACGTTGCCGCCAGTCTGCGCAGCCGCGCTCAACGCCGGATCAACGCGGGGCTCAGGGCACCAGCGCCGTCGATGCTACCGCCTGGGGGGTGCACGGCTCGGTCGCGTTCGTGCACTCGACCGCCAGGGAAACGGTGTCACCTGAAGCCAGCAAAGGAGATTGCTCAGGGTTGAGCAGCTGCCCCTGGCCCTGAAGGTCGGCCAGGTTGTACACCGCCAACACGGTGTTGCCGTGGCGGACCTCGACGCGTCCGGAATCGGTCGCCGGGCCGGTGAGCCGGACCGAGAGCAGCCGCTGGCGCGTGCCTTCCGGCACCACGTAGGAGAACAGCTGCACGCCCGCCACCCCGGGCGCCGCCGCGGCGGAGACGGTGAACGTGGAGTTGACCACCGCCGCCCCGCCGGGAGCCGGGGTCCGGGTGCTGCCGCCGCCGTTCACCACCGCCGGCGGGACCGCGGCGGCCGTGGCCGAGCCCGGCGAAGACGGCGCCGCGCTGCTGGAGGGCGGCGCGCCGGCCGAACTGCTCGGCGGCGCGGAAGCGCTCGTGCTGGGTGCCGGGCCCGCGATGGACACCGGTTGCTGGCGCAGCAGCGTCATCACGAACACCGCCACCAGGATGAGCAGCGCCAGCAGGATGGAGAACAGCCAGAAGAACCGCCGCGGCACCAGGGGCAGCTGCTCGAGCGCGGCCTCCACCTCCACCGGCTCCTGCTCCGGCACCAGCACCTTGACCACGAACGGCAGCGACCGCTCCGGTCCCTTCCAGAAGTACTTGCGCGGCTTGGCCTTCACCCGGACGAAGGTGGCCGAGCCCGGGCGCAGGCGGGGCGCGTGCGGGCGGACCCGGAAGGTCAGCCTGGCGTCCGGATCGGCGACGGTCACCTCCACCGGGTGCTCGTGGTTGCCCAGGTTGTCCACGGCCAGCGTGTGCTTGCCGAGCCGCCGCCCGGTCGAGGTGACCGGCACCACCTCCGCGGTCACCTCGGTGAACCGCTCGACGGTGACCACGCCCTCCTGCACCACCGACCCGTGCGGGTCCTCGCGCGAGGAGACCTGCAGCGCGAACGGGTGGTCCCCGGCGAGCACCTCGGCGCTGCGCTGCGGGGAGAAGGTCAGCTCGACGCTGACCTCCTGGTTGGGCATCAGGTTCACCTTGGCCGGTTTCACCTGCGTCCAGGCCGCGGTGCCGCCGCGCACGGTGAAGGCGAACTGGTCGACCACGGCGGAGTTGTTGCGGATCAGCACGTGGCAGCGCCCGGCTCCCCCGGGCGCCACGGTGACCCCGGTGGTGCGGAGCAGCGCACTGACGGCCATGCTCACCATCGTCGCGGGTGCTCCCCGCGCCGGGAGCCCGCGCACGGACAGCCCGCCGGCCGCGTGCGGCTGCCCGCAGGGGCAACCACGGCGGTGTGCGACATGCACACGGCGAATGTCACCGGTGGGCGATTTGCCCCATGACAGGCTGTCGATCACTACCGACACTGCCGTTGTGCTGCTGTCTGCTTCCCCCAACCGGCTGACCGGGTTGCTCCGTCGGGATGTCCCGCTGACCAAATTGGCGGATGCCGCCGGGGCGCGGCTCCGGGTGGTGCTGGGCCCCGCCGGGGCGGGGAAGTCCGTGGTGCTGCGCCAACTGGCGGCGGAAGCCGGGCTCACCACGCGCGGCTGCGGGTTCGACGGGTCCGCGGTCACCGAAACGGGTTTGGTGCGGCAACTGGCCCGTGCGCTCGGCCGGTCCGGTCCCGCGTGCGTGGACGACCTGCTCGACGCGCTGGACGAACCGGCGGACGAGGTGTTGTTGCTGCTCGACGACGCGCACCGGCTGAAGGGCACGCCGGGAGCGGCGGCGCTGGCCAGGGTGCTGGCGGAAGCGCCGCCCCGGCTGCGTTTCGTGGTCGCCACCCGCGACGACCGGGTGGCCGGCCTGGACGGCGCGGTGCTGCAACTCGACCAGGACGACCTGCGGTGGCGCACCTGGGAAGTGGAGCGGTTGTTCGGCGAGGTCTACCGCACTCCCCTGCACCCCGAGGCCGCCGCGGCGCTGTGCGCGCGGGTGGAGGGGCTGCCGATGGCGCTGCGCCTGCTGCACCTGGACACCCAGGGCCTGCCCGCCGCGCAGCGGGCCGTCGCGTTCACCGCGCCGCTGGCCCACTCCCCCCGGCTCGGGCAGTTCCTCAGCCGGGAGGTGCTCGACCCGCTGCCCGCGGAACTGCGGGAGTTCGCCTTGGCGGCGGCACCCCTGGGCGTGCTGGACGGGCCGCTCTGCGACACCGCGCTCGACCGCGCCGACAGCGGCGCGGTGCTCACCGAGCTGTCCGCCCGGCACGCGCTGACCACGCGCATCGCCGACGGCGGTGGCGCGCACCGGTTCCACCTCCTGCTCCAGCAGCACCTGGAACAGCGGCTGGCCGAACGGCTCGGCCCGCACCTGACCCGCCGCGCCTACGCCTCGGCGGCCACGCACCTGGCCGACGCCGGGCACTGGGCCGAAGCCCACCGCTGCCACGCCAGATCGGGCGACTGGGTGGCCGCCGCGGCGGTGCCGCGGCGCTTCGGCGCGCACGCCGGGGCGCTGATCGCCAACGCGGCGATGCCCGTGCTGATCGGGGACGACCCGTGGGTGGCGCTCGCGGACGCCCGCCGGTTGCGTGCCGACGGCAGGCTCGCCGGGGCGCACGAGCGGTACGCGCGCGCCGGCGCGCGGCTGCCCGATTCCCGCCTGCGCTGGCAGTGCGCGCGGGAGCAGTCCGGCCTCGCCAACTGGCTGGACCTGCCCGCCGAGCCGCTCGTCGACGACGTCCACGGCCACCTCGCCGCCGCGGTGCGCGCGCACCCGGCCCGGTTGCTGGCCCTGTCGTCCCCCATTTCCAGTCCTGAGTGGACACTGGGCCGCGCGGTGGCCGCCCTGCTCGACGGGCGCCCCGGCCAGGCCGTCGAGACGGCTTCCGCACTGCTCGACGGCGACGGTTTCCCCGCGCTGGCCGCCCGGGTGCTGGTGGCCGTGGTGCAGGGGGCGCACCGGCGCGAGGGCACCGCCGCGCAGTTCACCCGGATCGCCGCCGACTGCGAGGCCGCGGGCTGGTTGTGGCTGGGGCGGGTGGCGCGGGCGGGAGCGGCGGTTGTGGACCCGGAGCGCTGCGCCGACGCCGCCGCGGTGCAGGCGACCTGCGCCGAGATCGGGGATCGCTGGGGTGCCTTGCTCGCCGGCTGGTTCCACTGCGTCGGCGAGCTGCACGCGGGCCACGACGTGGTCGACCCGCTGCTTTCCCTGCTGCGGCGGGCACAGGACCTTTCCGCCCGCGTGCCCGAAACCTGGGTGCGGTTGCTGCTCGTCGACGAACTGCGCCGCCGTGGCCTCCCGGTGGACGACCAGGTGCGGGCGCTGACGGCGGCGGTGGCCGAAACCGGGCTGGCGCACGCGGTCCAGCGCGGTGAGCGGCTGATCCGGGAGCGCCGAAGACCCACCCCGCCCGAAGCCGAACTCGTCCTGGTGCCGCCGGTCGTCGCCGAGCCGCCGCCGGTGGCCGTGCGCTGCTTCGTCCGGTTCTCCTTTTCCGTGGCGGGTACCGAAATCGACCTCGACGGCCTGCGCCCGCAACCCCGGCGGGTGCTGCGGATGCTCTCGGTGCACCACGGCCAGCCGCTGCACGACGAGCGGCTGGTGACCGCGCTCTGGCCGGACGCGCCGGTCGAGCGCGCCAAGCACCGGCTGCGGGTGGCGGTCTCCAGCCTGCGCACCACGCTCCGCGCGCACCTCGACCCGCCCCACGGCGTCGTCCGCCTCGGCAACGCCTACGTGCTGCGGTTGCCGCCGGACAGCGTGGTCGACGTGGACGATTTCGCCGAGGCGCTGCACCGGTGGCGCGCCACCCGCGAACCGGCGGTGGGGCACCGGGTGCTCGACCTCTACCGGGGTGAACTGCTGGCCGAGGACGGCCCGGCCGAATGGTTGCTGGCACGGCGCGAGGCGCTGCGGGGTGAAGCCGCCGGCGTGGCGGTGGCACTGGCGCGGGCCGCGCTCGCCCGTGGCGACACCACCGAGGCCGAGGCGGTGTGCGAACGCGGGGTGGTGGTGGACGAACTCGACCACCGGCTGTGGGCCCTGCTCGCCGAAGCCAGGACCCGCACCGGCAACCGGGCCGCCGCGCTGCGTGCCGAGCGGGCCTACCGGGACCTGGTCGCCGAAAGCTGAGTCACTTGAGCGCGAAGAACTCCAGCTCGCTGATCGCCACCGTGGGGTTGTCCGAACCGCGGTAGACGTCGATCACCTCGACGGTGATCGAGGTGACGAGCGTGGTGTTCTTCAGCTCCAGCGTCTGCTGCCGGGAGGTGTCCGACGGCAGTACGTTCTCCGTGCGGCCGGTGTTGTAGGTGAGTTTGAGGATGGACGGCCTGCCGTTGGCCACGAAGGAACCCTCGGCGCCCGCGTGCAGGATGATGTTGCGCATCAGGAAGCTGTCGCCGAAGGTGAAGGTGATCTTCGGCGGGCCGCCCGACATCGGGGCCGCCCAGTAGGTGTTGTTGTAGGTGTCCCACGCCTTCACGGACTCGTGCTCGGGCAGGCCGTGTGCCGAGGTAGCGGTGATCGGGCGCACCGGTTCCAGGCGCGGCACCACCTTCCGGTAGAGCGCGACGGCGTTGTCCCGCACGGTGGCGCGCAACGGCGGGTAGACCGCGAACGCCAGGGTGACCAGCACGGCCAGCACCAGCGCGATGGCTTTGAGCCGGCGGAACGAGAGCGTGGCCAGCCACCGGCGGTGCTCGCCGGTGCCCTTCTGCCCCGGCCGCGTGCCCGCCGCGTGCTGCTTGCGGCGGCGGAAGAGCTTGCGCCACCACTTCTCCCGCACCACCCCGGCGTCGGCGAGGTCCTCACCGCAGCGGCTGCAGAAGTTGCGCGTGGGGGCGTTGCCCTCACCGCAGGTGGCGCAGACCAGGTCACCTGGCTCGAGCCGGCGGCTGGGCTTGGTGCGCACCACCGCGCGGGTCTTCTTGATCGCGGGCGCGGGCCGGAGCTCCGGCGGTTCCTCGTCCAGCCGGTTGTACGCGGTCCCGCTGACGGGTGCGGCCAGCGCCGCCACCAGTTCGGGATCCGACCGGGGCGGGGCCTCCGGTGCGGCCACCGCCGTCGCGCCGCCGGGCGCGGGAGGCGGCGGGGGCGGCGGGGGCGCGCCTCCCGGCGGTGGCGGGGGTGGGGGTGGTGCCGCAGCCGCTGGGGGCGGAGGTGGCGGCGGAGGTGCCCCACCACCCGGCGGGGGTGGTGGCGGCGGGGGCGGGGCCTGGCCGCCCGGCGGCGGAGGTGGGGGCGGAGGCGGTGGCGGTGGCGGTGGCGGCTTCCCGCCCGGCGGTGGGGGTGGTGGCGGAGGCGGGGGCAGCTTCCCGCCCGGCGGCGGAGGCGGTGGGGGCGGCGGAGGCAGTTGCCCGGCCGGGGGAGTTTCCTCCGGCGGAGCGGGATCGGGGGGCGGGGTGGACTCGCCCGCCCACGCGCTCACGGCGGTGGCCCCGGTGCGGGGCTCGACGTAGGTGCGGTCCGGGAACCAGGAGGCGACCTTGTCCCGGACGCGGCGCCACCAGGACCGGCGTTCCTCCGGCGGCGGGGGCGGCGGCTCCTCCACCACGACCACCACCTCCGGCGGCGGGGTCAGCTTCTCCCCGTTCCACTCCAGGAACCGGCCGCAGTCCCCGCAGAACGCGGCGGACTCGTCGTTGTGGTTGCCGCACATCGTGCACGCGATCACGGGACGACCTCCAGGCTGTGCGTGATGTGGACCGGTTTCGCGGCCCGGATGACGGCCTCGACCGCCGCCTCGGACAACGCGCCGGGAACCCGCGGCCGCACCGTCACCCGCACCCAGTGCTCGACGTCGGCCGGCGGGTCGGGCCGCGGCCGGGTGGACACCGAGGTGCCCCCGCTCTCGCTGATGGTGACCTCGCCGTCGACCACCACGGCCAGGTGCCGTCGCAGGCCCGCCATGGTGCCGCGCATCCGGAACAGGTCCACGGCTTCGGCGACCACCGCGCGCTGCGCCGACTCCGGCCAGCTCTCGTCCAGCAGCACGCCGAACCAGTCGGCCAGCCAGCGCACGAAGTCCGGCGGGGCCAGCAGCGGGTCGAGGTAGGCGCCGACGCAGTCGATCGGGCTGATCAGCGTGGCCAGCACGTCGTCGAAGGCGGCGGTGAAGCGCTGGGCGAACCGGTCCTCGGCGAACACCGCGGGCAGGTGGTCGATCAGCGGGTAGGGCGAGGGCAGCGGCGGGCCCGGGACCGAGACGGTCACGACCGCTCCACCCGGACCTGGTGGTCGAACGAGAAGGCGAGCCCGCCCGCGCCGACCGAGAGCCGGGTCACCTCGGCGCCGCGCTCCCCCGTCACCGGGTTGGCGCCGTAGACGCGGACGTCCTCCACCACGTCGACCCCGCGAACCCCTTGCAGCCGCGCGAAAATCTCCCCGTGGCCGACGCGCCTGCCGAAGGCCCAGCCGGTGCCCTGCTCGCCGCCGGTGAGCGGGTTCAGGTAGGCGTAGAGCGTTTCGAGCGCCCGCAGCCGGATCTCCTCCGGGTCGAGCCGCGTGCGGGCCACCAGCCGGGCCACCACGGTGACCCCGCGGTAGCGCGGCGGTTCGACCAGCACCCGGGTGCCGACCAGGCGCACGTCGTCGAGGCGGTCGGCGATGCGGTGCAGGGTCGCCTCGGCCGGCACCAGGTCGGCGAACGGGATGCGGTGGTCCTGCTGCGCGGCGGCCGGGACCACGAGCACCTTCACCGCGCCGTGCGCCACGTCGTCCTCGCCCGCGGTGAGGCAGTGGATGCGGGCCACCTCGGGCGCGGCTTCACGGGCGATGGCCTCGTAGTCCTCGGCGGTGACCGCCCGGCTGCGGGTGCGCAGCATGATCGGGCCGCGGGCCTTGGCCTCGGCCAGCGTCTCCCCGTCGACCCCGCCCTGCGCCGGGCGCAGGTTGACCACGCCCGAGACGAACGGGATGGAACTCTTCAGCGTGTCCACCGCGTTGCGGGCGACGTTGCCGCGCACCCCGCCACCGCAGTGGTAGCGGCGCACCCGCACCTGGGCGCCGAACGGCGGCACCGCCCCGTACTGGCGCAGCGAACGGTCCTCGGTGCGCACCGCCGGCCCGAACTCGACCTGCCCGGCCACCCCGTCCAGGACGAAGTGCGGATCGTCGGGGCCGCTGCCGGCGAAGGTGTCCACCTGCTTCCACGACTGCCAGCCCGTATCCGTGGCCACCTCCAACTCGGCCTGGTACGAGCCGCCGAGCACGGGGGCCGCCGCGAGCTGGAACCGCTGCCCCGGCACCCCCTCGGACTCGCCCAGCTCCTCGAACTCGACGATGCGCGCGTGGACGGCCCCGGTCGTGGCGCCCACGGTGCCCGCGACCAGGCTGTGCAGCACCGGGGAGGCGCTGTACGGGGGCTGGCCCGGCAGTGGTTCGACCACCCGCACGCGCAGCCAGCCCGCGCGCTGTTCGTCGATCATGCTGGCCTCGTGCCCGGCAGGCAGGTGCACCACGATGCGCCCGGACCGGTTGAACCCGCCGGTCTCGTCGGTGGTGACCGTGCACTCCGCCCAGTCCTCGCCGGTCCACGCCTCCCACGCCAGTGGCGGGTGCTTCGGGTTGACGCCAACGCCCTCGGTCTCGCCGTCGAAGTCGAGCCGGACCGCGCACCCGGGCACCGGCTCGGCGAGGCCGATCAGCAGCGCGTCCTCCACGTGCGGGGGGTCGTCGAACAGGGGGAAGGACTCCCCCAGTTCGAACGCCGTGGTCTGGTTCTCACTGGCGACCCCGCGCCCGGTGAGCCGCCGCACGGCGACGATCCGGCTGGGCACCACGGCCAGGTCGGCCTGGGTGGTGAAGACCACCGATTCGTCGCTCTCGGTGCGGGTGGTGGCCACCTTGGTGCCGCCGCGGATGACCAGCGGCGCGCGGGCGGGGGTGGACAGCCAGAAGGTCACCGGCACCGTGGCCGGGGTGGGCGGCAGCATCCGCAGGCCCAGCAGGTCCAGGAACTTGACGTAGAGCCGGTCCGGGACCCGGTTGAGCCGGTAGCAGATCTGCTCGGCCATGAACGCGAACACCTCGACCAGGGTCACCCCCGGGTCGGAGACGTTGTGGTCGGTCCACTCCGGACAGCGGCGCTGGATGTAGCGCTTGGCGTCGTCGACGAACTCCTGGAACCGGCGGTCGTCGAGTTCGGGGGCGGGCAGCACGGTCAGTCACTCCCTTCGTCGGGGATCGTGTAGAAGGGGTGGACCAGGTTGCGCTGGTCGTTCTCGCCCTTGATCACGTAGGTGATGTCGATCAGCAGCAGGTGCTCGCTGTCCGGCGCAGGGTGGACCCGGACCTCGGAGACCTCGGTGCGCGGCTCCCAGATCGACAGCGATTCCCGCACCTCCTGCTCGATGCGGGCGAACACCACCGCCGACGCGCTCTCGTAGACGAAGTCGCGCAGCTTCGAGCCGAAGGCGGGACGGAACGGGCGCTCGCCGGGGTAGGTGGACAGCACGAGCGACATCGCCTGCTCGAGCTTGCGGGCGCCACCGGCGGTGGCGATGGTGCCGTTGGCGGTCACCCCGAGCGGGAACGACCAGCCCCGGCCGACGAAGTCGTGCACGGTGGCGCCTTTCTGCGGGAGCACCGCGGTTCACAGGGGGATGGGCACACCGTTGACCAGCGGCAGCCCCAGTAGGTTGATCGTCGGGGCCTGCAGGGTGATCGCGGTGGTGGAGCGGATCATCAGGTTGGCCCCGCCGTCGATCATCATCGTGCCGGTGGGGCCGGCGCCGATGTTGACGAAACCGTTGAGCGCGGTGATGTTCACGTTCGGCAGCGGGACCGAGGACACCCCGAGCACCGGGCCCGCGGTGATGTTGACCCCGCAGTTGACCTGGTCCACGGTGACCCCGACCTCGCCCTGCTGCGAACCGAGCCGCACCGCCGAAGCCAGCGGCGGCACCACCGGCTGCTTCGGGGCGGCGCCGGTGCCCCCGCCCCCGTCCGCGGTCAGGTCGACGCCGGTTTCGGCGGTGACCTGCGCCAGCGGCGCGGTCAGCTCGGTCGCGGTCGGCGCCTGCAGCGGCGAGGGCACGTCGTAGAAAACGAGTGTGTTGCCGGTGTGGGAGACGATGCCGCGGTGGTGGACCTCGCTGAGCATGCCCGGGGTGAGCACCGACCCGGCGATGGACTGCTGCGCGTCGTTGGCCGCGTCGGTGGCCAGTTGCGAGCCGATCGCCCCGCCGACCACCGACCCGGCCGGCCCGGCCAGGCTGCCGCCGATCGCGGCGCCGGCGACCTGGCCCGCCACCGCCGCGCCCGCCGCGCCGAGCCCGGCCAGCCCGCCCGCGAAGATCGGCCCGGCGGCCGCCACGCTCCAGCCGGTGAAGTTGTTCATCATGGCGCCGAGCACGTACGGCCGTCGGGCGTCGCCGAACTCGAACGAGAGCAGCACCTCGTCGCCGACCTCGGGCATGAACATCGCCCCGCCGCGCGGACCGGAGCAGAACTGCACGTTGGGCGCCCAGTCGGTCTCGAAGTCGGGGGCGAGCCACGGCAGGGTCACCTTGACCCGGCCCTTGCCGAGCGGGTCGGCGCAGTCGCTGACCACCCCGCACACCACACCGTCGAGGGTGGAGCGGCGCGTGGGCCCGCGGCTCCCGCTCTTCGAGGCCAGCCCGAGCATGGTGCGGTCCTGGCGCCCGTGCACGGAGAACACGGTGCGGTAGCCGTGCTGGCTGTCGTCGAAGATGTGCCGCGCCCGCGACACCCGCCACCTCCCGGCGAAGGTCGGCGGGACGTCCCGCACGGTCAGCTGGGTGCCGGGCTGGATGGCGGGGTCGCCCTTGGCGGTGCCCTCGGCCTCGGCGAAGGTGCCGCCCACGGCGACGCCGACCGCGCCGGCGGCCAGCGGCCCGGAGGTGGCCATCTCCGTGGCACCGGCGAACGGCTGGTCCACCGTCACCCTGGCGGTCGGGCTCGGCGGCGGGCCGAGGTAGCCGATCGGGGAGCCGAGCAGCGAACCGGCCACGTCGCCGAGTGCGCCGGTTTCGGCGGAGAACGCCCGGCCCGCCTGCGAACCCGCCAGTTCCACGCCCCGGTTCACGCCACCGAGATCACCGGACCCCACCGCGTCGGCCACGGCGCTCAGCCCCGCGGTGACCGCGCCCGCGCCGGTCGGGGTGAACTGGGTGCCCAGTGCGTTGGCGTTCGGCCCGGTCCCGGACGGGGTGCTCGCGTTCTCGGCGAACGCCTGGCGCGCCATCGGGTCCCACACCCGGACCTCCACGTCCGGGGTCAGGTTGCCCGCGGTGACCCGCGGCCGGAACGACAGCAGCGTCTCGGGGAAGCTGACCGTGGCGGTGGCGGCGCTGTTGAGGGCGTTGGCCAGCCCGCTGCGCAGCTTGCCCCCGAGCCCGCCGCCCGCCGAAGTGGACGACTCGACCAGCGGACGGAAGTGGAACCGGGCGTTGGTGACCTCCACCTGGTAGCCGATCTCCAGCGCGCGGGCGGTCAGGAACTCCCAGTCGGTCTGGTTGACCTGGGGCAGGTAGGCGTGGGTGGTGCTGGTGGCCACCACCGTGCCCAGCGCCAGCCCGGCTTCGGCGGCGAGCTGGCGGGCCACGTCCGCGTCGGTGACGTTGAGGAAACTGCGGCTGCGCCGGGCGCGCTGGAGCCGGTGCGCCGCGGTGTACCCGCGGAGCAGTGTCTTGCAGGTCATGCCGTCGATGACGCCTTCGATGGCGGTGATCTCGCCGACGATGAGCGGGGCAGACACGCCGGGGGCCCCGGTGCTGCCCGCCGCGCCCGCCGCGATCGCGACCTCGGTGCCGATGCGCACCCCGGCCGAGCTGACCAGCCGCCCGTCGGTGTCGAGGAAGACCAGTTCGAACATGCCGGGGAGGTTGACGTCGTTGTCCACCACCGCGCGCAGCAACCGGCCGTCGATGGCCGGGGGCAGCGGGGTGCCGCCGAAGAAGACCGTGGGGCGGATCGTGGGTTCCGCGTTGGCGATCGGGTTCTCGGAGATCACGCCGGCACCTCCTCGTGGCCGAGTTCACCGGGTCCTGGCAGGTGCAGCTCCCGGCCGGGGCGCACCCGCAGCGGGTCGTCGAGGTCGTTGGCTTCGGCCACCGCCCGCCAGGCCGCGGGTGAGCCGTAGGTGCGCGTGGCGACCCGGACCACGTTCTCGCCCTGGGTCAGCACGTGCTTGGACCGGCCGGGGATGCCGCCGGAGGTCGGGTTGGTGAACGGCGGCTCCGGCTGGTAGGCCTCCAGGGTCAGGTCCACCGAGGCCATCACCGGCACGCCGGTCCAGTCGAACCGCTTGTAGTCCACCGAAACGCTGACGATCTGCACCTTCGCGCCGTTGCCCATCGGCCCGCCCACGCCCCACAGGAACAGCAGCACGGGCAGCTGGTATGAGCTGCTGGCCGTGGCGCCGGGCGCGGGCACGAAGGTGGGCGGCGGGGTCGGGCCGGAGCCACCGAACCCCGGGGCGATGTCGTTGACCGCGTTGCTCACGGTGTTGCGGACGGTGTCGGTGATGCGGCCCGGACGGCGCAGCAGGTCGACCGCCTGCCCGAACCGGCTGGCCAGGTTGGCCGTGGGTTTCGGTTCGCTCCAGGACAGCAACTGGTCCACCGCGGCCTGGGTGACCACGGCGCCGGTGAGCAGCGCCCCGCTGAGCTGGATGGTCACCGGGGCGGTTTCCTTCACCGCCGCCGACAGCGGGTTGTCCATCGTGGTCTGGTTGCCCTGGTTCTTCGCGTTGCGGCTGAGGGCGACCTTGGTCGGGTTGAAGGAGAACTGCACCGGGAAGCCGATCTCCTCGGGCACGAGCATCGCCTTGGCGTTGCCGCTGAGCAACTGCCCGGCACGCAGCGAATCACCGGCGGCGCGGGAGAACCAGCTCACAGGAACCCCTCGTGTTCGAGTTCGAGCCGCTCGATGGCGACCTTGCTTTCCTTGGCGGACAACGTGGGCCCCGCCCAGCCGCTGGGGTAGACGTTGCGCAGCGTCCACGAGCACACCTCGGCCCACTGGGAGTCCAGCAGCGTGATGGTCGCGGTCTGCCCGCCCAGCACCATTTCCAGCAGGTCGGGGATGGTGCCGGGCTGGCGCCACGGGGAGAACTGCTCGGTCAGCCACTTCCGCAGCACCGGCGTGCTGGCCCCGTCCACCGCGCGTTCCAGCTTCACCGTGGGATAGTCGATGTCGGCGAAGAGGATCTTGCGGTGGCTGTAGTCGCCGGGGTCGTAGACGCGCTCGATCTTGGCCTTGACGTCCAAGCCCTTGCAGGAGGACCAGTTGCCCAGGCTGAGCCCGTCGATCTGGACGTGGAAGCGCATGGCCAGGCCATGCGCCGGCTGCGGTGGTGGCACGGTCCGGCCTCCTTTCAGCGGGTGAGGTTCGAGCCGGGCGCGAGGAACCCGGAGTAGACGATTTCGAGCGTCTCCACGGCGACCTTCGACGCGCCCGCGTCGAACTCGCTGATCTGCCAGGCGACGGGGAACATCTCGCGCAGCGTCCAGCTGGTCACGGACTCGCCGGACGAGGTGAGCATCGCGATCGCGCCCTCCTCGGGGGTGCCGCCGGAGGACTTGACCTCCTCCAGCCACGCCTTCACCGCCCCGGTGCCCGCCCGCTCGGCGGCGCGGCTGAGCTTGAGGCGCTCGAACTTCGGCACCCCGGCGTACTTGAAGTACTGGTCGGAGTCGCCGACCCAGTGCTCGGCCAGGTCCCACTTGACGGACAGGCCGCTGACCTTGGACCAGGCGCCGAGGTCGCGGGACCCGGCGCTGACCACGAAGCGGTGCGCCATCGCGAGGTCCTGCGCGGCCGTGGGTGGCCGTGGTGGTGGGCTGGGGTCGGCCACGCCGCCCCTCCTCTCAGCCGAAGTCGGACAGGGAGCCGGACCGCTCCCGCTCGACGAGGAAGTCGAAACGCAACCGGGACACCAGGTCCGCGTAGAGCCGGTTGCTCAGTTCGAGGTAGGCCTTGTTGTCGTCGAGGTCCACCCAGCGGCGGGGTGGCTTCTCCGCCAGGGCTTTGAGAATGTCCTCAAGGGACAGTGTCGGGATCTCTTCCTGGTGCTTCTCCTCCGGTGGCTCTTGTTCTTGTTCTCGCTCTTGTTCTCGTTCTTGTTCGGCTAGTTGAAGCAGGAGGAGGAGGCCCTCCGGCACCTCGTCGTTGTCGGTGCTGGTGCTGGTGCTGGTTGGTGTCTCCCGGGGAGCGAGCTGCACGGCGGGGTGGCGGATGGGCGTCTCGGCCGGTGCCGGTTCGCGGGTCTGGGGGAAGTCGGCGGCGAACCACTGCTCGATCGCGACGGCTTCGGCTTCCAGTTCTTGCCCCTCGGCCGAATCCGGCTCGGGAAGCGCGCCGCCGTAGCGCCGTTGCTGGACGGCGTGGGTCAACTCGTGGGCGAGCACGGGAGTGGCCGCCGCACCGTCGAGCGCGCCGAGGGAGTCGGGGAGGTGCACGATGCCTTCGTGGGTGAACGCCCGGGCGTCGAAGCGCCGGGCCAACTGGGCCACCGCCCGCCCGCGCCGGACGGGGACGGCGGAGACGTCAGCCGAGAGCAGCCTGCCCAACGGCGCGGCGACCGCCACGGGGATCGAGGAGTTGGCCTGTTCGTCTGGAAGCTGTCCAGACCGGGCCGATCCGATAGCCGGGCGGCGAACTTGCGTGGCAACGGCGATTCCGGAACGTTCCAGGCCTCCTGCTTCGGCCGAGCCCCAGGCTCCAGCCACAGCAGACCTTTCCGCAGCCGAACCCACAGGAGCAGGACCAGTACCCGGATCCGGCGCAGCAACCGCCGCGACACTCCCCTCGGCAGCGACACCCGACTCCTCGACCCCCGGCGCCACAGCCTGATCCGCAGCACTCGGAACCGGCGCAGCAACCGAAGTCGGACCGACCCCCGGAGCCGAAGTCGCCTTGGCCGGCTTGGCAACCGACTCCGGAACGGCAGCCGAAACCGGCGGGTGCACCAAAGTCGGACCGGCCGCCGAAGGCAGCGCGTCAACCGCAGCCGGAGCAGCCACCGAGGTCAGCGAGTCGATTGCCGCAGCGGCAGCCGAAGTCGGCGTGTCGACCGAAACCGCAGCAGTCACCGAAGTCGGCGTGTCAAACGAACCCGGAGCGGCCACGGAAGTCGGCGTGTCGACTGAAACCGGAGCGGCCACGGAGGTCGGCGTGTCGACTGAGACCGGATCAGCAGCCGGAGCTGGCGCGTCAGCCGGAACCGCAGCAGCCACCGAGGTCAGCGAATCGATCGCCGCAGCGGCAGCCGAAGTCGGCGTGTCAACCGAAACCGAGGCAGCCACCGGAGCCAGCGCGTCAACCGAAACCGGAGGGGCAGCCGAGGTCAGGTCGGCAACCGCCACCGGAATGGCGCCGGAATTCGGCCCGGCGGCCGAATCCGAGATCGCGACCGGGATCGGCGCGGCGACCGACTCCGGGGTGGTGGGTGAGGTCGGAGTGGCATCCGGAGACAGAGCGGTATCCGAAGACGGGCCTGCATCCGAAAGCAGGGCGGCCTCCGAAGACGGGTCGGCATTCGATGGCAGAGCGGCCTCCGAAGGCGGGGTTGCCTCCGGGGCCTGAGCAACCGAGACCGAAGAAGCGATCGTCTCCGAGGTGGTCACCGATGTCGCTGCATCAGGAGCAGAGGGGCGGCCCAAGCCTCGTCGGCGGCTTTCTGCCAGCGAGGCCCGACGTGTGACCGGGGGCGCCGGGGCGGAAACGGGGGTTGGCAAGGGCGGAGGCGGAGGTGGTGCGGGAACAGCGGGTGGGGGTGGCACTGGATCCGGGTCTCCGCGCAGGGAAGCCATCATGCGGTCTTTCTCCCGGTACGCCTGGTGCAGGAAGGCCGGCGCCCGCCAGGGAACGTCCGGAACCTGCGCCGGTCCGACGAAGTCGCTGGAAGCCGTGGTCAGGTCGCGCCCGCGAGGAGTCACGGCGACCACCGGACGGCCCGCGGAACCCTGATTTGTGGGTTCCAGCCCCAACTCCACGGTCCCCGGCTCCTCGGGTCCGACCTTCAGCGGCTCCGGCCTGACGGCATTCGCTGCCGCAGGCACGCGATTCGGGTGCGTGAGGACCTGCTTCGCTCGGGCTGATCCCTCGAAAGTCGGTTTCGCGCGCCCCGGGCCAGCGATAGTCGGTGCGGTGAAGTCCGGGTTCGGCTCCGCGGAGGCCGGTTCGGCATGAACCAGTCCTGCCGAGGACGCCGCCGCAAGAATCGGACCGGTGGGATTCTGCTCCGCCACGACTGGCTCGGCAGGGTCTCGTTCCGCGCGGTTCGGCTCGGGACGAACCGGATCGGCAGAGGCTGGGCCCACAGGATTTGGCCTGTCGAGGGTCGGCTTCGCAGGTCCGGCGGGAGCTTGCTCCGCGAGATCCGGTTCCGCGAAAGTCGGCTTGGCATGAACCAGTCCAGCCGAGGCTGGCTCCGCGAGAGCCGGGCTTGTGGTGCCCTCCCCCACAAGTGACGGCGCGGCGAAGGCCGACTTGGGATGAATCGGCCCTGTCGACGCTGGCTCGGCGAGAGCCGGGCTTGTGGAGCCCTCTCTCGCAAGTGACGGCACGGCGAATGTCGGCTCGGTACGAACCGGCTGTGTCGAGGTTGGCTCGGCACGAACCGGGCTTGCGAAGTCCGACTCCGTAGGGGACGGCACGGCGAGAGCCGGCCTGGAATGAACCGGCTCTGCCGAGGTTGGCTCGGCAAGAAGCGGGCGCACGGAGTCCGAATCCACGGGTGACGGCGCGGCCAAAGTCGGCCTGGAATGAATCAGCTCTGCCGAGATTGGCTTTGCCAGGGCCGGGCTTGCGGAGTCCGGATCTGCGGGCGATGGCACCGCGAAGGTCGGCTCGCCACGAACCGGCTCTGTCGGAACGGGCTCTGTCGGAACGGGCTCTGCAAAAGCCGGGCTTGCGGAGTCCGGAGCCGCAGGTGATGGCACGGCGAAGGTTGGCCTGGAATGAACCGGCTCTGCCGGAACGGGCTCTGCCAAGGCCGGGCCTGCGGAGTTCAGAGCTGCAGGAGATGGCTTGGCGGGGGGTTGCGCGGTGAAGGCCGGTCCGGCGGAAGTCGGTTTTGTGGGGAACGGGCTGGTGGAGGTTGGCTTCGCGAGGGCCGGTGTCGCGGAGGGCGCTTCCCCGGGAGTCGGCTTCGCGGAGATCGCAAGGCTTGGACCCACGGGATCCGGACCTGGCTGTGCGGGGTCCGACTTCACGAAGTCTCCCTCCACGGAATCCGACTTCCGGACACCTGGCTCCACGAGATCGGACCCCACGAAATCCCGCTCCACGAGGTCGGACTCCGCAAGGTCCGGCTCCACGAAGTCCGGCTCCGCGAGGTCCGAATCCACGAAGTCCGGCTCCGCGAGGTTCGAATCCACGAACTCCGAGTCCGCGAATACCGGGTCCCCATAAGGCGTCGCGGGAGTTGAAGCCGCGAAGTCCGGCGAATCGGCACCCGGCCGGCCATCCCGGATCAGGCGGCGTAGGTGGACCAGGCCCCGCACTCGTCCGCGGATTCGGGCGACACCCACCGCCCGCATGGCCGGGCGCGGGTCCCGGCCGACCGAGGTCAGTGGGGTGGTCAGGTCCAGCACCCCCGCCGGGAACGACGCGGTCACCGTGGACAGTGGCGGCAGGTAGAGCCACGCCGGGCGGCGTACGGCGGGAGGGGCCGCAGGGGCCGCGACCTCGGGGCCGCGACGACGACGGCGGCGGAACGGCCAGCGCATGTGATCTCCTAGCCGTCGGCGGGAGTGGACAGTTGGGTGTTGATGGCCGCGATCTCTTCGATGACCCTGGCCCGCGTCCGGTGGTCCAGTTCCAGGATCGAGTCGAACGACCAGTGCAGGTAGTAGGCGATGTACACGATCTCCGCCCACAACCGGTCCGCCGGGCTCTGCGTGGCGGTGGTCACGGCCCGCCCGCCAGGTCCACCAGGAACTCCCGCCCGCAGTCGGGGCAGGCGACCTCGGCTTCGGTGTCGCCGCGCTGGTTCACCCGCCGGTACAGGTCCTGCAGGAAAGCCAGGTCCGAGGCGAACAGGTGCTCGACCACGAACCTGTCCACACCGGACAGCGCACCCAGCCTGGTCACCGTGCGCATCACCAGGAAGATCGACAGGTAAGCCGGATTCTGCCGGACCATCGGCTCGGCGTGCGCGGTCAGTTCGTCCTTCGCGGTGGCCAGGCGCAGCACCCCGTCGCGGTGCACCCGGCCCTGCTCGTCGACGTAACCCCGCGGCAGCGTGAACGGGAATTCGGTGCGCAGCCCCGCGCTCGGCGCACCCGCGTCGGCCGGCGCGGTCATCACCCCGCCCCGTTGCCCGGCTTGAGGTCGATCTGCTCACAGGTCAGCGTGACCGTGGCGATGACCGCCTCGCTGCCGCCCGCCTTCAGCCCCCCGACCTCCAGTTTGGACGGCCAGGCGTTGGTCAGCCGGTACACCTGCTTGTTCACCCCCACGGTGTCCTGCAGCAGCAGCGAACAGCCCCGCCGCGCGCTCGGCATGCCCGAAAGGACCTCCTGGTGCCAGGTCCACAGCGCGTAGTCCTGGTCGACCCCGCGCTTGAGCACCACGGTGGCCGGCTTGGTCTTGCCGAACTGCTTGGACATGGTCACCCCGAGCGAGCCGCTGCTCATGTACTCGGACACCTCCACCTCGGAGGTGATGCCGCTCATCTCGGAGAAGCTGATCTCGCCGCCACCGAGGTCGAACTGCACCACGAAGCGGGCGGCGGAAACCAGGGTGGAGGTGTTGGTGCTGGCGTTGGAGGTGCGGCCGAAGCCGGGGTTGGTCATGGTGCGCTCCTAGGCTGAGGGGGAACCGGGGTCTACTCTTCGAGCGCCGCGCCCTGCGGCAGCTGGGAAATCCGGAACACGACGAACTCGGCGGGTTTCACCGGCGCCACCCCGATCTCGATGATCAGGTTGCCCGCGTCACGGCTTTCCGGCGGGTTGTTCTCCGCGTCGCACTTGACGAAGAACGCCTCCTGCGGTGACCGCCCGACCAGCGCCCCGCTGCGCCACACCCGTTGCAGGAACGCGCTGATCACCCGCTGCACGCTTTCCCACAGGTACTCGTCGTTGGGTTCGAACACGACCCAGTTGGTGCCGTTGAGGATGGACTCCTCGATGAAGTTGAACAGCCGGCGCACGTTGATGTAGCGCCACTCCGGATCGCTGGACAGCGTGCGCGCACCCCACACCCGGATGCCCTGGCCGGGGAAGGCCCGCAGGCAGTTGACGCCCAGCGGGTTGAGCAGTTCCTGCTCGGAGCGGCTGATCACCGTCTGCAGGGACACCACCCCGCGCAGCACCTCGTTGGCCGGCGCCTTGTGCACCCCGCGCATCTCGTCGCTGCGCGCCCACACCCCGGCGAGGTGACCGCTGGGCGGCACGCTGACCCGGTTGCCCGTGACCGGGTCCATGACCTGCACCCACGGCCAGTACAGCGTGGCGTACTTGCTGTCGTAGCCGGCGAATTCGGTGCGCCAGTCGCGCACCTGCTGGGAGTTGAGCCCGGGCGGCGGGTCCAGGATGGCGACCCGGTCCGACATCAGCTCGCAGTGCGCCATCAGCGCCACCTGCACCGCCTTGACCCCGTCGGCGTCGAGCAGGCCGCGCTGGTAGGCCGACATCAGGTCCGGCACCGCGACCATGGTGATCTCGTCGATCGCCTCGAACCCGCCGAGGCCGGTGCGCTCGACCGGGTCGCCGACGTATTCGGTGGCGCTGAGCGCTTTCGGCGCCGGGGCGGGTCCGGTGAGCGCGGTGGTGGTGCCCTTCTTGGGCGCCGAGAGCGCGCCGGACCTGGCCTCCTCCAGCTCGACCAGTTTGGACTGTCGTGAAAGGACGGTGGCCACGTTGTTGGCGCCGCGCTTGGTGGTCAGGTTGTCGAAGGTCTCCACCACCTTGCCGCCGCTGAGCACGTCGATGCGGAAGGTGTCCTCCCCCGCCTCGCCCGCCTCGGCCACGGTCACGCTGATCTCCTCCTCGGCCGACCCGAGGGCGCGCACCGCGAAGGCGGGCCGCTTGTCGTCGACGGCGGGCACGACGGCGCGCCGCTCGGGCGCCGGGCCGTCCTCACCGTCGCCGAGGCGCAGCACGTAGGCGGCGCCACCGCCGTTGAGGAAGAAGCCGTAGACCGCGTGCGGCAGGTAGGCGCCCTCGGCGAAACCACCGAACACCCGGGTGAAGTGGGTCCAGTTGGTGACCAGCACGGGTTCGGCGACCGGGCCCCGCTCGGCGAAGCCGATGAAGCCCGCAACGGCGGTGCCCACGCCTTCGATGGGCCGGGAGCCGGACGACACCTCCTCCACGTACACACCGGGGGCGAGGTAGTTGGGCATCGGGAACCCCTTTCCTGTTACTGGCAGGACCAGTGGTTGCTGAGGAGAAGGCTCGCACCGCGAGCCCGCCCGCGGCCCTGCCCGCGGTGCGGCGCCGGGGCCCGCCGGGGTTGCCCCCGGGGGCAGCCACGAGTGGCCGCGGGGCGGGCCGCGATCCGGCTGCGCGCGCCCGCGGCGGCGCCGAGACTGCGGTGGTGCTGGCAGACGTCGATTCCTCCATCCGGGCCTGGCTCACCGAAGAGCTCTCCCCCGGCACCGAGATCGGGTTCGAACCGCCGGGGCTGCTGGCGGACATCCCGCGCCGGCCGCGGCGGGCGGGCATCGTCAACCTGTTCCTGTATGCGGTCAACGAGAACCTCGACGGCCTGCCGGTCGGCAGGCTCCGGGCCCGCGACGCCGAAGGGCGGGTGACCGGCAGCCACGTCACCCACCGCAGCTACCACCTGTCGTACCTGGTCACCGCCTGGGCGGCGGACGTCGCCGAGGAGCACGAACTGCTCGGCGCGCTGATCGGCGCGCACACCGAGCACGACGCGCTGAGCGCCGACCACCTGCGCGGCTCCCTGCGGGTGCTGGAGACCGCGCTGCCGGTGCGCCTGGGCTGGGCGCCCGCTTCGCGCGGGGACCTGTGGACGGCGCTGGGGCTGACCATGCGCACCGCACTGGACCTGACCGTCACCGCGCCGGCGCTGCCGTCCCGGCTGGAACCCGCCGCGCCGCCGGTGCGGGCGGTGGAACTCGAGGCGCACCACGAGGTGCCCCCACCGCCGGAAACCCCGCGGCGGCGGTGGGAACGCACCGCGATCCACGAGCGGTAGCCAGTCCCGTCCCCACCGAAACCGACCCGGAGGGTCGCCATGCGCACGTCGGCCGTGCTCACCCTGCTGCTGGTCCTGCTCCTGCCGGCCCTCGTCGTCGGTGCTTCGGCGCCGCCACCGGCGGTGGTGGACAACGCGGCCGACTCCGCCCTGTCTCTGCTGCCACCACCGCCGCCCGCGCGCGTACAGCCCGATGTGCGCGACGCGGTCTACGGCGACGTGCTGCTCGTCGGCAACAGCTCGGTCCGCTGCCCCACCGGGGACGAGCCCTCCGGTGACCACCCCGCGGCCCGGTGCGCCGAGGCCACCCAGGACGAGGCCGGTTCGGACCTGCTGAACAACAGCGCGAACAACAACGGCTACTACATGCACCTGGCCGACACCGACGACCTGCCGAAGACCTTCACCTCCAGCGCGGCCACCCTGACCATCCCCGCCGGTGCCCAGGTCCGGCGCGCCCAGCTCAACTGGGGCGGGCACACCGGCACCTTCCTGGGTTTCTCCGGGGTCAACTGCCAGCGCCCCCTGCTCCAGCAGGGCGATCCCCCGCCACCACCGGCCGCGGCCACCCCGGCGCAGCAGGCGGTGGGCCTCTCCGTCGCGGGCGGGACCCCGGTCGCGGTCCCCGCCGCGCCGGAGCACTACCGGACCGTCGAAGGGCTGACCGAACCGAGCCAGGTCTACACGCAGTGGGCCGACGTCACCGCCGCCTTCGCGAAAGCGCCCGCCGGCAAGGCTTTCGAGGTCTCGGTGAGCAACGTGTGGGTGCCCACCGGGCCCGGGTGCGCGGGCGGCTGGTCGCTGGTGGTGGCCTACGACCACGGCGAGCCGACGGCCGCGTTCCCCCACCCCCGCGTGGTCGACCTGTACTCGGGCACCTTGCCGCAGGGCGGCGCGCTGCTGCCCGGCCTGCTCGAACCGCTGGTCCCCGGCTTCCCCGGGTTGATCGACACCCTGCTGCCCGGCCTGGTCCCCGGCCTGTCCGGCACCCGCGTGCTGCTGGCGGGGGTCGCGCCGAACCGCTCGGCCGCCGACGTCTCGATCGGCATCACGGCCTTCGACGGGGACCGGCACCAGGGTGAGGACACCTTCACCGTGGACGGGAAGGCGATGCCGGAGCCGTGCACCGGGGACGGCACGGGCGACTTCTTCCGCTCCTGCGCCCAAGGCGCCTCGCCCGCCACGGCGAACAACCTGTCCGTGGACGCCAAAACCGTCCGGCCCGTGCTGGCCGACCCTGAGAACGGCGACATCGAGATCGGCGTGAACAGCGTGGCCGACTACGTGGTGGTGTCCAACGTCGTGCTCGCCGAAACGGTGACGCCGGGCATCTCCGCCACCACCACCGGCCCGGCGGGCCCGGTCCGCGAAGGGGACCTGGCCGAATTCACCACCACGATCACCAACACCGGCAACCTGCCGCTGACCGACCTCACCGTGGTCAGCACCAGCGACCCGCCGAGCACCCCCCGCTGCTCCCCCGCGGTCCTGCCGCCACTGGCCCCCGGGGCCCAGACGCAGGTCACCTGCGTCCACCCGGCGGCGGGCACCAACCTGCTCGCCGAGACCACGGTCACCGGCACCTACCTCGTGGCCTCGGGCGGGGACGCCCGCACGGTTTCGGCGACCGCGGAAGCCGCTGTGCCGGTGGCCCCGGCCGACTTCGCCGTGCTGAGGATCCCCTCGAAGCTGACGGTCCGCCAGGGGAGCCCGGTGGAGTTCGCGGTGACCCTGATCAACAACACCGACAACGAGTTGCAGGGCGTCCAGTACGCCGACGGCGCGACGACCGGCTGCACCGCCGCGCCCGCCACCCTCCCGGCGCACTCCACCGCCGCGCTCACCTGCACCCTCGCGGCGGCGACGCAGTCGTTCACCAGCAACGGGGTGCTCACCGGCACCGACGTCGCGGGCGCGGTCACCGCGCAGAGCCAGTCGGTGACCGTCACGGTGATCAACCCGGCGGCGGCGCTCACCGTGGTGCCCGACCCGGACACCGTCTACCGGGGTTCCCCGGTGACCTTCACCTTCACCGCGACCAACACCGGCACCGCGCCGGACGGCCCGCTGCTGAACCCGGTGGTGAGCACGCCGAACCTGCCGGGCTGCACACCGGAGCCGCTGCCCGCGCTCCCGCCCGGCGCGTCGGCGAGCACCACCTGCACCGCGGCACCCGAGCAGACGGTGCAGGTCGCCGCCCAGCTCGTGGCCACCGACAGCAGCGCCACCGAGGTCACCGCCGAAGCGCCACCGGTGACCGTCACGGTGCTCGACCCGTTCCTGCAACTGACGCAGCAGGCCGACCCGAGCACCCTGCGCACCGGCGGGGCCACCCTGTTCACCTTCACCGCGACCAACACGGGCACCGCCGAGCAGGGCGCGCTGAGCGACGTCCGGATCAGCAGCCCGTCGCTGCCGCCCGGGTGCGCGCCGGGCCCGATCACCTCGCTGGCGCCGGGGCAGTCGGAATCGAGGACGTGCACGGTTTCCCCGGATCGCACCTTCGACAACCTCGCCGAAGCCGCGGCCACCGACTCCACGGGCCGGGAGATGACCGCGGAGGCCGATCCGCTGACCATCACCGTGCTCAACCCGGCGCTGGTGCTCGACGTCGCCGCCGATCCGGCGCAGGCCCAGCACGGCGCCAGGGCCACCATCACCGAAACCCTGCGCAACATCGGCAACGTGGCGCTGGAGGTGACCCTGGCCAACGACAACGCCCCCGACTGCGATCTGTCCCTTGTGGACACGCCGTTGCGGGCCGGGGCGGCCCAGGGCGTCCGCTGCGAGGTGGTCCTCCCCCGCGACGAAGCCACCACCACCTACACCAACACGGCCACCTACCAGGCCGAGCCCACCGCGGACACCGGCGACCAGGGCCCGCCGCTGACCAGTGCCCAGTCCACCGAGATCACCCTGCTCGCGGGCCAGGCACCCGCCGCGCCCGCGCCGGGCGCCGATCCGGGCAGCGATCCCGACGGTAAGGGCAGCGACGCGGGCTCGACCGGGACCGGCCCCGGCGGCGGTCCTCCGGACGGGACCGGGGCCCGGGCGCAGGCGGGCAACGGGAAGCTGGCGAACACCGGGTTCTCCTTGGCCGGTCCCGTTTCCCTCGCCGCGGCGCTGCTGATCACCGGTTCGCTGGCACTGGTGGTCGCCCGTCCGAGGAAGCAGCCGTGACCGCCGCTCGCCCGCAGGGCCGGAAATCGTTGCCCTCCAGGGCAAAGCGGGCCACCGGCCGGGGTTCCGGTGCTCTACTCGACGGCATGACGCAGAACCTGGACGGCGCCCGCGGGCTGTGGGCGCGGGCTTTGCAGGTGGCCACCGTGGCGGTGCTGTTCGCCGGCGTGGGTTTCGCGGCGGGCCCCGGTTCCCGACCGGCCACAGTGGACACTCCGCCGCCCCCGGCCACCGTCCTCCCCGGCCCGGTCGCCACCCCGCCGCCGGACGGCGCGATCGGGGCCGACGGCGACACCGTGGTCACCTCCGCGGGCACGGTGGTGCAGGCGGGGCACACCGCGGCGCCCGCGCCGTCCGCCGGCGGAGCCGTGGCGGGGGTGCCGGGTCCGGTGCTCGCCGCCTACCAGCAGGCGGTGGCCGCGCTCACTCGCGAGCAGCCGGGCTGCCGCCTGCCCCTGGTGCTGCTGGCCGCGATCGGCAAGGTCGAGTCCGGGCACGCGCGCGGCGGGCAGCTCGACCCGGCCGGTACCACCACCAGCCCGATCCTGGGCCCGGTGCTCTCCGGCGGTGGTTTCGCGGCCATCCGGGACACCGACGGCGGCCGCTGGGACGGCAACGCCCAGTGGGACCGGGCGGTGGGCCCGATGCAGTTCATCCCGGGCACCTGGGTGCGGTGGGGGTCCGACGGGAACGGGGACCGCGATGCCAGTCCCCACAACATCCTCGACGCCACGCTGGCCGCCGGCCGGTACCTGTGCGCGGGTGGCCGCGACCTGGCCACCCCGGAGGGCCTGCGTGCGGGCATCCTCAGCTACAACCGGTCCGTCGCCTACCTGAACCTGGTGCTCAACTGGATGCGCACCTACGCCGCCGGCATCGGCCCGAGCAGCACCAGCGCCCCCGGGGCCGCGCTCGCCGCCCCGGCCCCGCCCGTCGCACCGGCTCCGGTCCCGCCGGTCGCCCCGGCCCCGCCCGCCGCGCCGCCGGTGCCGCCCGGACCGGCCGAGCCGCCCCCGCCGGTGGCCGGACCGCCCGCGAGCGGCAGCCCGGTCCCGCCCGCACCGGTCCCGCCCGGTGCCACGCCGCCGCCCTCCGGGGTGCTCCCGCCGCCCGCCGCGCCCGGCCTGCTCGATCCGGTGCTGTGCACGGTGGACGGACTGCTCGGCGTGATCGGCGGGCTGCTCGGCGCCCCGCCCACCCCGTGCCCGTGAGCGCTCAGACCGCTTCCGGGGTGCCGATCTGGACGAGGCGGACCGCCAGGTGCACGGCCAGGCGCTCGTCCGGATCGGCCAGGTCGACCGCGAGCAGGGACCGGATGCGGTCCAGCCGCTGCAGCACCGTGTTCCGGTGCACGCCCAGCGCCGCGGCGGTGGGCGTGGCACTGGACTCGTTGTCCAGGTAGCAGGCCAGCGTGGCGATCAGCTGGCCACCGGCGTCCGTCCGGGTCAGCGGGCGCAGCAGCCGGCGGGCGAGTTCGTGCTGGACGCCAGGGGCGTAGCTGCCCGCCAGCAGGCGCTTGACCTCGTGCCCGACACCCTCGACCGCGGCCGGGGTGTTCCGGGCGGCGGCGATCAGGCAGGCGCGGCGTGCTTCGGCGAGGGAGCGCCGCAACCCGGCCACCCCCTCGGCGGGCGGCCCGATGCCCGCGCACAACCGCAGGCCCGGGTGTTCGCGCTCGGCGGCCAGGAGCGCGCGCCGCAGCTCGGTGGCGACGGCGTCCGGATCGACGCGTTCGCCGGTGTACCACAGGGCCCAGCCGCCGCCGTGGGAGATCGGTGCCGCCGGAACCCCGCCCTCGGCCAGGCTTTCGCCCAGCAGCGCGGTGAGTTCGGACGGGGCGAGCTGGGCGCCCGCC
Source organism: Amycolatopsis magusensis (assembly GCF_017875555.1). Taxonomy (GTDB): domain Bacteria; phylum Actinomycetota; class Actinomycetes; order Mycobacteriales; family Pseudonocardiaceae; genus Amycolatopsis; species Amycolatopsis magusensis. The sequence continues at coordinate 4,719,080 of NZ_JAGGMS010000001.1, read as the reverse complement.
TGCCGCGCGGTGAGCTGCACGGCGGTGTGCGTGCCCTCCAGCTGCCAGCCCAGCGCGGTGGCCCGTTCCAGCACCCGCCGGTGGGGCGCGTCGGCCTGGGCGAGCAGGCGGGCCAGCACCGCTTCCTGGCGCCGCCCGCGGCGTTCGAGGTCCACCGCGGAAGTGGCCAGCTGGGCGGCGAAGGCCCAGTCCAGCACGCCCAGCGCCTGGGCCGCGGTGAGCACGCGGCCGGGGGTGCCCGAGGGCACCAGCGCCACCAGCCACAGGTTCGCCCGCGTGCCGGGACGGCCCCGCACGGGGTGGGCGAGCAGCAGGTCCCGGTCACCGGTGCCGCGCACCCACGGCGCCGGCCTCGGGGTGCGGAACCTCTCCGCCGCCACCCGCACCGCGGCGGCGGGCACCGTCCCGGACAGCACGCGGCCGTCCGCGGCGACCGTGCCCACGGGGTGCCCCAGGGTGGTGGCGGCGATGCGCACCATGCGCGGGGTCTCCCCCGCCGCGGCGTGCAGCCGGTGCGCCAGCAGGCCGAGCACCCCGCCGGCGGCCGCCTCCGGCCGGCGGGCGAAGTGGTCCAGCGCGGGCACCAGCGCGTCCGGGTCGGCGTGGTCGACCAGCACCAGCGGTACCCCGTTCCGCTCGGCCAGCGCCCGGATCGCCGGGGTGAGCGGGTGCGGCGGGTCGGGCAGGACCAGTCCCGCGATCGAGCGCCGGGCCCCGGCCCGGATGGCCTGTTCGGTGCCCGCCTCCTCCCCGCGCAGGGCGTTGCGGGGGAAGACGACCAGCGCGGCCGGGGCGGCCTGCGCCAGCTCGTGCGGGCTCACCCCGGTGACCACCGAATCCACCACGGTGCGCAGGGCCGCCTCCGTCCCGACGAAGGTGTGCCGGGTGAACAACCCCAGTGACAGCACTTGCGACAGCAGGACGGACAAGGCTTGTCGGCTCCTTCGGTCGGCCCGGCGGCGGGCGGCCGGTCGCCACCACCACCGGGGGCATCGGCGGCGGCCGTCGGCTTCCCATTATCGGCCGACCGAACTCGTGTGTCAGCGGACAAACGATCACGACCCGGGACCGCCGTCGGCTCAGAGGTGGTGCACGTACGGCCCGGCGAGCACGATCAGGCCTTGGTCGTGCCAGGTGTTCCAGGTCGCCACGCGGTCGCCGAGGCGCAGGGCCCCGTCTCCGTCCTGCTCGCTCAATTGCCGGTATTCCGGGGAGTCCAGCCTGATGGTGAACCGCCCGCCCTGTTCCTCGACGAGGCCGCGGTCCTGGTACTGCGCCAATTCCGTCCACAGCGCCCGGGTGGGCAGATCGTCGGCTTCCCAGTACAGGTACCGGAATTCCGCGGGGCTGTAGTAGACCCGGACCTCGCCGTCGCCGTTGTGCTCGCCGCGGTCCTCGAACTCGATCGGCCCGGTGAACTTGTAGACGTTCAGCGAACCTTCCTGCACGTGCTCGGTGAAGGTCAGGTTCGCCCACCGCGGCTTGGCGTCGACGGCCTGGCGCCGGTTGCCCCGGTCGGTGTCGTGGCTCGCGGCCTGGCGCGCCAGGTCCACGGTGAGGTCGTGGCCCGCGTCGGCGAAGAACTGCCCGGTGCTGTCGACGCGCCCGTCGAGCTTCCGGCCCTGCCGGTCGGTCACCGTGATCCACACGCCGAAATCGGTGAGCCCGCGGTAGACCACGCCTTCGTCGAAGTCGAGGACGCCGAGGCGGTTCCACGAGCCGAGACAGGTGGTGACCAGTTCCCGCGCGTACTTGAGCTGTTCCTGCTCCTCGATGGTCTTGATCTCGTGGAGGTCGATCGACATGAGGTCCTGCACACCGCGGGCCACGGTGAACGCGCCGCCGACGACCGGTGCGTACTCCGCCGCCGTGGCGGCCGCCGCCAGCACGTCGCTCGCCGCGTCCATCCCCGCGCCGACCACCGGCTCACCGAGGCGGGGGTACTTGATCACGCCCTCCACGGTTTCCCCGGCGTTGCCCGCCAACCCGAACGCCGCCGCGTCCCCGAGGCGGTCCAGCGCGACATCCGGCCGGTTCCACGTCTTCACCTGGTTGGCGAAGTTCGGTGCCGTCTCGATGGCGACCTGGAGCACCGACAGCGGGGTCGAGAGCACCTGGGTGTCGAGGTCGATGATCCGGGAAACCCCGACGCCCACCTTGAGAAGTCCGTTGACCACGCGGTAGACCGAGCCGAGCACGGGGTTGTCCAGCTGGATCTTCTTGGCCGCCAGGTCTTCGGCGTTGGCCACCGCCCAGGTGGCGCACGCTTCGGCCGCCAGCCGGTAGGCGTTGCCGATCTCGGCGAGCAGCTGTTGCTGGGCGCGGACCGCCTCGCCCACCTCGGCGGTCGTCGCCTCGGCGGGGAACCCGCCGCCGGCGACTTCCTTCGACAGCCGGTCGATGGCCTGCCACAACCGCGGGGCGAGCACGTCGACACCCGCGACGGTCTGCTCGGCGGCGTCGAACTTCGCCCGGAAGTCCTTGAACTGGCTCGCGACCGAGGTCCGCTCGATGCCGGTGAGGCCGTGCAGGAGCCGGAACCCGGCGCGCAGCGGTTCCAGCTGGGGTTTGACCCGGCCCAGGATGCCGTAGACCTCCCAGTACCGGCCGATCAGCTCGGCCGAGTTGCCCGCGCCGGTCATCACGTTGAAGGCTCCGCCGCGCTGCGCCATCAGCTCCCGCAGCCGGTCCACCTTCGTGACGAAGGCCGGGAAGACGACGCCGAGAGCCGCCACGCTCGCCTCGTAGCGCGCCGACTCCTCGTCGAACTTCTTCTTCGCCTCCGCGTACGGGTTCAGCGAGTCGTTGAGGTTCTGCGCGCTGAAGGTCTTGGCGACGCGGCCCAGCATCCCGAAGCCTTCGACGTCGTCGAAGTACTTTTCCTTGTGGCGCCGCTCGAACTGGTCCACCTCCCCGAGGTGGTGGATCAGGTCGCCGTGGTGGTGCTGCACGTAGGCGCTGAAGAGCGGGAACCAGCCGGGATCGTCCTTGCGCAGGTACCGGAGGTCCTTCGGCGTCGGGGTGCCGGCGACGAAGGTCGGGTCGACCAACGGCGTCAGGAACGTCCACTCCCGCGGGTCGAACGAATCGGGGTGCATGGGGCTGTCCTCTTTCCGGGCTCGGGTGCGGTCTGGGGTCGACGCGGAGCGCGGCTAACGGTCGTGCTCCGCGTCGACCCAGACCGCCCCGGCGTCCTGGATCCGCAGTTCGCAGGTGACGGGCACCTGCTGCCCGTCCCGTTCGGCCACCGCGCCGAGCCGCGCGTGGTAGTACGGCTCGCGGAACCCGGTGAACTCGAGTTCGCACCCGTACTCCCCGTCGAGCCAGCCGCCGACGTCGTAGGACCGCCCGCCCGCTTCGACCAGCCGCCGTCCGCCGGACTCCCACGCCGAGCGCAGAGCGGGCACGAGTTCGCCGTGGAAGCGAGCCGAGAGATCCGGCTCGGGCGCGCCGAGCTGTTCCGCCCGAACGATTTCGACGCCCGCGGCCGGGTCGAACCAGGCGTAGAGGGCGTACTTCCCGCCCCCGCCGCCGGTGGCTTCCAGCGCCGAACCGAAGGGCTGGTCGAGCGGGGTCGGCTGGACCTGCCAGGTGGTCCAGTCGATGACGAAGTGCTCGCCCTCGAACGGGAAGGCGCTTTCGCCGTAGTGCTCGCCGAGCCGCGCGCCGAGGTCGGGCGGCTCGAGCTCGTCCGCCTGGGCCAGCGAAAAGCCCGAAGCCGGGTCGAACCAGGCGTAGGCGCGGTACTTGCCGCCCAGCGCGGTGCCCGCTTCCACCCAGGAGCCGACCAGTCCCTCCGGCGTCGCCTGGTCCGGCTGCCACGTGCTCCAGTCGACGACGAGCCCGCGGCGCAGGTACGGGAACGGGGTTTCGCCGTAGTGGCCGCTCAGGTAGCCGGCGGTGATCCCGCTCCGCGTGGCGATGGGATTGTCGTTCTCTTCCGGTGCTTCCGCTTCGTTTCCGGGAGCTTCGGCCTGGGTTTCAGTGGCGGCTTCAGCGGTTTCGGTGGCCTCGCTGGCTTCGCTGGTTTCGTCTTCGGCTGGGTCCTCGGCGGGCGTGAGGTCGGTGATCGCGAAGGCGCTGTCCAGGCTGATGCGCACCTCCGCCGCGGGCCCGCCGCTCAGCGGTGCGGCCGTGGCGGTCACCACGAGCGTCCCGCCAGCTTCCGACTGGACTTCGGCCGAGGTCCACGCCACCACGTACCGCGGCTCGGTGACCGGGACCGGCGTGGCACCGTGCTCGGCGGTCAGCCGCTCGACCAGCAGTTCCCGCATGGCCGGTTCGCCGTCGAGCACCGGGGTGAAGCTCCGCTGGTCGACGTCGAGCAGGCCGAGCACCCCGCTGATGGAGATCAGGTGCCGCCCGGGTTCCTCGGCGCCGTGCCAGATCGCGTCCTCGGGGTCGAGCAGGCCGAAGGTGGGCCGGCTCGCGACCAGCTCGAGGGTCGCCTGGTTCAGCCGCGCGAGGTCGTCCTCGGTCAGCTCATCGGTGCCGGGCTGCCCGGTGGTGGGTTCGGTGGTGGTCATCGCGTCGCCTGCCCGTTCATCAGGTTCACCGCGACACCGCGGCCTCTGGCTGCCAGCAGTGCTTCCAGTCGCGCCCGCTCCTGCGCTTCGGCGCGGATCTGCGCCAGCGCCGCGTCCCAGTCGGCTTTCGCCATGGCGTCGAGCTGCATGGGCCGCACCTGGCGGCGCACCGGCGCGTCCAGCTCGTAGGTGAACCGCGCGGTGCCGCCCCAGTTCAGCGTCATCTCGAAGACCACGAGGCCGCGCGGCAGATCCATGGTGACGATCCGCGGGTCTCCCATCACCTTGTAGTTCTTCCCGCCTTCGGTGAAGGCGTGGTTGCCGGTGTTCTTGAGCAGCTGCACCAGATCGTCCGCGGTCGGCGGGCCGTCCGGCGGCTGCTCACCGGCGGCCGCGTAGGCGTAGGCGCGGATCTTCTTCCCGAACGGGGTGGTGTCGGCCTGCTCGGCCGGCTTGGGGTTGTGCGGGGCCTGGTCGGTGGCGTCCACCGCGAGCACCCGCAGGCCGTCGCGCGTGCTGTAGGTCAGGTCCACGGTGTGCGTGGGCTCGCCTTCGCTCTTCATCACGAAGGCGATCCAGCCGGCGTCCAGGCCGGTGGCGTCGCTGACGAGCACCGGACCGGTCAGGGTGTACTGGCGGCCGCTGAAGTTCACCCGGTCACCGGTGAAGGTCTGCGCCAGCAACTCCTCGGTGATCGGGCCACCGCCCTCCTTCGTGGTTTCCCAGAGCATGAGCTTGGCTTCCACCTCGTTGCGCGGCACCGGTTTGTCCGAGCGGACGAGCCGGGCGTCGACCAGGTTGGTCTCCCACTCGTAGTGGACCTGCAGCCTGCCGGTGTAGGCCTGCCCGTTGACCGTGGTGCCCGCTTCGACCTCGACGTACATGTCGCCCGGCCCCCGCAGGGTGATCTCGGCCGAGGACCAGTCGGGCGCCCAGGTGTTCCCGTCGAGCCGGATCCCCGCCCCCGCGGCGGACCGCACCGCAGCCAGGAAGCGCCGCTCGAGCAGCGTCTCGTCGGCCGAGGTGACCTCCCCCTGGTCGAGGTCGATCCTCAGCTCGGCACCCGGGACCGCGGCCAGGAGCACCCGCGGCTGCCCGGCGTCCGGGCGCACCTGCAGCGCGTCCCACTCGAACATCGTGTGGTATGGGTTCCTCAGCTTGTCGCGGCCGGTGATCAGGGCGACGACCTTGGCTTCGTCCTCCTCGGTCAGGTGCCCCTTCCGGACCAGTTCCTGGACCTGGGCCCGCCAGTAGCCCGCCCCGAGCTGGACGACGTTCTTGGCGTGCACTACCAGGCCCACCACCGGAACCGCGGCGGCGGTCTGGTTCCCGCCCGCCTCCAGCAGGGCCTCCGCGGCCTTGACCAGCACCCCCTCCAACGTCGAGGGCATCTCCGTCTTGTACTCCTGGAGTTGCATGCCCGCCTGCAGCACGCGGGCCGCCGTGTCCCCGGCGTGCGCCTGCACGTGTTCCCGGGCGCCGAGCAGCCCGGCCCCCCTGTTCACGCCCTCGCCGACGAACCGGGCGAACTTCGTGTGCACGGTGGCGATCGCGTCGTCCACCTTGTCCACGCCGTCGGCCAGTGCCACCACACCCCGGGTCACCGGGTCGAGGTCCTTCTTCGTCTGCCAGGCCTTCGTCGCGTACTTCGCCTGGTTGTCCACGTCCTGCGCCTGGGCGTAGGTGGTGATCTCGACCAGCGCGGTGCCGGAGAGCTCGACCAGCCCGCCGACGAAGGGCATGACCTGCTGGTGCGCCCCCGGGATCAGCTCACCCACCGCCTGGCACAGCTCGCTGGTGATCCGGATGGCGGTGAGCGCCCCGGCCAGCCCGGGGTGGATGGTGGCCCAGCCCTCGCGGATGGTGTTCCGCGTGGTCCACTCCGCCCACTGCCGGACCAGGTGCACCGCCCTGGTCATCGCCCGGCCCTGCCCGGCGACGGCCTCGGCGAACTCGGCGAAGTCCGCGAACAGCTGCTCGCTGAGCTGCGCGGCCTGCCCCTGCAGCGCGGCCACGACCTCGGGGTCGGTGGCCGGGTTCCCGAGGGCTTCGAGCTTCCCGCTGGTCGACTGGATGGCCGCGACCGCGTTCAGCACCGGCTGCATCGACTCGTTCAGGATCATGAGGGCGTCGGCCTTGTACCCGTACGGGGCCACTTCGCCGTCTTCGTTCTCCTGCTCGTCCCAAGGCGTGTTTTCGAGCTGTTCGATCACCCCGCGGTAGAGCTGGAACGCGGTGTTGCGGTACTGCTCGACGTGCAGCTTCGCCAGCAGCATCACCCCGATGTCGAGGGTGCCCAGCTCCTTGAGCATCGCCCCGGCGAACACGGCGTTGCGGACCTCGGCACCGGCCTGCTTCCTGGCTTCGCGGGAACTGAGCCGCCGGCCGTCCGCTCGCGCTTCTTCCTTGAGCTGTTCGGCGTGTTCTCCGACTTTCCGGCGAACCCAGCGCACGTCCGAGGTGAAGTAGTGGAACTTGTCCTCGAACGGCTGGGCGTAGAGCGCCGCCGTTTTCTTGTCCCGCTGCCCGGCGCGGGTCAGCCGGTCGTAGAGGGCGACGATGACGTCCCTGTCGTCCCCGAAGATGTCCTTGTTGGGCAGTTCGCGGGTGCTGCCGACGAGCCAGTCGCGGAAGGTCCGGCGCCAGTCCTCGTCTCCGAGCAGTTTGGCGAAGGTTTCGGGCGGTGTGCCCAGCCGGGCCGGGTTGCCCCGGATCCAGGCGTTGCGTTCGGCGATCCGGACGCCTTCGTCGCTGAGGGCCGGGGGTGCAGGGGCCGTCATCGGTCCTCCGTACAGGTGGGGTTTCCTGCTTGGATTCTCGAACCGGGACCGCCACCGGGGCAGCGAGGTCACGTGCGGGCCGAGGGCCGGAGTTCCCCGCCCTTGAGTGCACCGATCGGTGCCCCCGGAGCCGGTGCCCCGGCCGCGCCGGCCGGGGCACCGGCTGGATCAGGTGGTGTGCCAGTACTGGTCGCCGCCGCCCCCGCAGCCCCACATCGCCACCGAAGCGCCGTTCCACCAGTTCTGGTTCGGGATGCTCAGGCACTTGCCGTTGATGCGGTTCTTCAGCTGCCCGCCTTCCCGGTACCAGTGCTGCTGAGGCTCCTCGACGCAGTCGTACAGGCCCACCGCGGCACCGTGGTCACCATTGGCGCCCCGCACGTCCAGGCACTGCCCCGGGTTGAGATCGCTGACCAGGTTCTCCCCCCGCCAGGACCACCGCTGGTTGGCCCAGCCGCCGCAGTCCCACATGTGCACCATCGCGCCCTTGTGGGGATTCGCGTCCGCGACGTTGAGGCACCTGTTGTTCATGCTCGACGCGAGCATGAACCCGACCAGGTCCGCCGAAGACTCCTCCGCCGCGGCCGAACTCGCTGCCACGGCGCCGCCGACCCCCAGCACGGCGGCGCCCAGCACGGAAACCAGCCGTTTCGCACTGGCTTTCGTCATGTCGTTTCCCCTCTCCGCCCGCCGGCTCCGTGCGGCGCGGCACGAGCAAAGTCTTGCCCGGCAAGCGGTGTCGCTGATATCCCCAGACTTCGGGATTGCGGCACTCGGCGCTCCGGTGGCCGCGCTCTCGCGATCACCCCCGGAGCGCGGCGACCAGCTCCTGGCTCCCGTGCAGTCCGGTCTTGCGGAAGACCGAACGGAGGTGGTCGTTGACCGTGTGCACGGACAGCTCGAGCAGGCGGGCGATCTGCTTCGGCGCCGCCGCGTCGCAGAGGTGCTCGACGACCTGCCGTTCCCTGGGGGTGATGCCGTACCAGAAGCAGAGGGAGGGAAGCAGCTGGTTCGCGGTCGCTGCCTGGATGACCACGGCCACGTCCGCGCCGGGGCCCTCACCCAGCAGTTCGGCTTGGCAGGCGACCCAGCGGCCGTAGCTCGCCGAGGGCCCCACCACCAGGGTGGGCGCGGCCGGGGAGCGGGCCGCCGCGGCGGACAACCCGGCGAAGAAGGTCTTGCCGGTCCAGGCCGGGGCACTCTGCCTGCTGCTCAGGCATCGACGCCACTCGATGGCCTGGGGCGTGGCCTGGCGGATCTGGTGATCCGCCCCGACGACGAGCACCCCTGGCGGCGGGTTCGGCTCGAGCGGGGACAGCGTGCCGGCGGTGACGTACTGACGCAGGAACGCCACCAGCGCCGGGGTCAGCCGAGCCGCGGTGGCGATGTCGTGCGTACCGAACTGCGTGCCACCTTGGGTTCGCAGAAGGCCGAGCGTGCCCCACACGTGCCGGGTGTCGCGCAGCACCAGCCGTAGTTCACTGCCCACGCCGTGGTCGGCGAACAGGCGCCGGGTGGCGCGATGGCGCCTGTCACCGGCGGGTCCCGCACCGACCAGTGCAGCGGGCACTGCCCGCGGGAGGAGATCCTCCCAGCGATACGGATCCTCGCCGATGTGGCAACTATGCAGGAGCGCCTGGCCGAGGTCGGCCTCGTAGCCGTGCCAGAAGCTGAAGGAGGAAAGCCCGCAGCCCGGCCCGATCCCGGTCAGCCGCAAGGCGTCATGCGGTACCGCGCGGTGGAGAGCCCTCGAAACCATCGCCCCCAGTTCGTCCCACGTCGCCCCGCACACGACCGCCGCGTCCAGCTCGCGCAGCCCCCTCGACCGGCTCACGCCACGAGCATGCTCCGCCATTCACGAATCCCGCAACGGCGTCACGCCACAACCCCCGATCAGGGGCCCGGTCGTCGAGTACTCCTCACCGGCCACCGGCGCTGTTTCGCACACCGTGCGGGTCACTCATCAGGATTACCCACAGCCGTGAGCTTGCCCCGGACCGCGTCGCTGTTGAGCGCGAACCTCAGGTCTTCGAAAATCGTCAAAGCCTCGGAATACCGCTCGTGCGCCAGTTCCGGCCGCCCGGCGCTGGCGGCGACGTCACCCAGCGCCTCGAGCGCCACGGCTTCGTCGAAACGCCGTCGAGCCTGCGCCATGACCGCGAGCGCGTGGGCGAGTGTGTGCTCGGCGTCGTCGAGCGCTCCCGCCTCCAGGTGCTTGATCCCTCGCCAGGTGTCGGTCTTGGCGGCGTTGACCGTCTCGCTGTGGGCATCGAAGTGGCTGCCCGCCTGGTCGAGCAGGGGCAGCGCGGCCTCCGGCGGCAGTGCCTTGGCCAGGTGCATCCGGGCCAGCGCGATCCGGCGTGGATTCTCGATCGCGGTGGCCAGCTCGAGGTTGCGGCTCAGCTGGTCCCGTGCGTCCGAGAGGCGTCCGGCCGTGTGCAGGGCCAGGCCGAGACCCTCCACCGCGCTCGCCTCCAGCTCGCGGTCACCGGTTTCGCGTGCCTGGTCCACCGCGCTGTCGAACGCGGTGATCGCCTCGTCGACCTCGCGACGCAGATAGTGGGCGAAACCGGCCTGGGTGGCGAGCAAGCTGGCCAGCGCAGCGTCGCCGAGGCGTGTCGCGGCGGCACGGCCGAGCTGGTGCGTGGCCAGCAGTTCATCGAGCAACTTCCCGGATTCATAGAACGGCCAGAGCGCCACGCACCACCGGGCGACCAGCACGTCCTCACCGACGCTGTAGGCGTATTCGACCGCCGCGCGCAGGTTGGCGCGTTCCCGGTGCAGCCACTGCCAAGCCGCTTCCCGATCGGCGTGGCGCACCACGAGGCGTTGTGCGGGCAGGAACCGGGCCCGCCAGGGCCGCGCGGGTGCGATCAACTGGTCCGCCGCCACGGTTCCGTCGAACCAGTGGCGCAGCAGGCGTTCACTTCGGCGCTCGCGTTCTTCGGGCTCCGCGGGGTCGGTGTCCCGCGCGTGCAAGCGCACGAGATCCCGTACCAGGTACCGCTCGCCGGTCAGTTCCTCGGCGAGCCTCGCCTCGGCCAGGTCCCGTAGTCCGTCCTCGACGTCGATCTCGGGCAGCTTCAACGCCGTGGCCAGTGCGCCGGCGCTCCACGTGCCGCTGCTGGGCTGCGATCCGATTGCGTGGTAACAGGCGAGCGCGGTGTCGTTCAGCCTGGATTTGGCCAGGTTGAAGGCCGCCGCGACGGACACGTCGTCCCCGCGCGACAGGGCACGCACGCGCCGGCGCTCGTCCCGCAGATCACGCAACAACCGCTCGGCCGGGCGCTGCGGGAATCGCCGCAGCAAAGCCGCCACCACGGTGAGAGCCAGTGGCAGTTGGTCACACAGCTGGATGATCTCTTCGATCGCCGTCCGGTTCCGTGCGACCTCGGTCTCGCCGAGCACGCGCTCGAACAGGGCGAGGGCTGCCGTGTCTTCCAGCGGCGCCAGGTCGAGGAACGTCGCCGGTCCGTGGGCGGCCAGTGTCCCCAACGGCTGGGCCTCGGTCACGATCACCAGCGACCCGGCGCCACCGGGCACCAGCATGCGCACCTGACCGGCCCGCACCACGCCGTCGAGCAGCACCATCAGGCGTTTGTCCTTGGTGAGGGAATGGAAGCGGGCCCGCCGGGCATCCAGGCGGTCAGGCAGGTCGGCTCGGCCTTCGCCCAACTCCTGGAGGAAGTCCCCCAGGATCGCGGCTTCGATACCCTCGTCGTCCAGGTCCCCGTTCAACCGCGCGAACAACCGGCCGTCGGGATACAGCTCGCGTGCTCGTTCCGCCAGCATCAGCGCCACGGCGGTTTTGCCGATTCCCGGGCCGCCACCGAACACCACCGTCGCCTGGTGCCCTTCCGCTCGCGCACGGCGCACTGCTGCCATCGCCGTGTCGAGAACGGTGACCTGGTTGACGAAATGCGGATTGGGATCCGGAATCTGCTCGGGCAACGTCGACGTCATGTGGTCCCTCCCCGAGGCAGGGTACCGAGCCCGCGGTGCGGTTACGCCCGGGACACACGTGACGGCCGGCCGGGACGGACGCGTGCGGTGGCACCGGCCGGAAACCCGGTGCCACCGCCCGCTTCGGGGGTCACGCCCTGGTCGTGGTGACCAGCTTGATCAGGGCGTCGGCCGCCGGGGCCGAGGAGGCGGGGTTCTGCCCGGTGATCAGCAGACCGTCCTGCACGACGTAGGGCTCCCAGTCACCGCCCTTGGAGTAGGTGCCTCCCAGGTGCTTGAGCTCGTCTTCGACCAGGAACGGGACGACCTCGGTGAGCTGAACCGCCTCCTCCTCGGAGTTGGCGAACCCGGTGACCTGCTTGCCCCGCACCAGCGGCGCGCCGTCCTCGTCGACGGCGTGGCGCAGCACGCCGGGAGCGTGGCACACCAGCGCGAGCGGCTTGCCCGAGCGCAAGGTCGTTTCGATCAACCGCGCGGAGCCGGCGTCTTCGGCCAGATCCCAGAGCGGGCCGTGGCCGCCGGGGTAGAAGACCGTGTCGAAGTCGTCGGCCGACACCGAATCCAGGCGCACGGTGGCCGCCAGCGCCGCGGTGGCCTCCGGGTCGGCTTCGAAGCGCCGGGTCTGCTCGGTCTGGAAGTCGGGTTCGTTGCTCTTCGGGTCCAGCGGCGGCCGGCCGCCCCGCGGTGAGGCGAGCACGATCTGCCAGCCGGCTTCCTTGAAGCGGTAGTACGGCGCGGCCAGTTCCTCCAGCCAGAAACCGGTCTTCCGCCCGGTGTCCCCCAGTTCGTCGTGTGAAGTGAGAACGATGAGTACCTTCATGACTTCCTTCCTTAGTAGACCGGTCGTCTCTGAGTGGATAAAGATGCCTGTGCCCCGGCATCCAAGGGCTTTACAAGTGCAGGAACTGACGGGTGGCCGTCATGGTGGTGTCCAGCGGCGCGGGGCTGCGGTGAATCTTGGCCATCACGCTCGCGCCGAGCCACAGGTCGTACAAGACCTGAGCCGCGGCGCGCGGCTCGCCATCGACCGACAGCGAACCGTCCTCCAGACCTGCGACGATCGCCCGCTCGATGCGGTCGACGACGGCGTCCGTGCCTTCTTTCAGAGCCAGCCTCATCGACTCCGAAAGGTCGGCCACCTCGGCGCCGAGTTTCACCGCGAGGCACTTGCCCTGACAGTCATCCACGCTCTGCGTCTGGCGCCATTGCTGCCAATAGGCCATCAGGCGGTCGGCCGCCGACCCGTCGGCTCCGGCGATAACCCGGTCCATGTCTGCGACATAGTCCGTGAAATAGCTTCTTAGTATCGCTTCACCGAAAGCGTCCTTCGAAGCGAAGAAATGATAGAAGGAACCTTTCGGCACGCCGGCCTCCGAGAGCACCTCGTTGAGACCGACAGCGGAAAAACCCCGGCGAGCCATGATGCGCTGAGCCGCATCGAGGATGTTCCGACGGGTGTCGGTGTTGCGTGAGGTGACCGGCATGACTCGAACCCTAGCAGTCGAGTAGACCAGTCGTCTAGTAACCCTCGTCACCCCTCGGCCTGGGCCGCGGCCACCTACGCCGACGTGCCTCAAGCTCCACAAGACAACCGACCGGCAGCGCGTCGAGCGTGAATGGCACGGCCTCGCCCACGCCAGCAGCCGCTGGCCAGCCCAAGTCGTCCTCCACCAGCCGTTCCTCGCCGGAACGCTGATCGCGGGCGTCGGGCTCGGGTTCCTTCTGGACAGCACCGCCGCCGGGCTGGCCAGGCTCGGTTTGGGCTTGTCCTACCCTCTGCCCGCCACCTTCACCGCCAGCGGATCCGTTCCCGGCCTGCGCTGCAGCCACGCCATCGGCGGGTATCGACACTGGGTCTTCTTGGCCTCTTGTCCGGACCCGCGGTGATCGACCTGGCCGCCGAGCACTTCGGTTTCACCGTCGGCATGACCATCCCCGTCGTAGTCGTCCTGCTGGCCGCAGCACTAGGGTCGGCCTGCGCTTGGCAGTTGAACGGCGACCTCGGCCAGGGCATCAAGCAACGTTTCGTCCGGGCTTCCGTCGAGTTGTTCGGTTTCGCCGATGGCGACGGTACGGCCGCCTTGGATATCGGAGTCATAGTTCAGGCCGGTGAACCGAACCTCGGCGACGCCCAGCATGCTGGTCGCCAAGGGCCGGACGTCGCCGTTGCCGTGCTGGTCGATCAACGATTGAAAACGCCGGGCGTCAGCGCGGCTGTGGAATTTCACCCAGGCGACCGAGATGACGATACTGCCGCCGTTGTCGTCCGCCACGGCGAACAGAGTGCGGTCCAGCAACGCGCAAGGAGTCTTGACGAAGAAGGCACGAATGTCGTCGAAGGAGTTCGCGACACAGTTCAAATCCTGTTTCGCCACCCGGCGTAGCGTGCGCATACCCATCTTCTGCCAAGCTTCGTCGGCATTGCCCCGTCGGGCCGCCGATTTGCTGTCGGCTTTGCGAGCTTTGACGGTGCGACCGAGCGCGGCTTCGCCCGTGCTCGCCCCGCCGGACGAGGAGAATGCGCCGGTCACACCACCGCCCCCGGCGAGGACCCCGGCGGCAACCGCTGCTGCAACCACCTTCTTCGCGCCGCCACCACCTGCATCAGATCCGCCACCCGCGCCGCCGATTCGCCTTGCCATCCGAGTCCTTCCAGATTGCTGTCGCGCGAATCCTGTATAGCAACCGGCACCGACGCTTCAGGTCGACACCACGGCCTGGTCGGGTAATCCAGACCCGAATAGTCCAGCGCACCGGCACTCCACGAGTCCACCCCGCAATGACCACAGCCGCGCTGCCGTTGGTGGGACTGACCGCGTGGCAGGCGCTTCGACCACGACGGACTGACCGCCTGTGCCGAGTCGCTTTCACTGCCGACGCCGGGCACGCCGCGTGCGTCGCTGAAGCCGGGGCGGCCGGCGTGCTCGTGACCGTGGCGATCCTGATCGCCACGGTCACGAGCCGCTGTCAGCGACAACTCTCAAACAGATCGCGCTGTCACCGGGTGGTGCAGGTGAAGGATTTCGCGTTGTTGACGTCGCCTGAGCCGTTGTACTTCGGCCAGCTGGGGAACGTGCACAGCGGCCTGGTGCGGCCGGGAACGCCGGCGTCATCGGTGGCCACGATGTTGTTCGCCGGGTCGACGCCTTTCTCCACCCAGTTCTCGATCGTCGCCAGCTGGTCCCATTCCGGGTGGAAAGCTGACGAGAATCCGTGCTGGGCGCCGGGGATTTCGTAGTATCGAGCGAATGAATCCACTCGCGCGGGCCCCATCGTCGCCTGCATGCCCGAGTAGTAGTGCGCGCTCGTCCTGGCTGCCGGTTCGGCACCGCCGGTCCAGAGGAGGAGCTTTCCGCCGCCTTTCCGGAAAGGCGACAGGTCGGTGTTGTTGGAGAAGAGCGCCGAATGAGCTTCGATGCGTGAAGCCAGTCCGTTTCCGCTCGGGATGTCCATCATCAGGGTGTTGAAATTCGGGTCTTTCGCGATCATGTGGCGAATGACGCCGTCGGCCAGGTACACGCCCATCTGCGGGGTCGGCGGGAAAGCAGGCGGCGTAGAACCGTACACACTGAGCTGGGTCAGCATTTCCTTGTGGACGGCGTCGGGCACTCCTCCACCGTGGTCGGCGAGGTAGACCGGGTGGCCGGGGATGCTCGACTCGCCCGTGCCGATCGCGTAGGCCAGGGACTGGGGATCATTGATCTTCTTCAGGGCAGTGAGCTGAACGTCGGACAGGCAGACATCGCCCGTGTCCGCGCCCTGCGGACACCTCAGGACGGCGGGGTCGAACCGGGCCTCGCAGGCGCGGGCATTGCTGATCACGCCGTCCTTCGCGCCGTCGAGAGCATCACACGCTTTCAGCACGCCGGCATAGAGAGTGTGGCGCTTCGCTTCGTTCAGCCAGGCTCCCGGCACGGCCACCGCCTGGGCGGCCTTGAGCCCGTCGAGCGCTACTCCGGTGACGTTCCAGCCCGGCGCGCCGGCGACCACGCCGTCCCAGTCGGCCGGCCAGCGCTGGGCGACAGCCAGCGCCTCGCCGCCGCCCTTCGAGTAGCCGATGAAGTAGGACTTGCCAGGCGCGCGACCGTAGTGGGAACGGACCAGTCTCATCGCGACGTCGCGAGTCTTCTTGAGCGCGTCGCCCGCGTAGTTCTTGAGGGCTTCCTGGTTGGCGCCGAAAGCGGCCGGATGCTCCCCCGCCTTGGCTTGGTGCCCTGAGTCGCTCGAGAACACCGCGTAGCCCCGGCTGAGCGGAATCGGCTGCTTCTGGGAGCCCCAGAGGTTCGACGCATTCGTGAGTGGCGGGATGGAACCATTCAATCCGGCACCGCCGAGCATCGCGGCTTTACCATTCCATTTTTCCGGGAGCGCCAGCTGGAACTTGATGTTCGGCGCGGCCGGATCAACCGGCGTGATGTCCCCGGAAACCAGGCAATGACTGCCGTAAGCCTGGTTTCCGGCCCCACCGGCGCTCGCGGAGACCGCTGAAGAAACGGTGGCGCCACCGGTGGGCAAACCAATGGCGTTGGCCGCGATCTTGAGGCCGGCCAATTCGGAGCATTTCTTTCCCGTGGCCGCGTTCACTTCGCTGCCGACGACGGCGGAATTGGCCACCGGAATGGCGACCGCGACCATGAGCGTCGCGGTCAAGGCAAGCAGAAGCCTGTTGCGCTGGAATGGAACGGGCATGCGTGCATCCTGTTCGACTTGATCAACTGTGGATCCGCAGGCAACGCCGCACCTGGAGAGTCTGGTGCGCTCAGCCGCGAGCTGCGGACGATTCGCGCTGGCATTTGACGTCTAGTTGGCAGTCTATGCCAGATTGGACGTGACCGTCAAGGCAACGTCGTGCGGTGGAGGCTGCCGGTGTCAGCCGCGGACGGCGGCGAGCATGTCTTCGTACAGGGCGAACGGGTCCGCCTTGCCGCCCTGGCGCACCCACAGTTCGGACGCGGCGTCAACGCACGCGAACACCGTGGCGATGATGCCCACCGCACGCGGATCGGGCGCTGGACCCGGCTCGATGCCCATCCTGGCCTCGACGACGGGCACCAATGCGGCCTGCCACTTCAGCCGCTTCTCGTAGTACCGCGACCGCAACGGCGGGTTGTCGAAGATCAGCGTGGTGATCTCCAGTACCTGTTCCGGCGTGTGGTTCGCCGAGGAGATGGCGGCGAACCCGGCGAGCAGCGCGTCCCACGGCGACAGCTCGGCGGGCTGGGTTTCGACGGTGCTGACCAGCAGCCGCCCGAGGCCGTCCTGGTCGCCGCAGACCAGGTCCTCCTTGGTGCCGAAGTAGCGGAAGAGCGAGCGCTGCGACACACCCGCCTGCTTGGCGATCTGGGCGACGGTCACGGCTTCGTAGCCGTGTTCGGCGAACAACGCCAGTGCGGTGTCGACGATCTCCGCGACGACAGCCTGCCGCGACCGATCCCACAGCGTGGTCGGCTGGCGCGATGTGTTCATGGCTCCCAATCGCAGTCGGCGGCCGCCTCACCCGGCTCAGGTACATGATGTCTTGATCGACCGATGAAGTCGAACACGCGGGCCCAGGTGGCTTCGCGACCGGTCAGGTGCCGCAGAAGGTCTGGTAGGCGGCGGCGAAGTCCTTCGGGGCGGGGGCCGCGTACCGCTCACGGCCGGGCCGCTCGTCGAAGGGGGCGCTCACCACGTCCAGGAGCTGGTCGAGCGGCCCCTGGTCCCCCTCGGTGGCGGCGGTGAGGGCTTCCTCGACGAGGTGGTTGCGCGGGACGTAGACCGGGTTCACCCGATCCATCGCGTCGGCGTCCGGCCCCAGTGCCCGCCAGCGCGCCAGCCAGCCGTCGATCGCCGCGAGGTCGAGGAACAGCTCCCGCGCCGGTTCGGCGTCGCCTCGCGCCGCCGCGCCGAGGCGGCGGTAGAACGAGGTGTGATCCACGTGGTTCTCCCGCAGGAGGGTGAGCAGCTCCTCGATCAGCCCCAAGGTGGCCGCGGCGTCCCCGGACAGGCCGAGTTTGGCGTACATGCCCGCTGACCAGGCGTTCTCGTACTGCTCGCGGAAGCCCCCGAGCGCCTCGACCGCGAGTGCGATCGCCTGCTCCTGGTCGTCGGCGAACAGGGGAAGCAGGGCTTCGGCGAGCCTGGCGAGGTTCCACTCGGCCACGACGGGCTGGTTGCCGTAGGCGTAACGCCCGCCGTGGTCGATCGAGCTGTAGACGGTGGCGGGGTCGAACTCGTCCATGAACGCGCAGGGGCCGTAGTCGATGGTCTCGCCGGAGATCGTCATGTTGTCGGTGTTCATCACCCCGTGGATGAAGCCGACGAGCATCCAGCGGGCCACCAGGGACGCCTGCACGGCGACCACCGCCTCGAACAGCGCCAGGTACTTGTGCTCCGCCTGGGCGGCACCCGGGTGGTGCCGGGCGATCGCGTGGTCGGCGAGCCTGCGCAGCAGCTCGAGGTCGCCGGTGGCCCTGGCGTACTGGAAGCTCCCGACCCGCAGGTGACTGCTCGCCACCCGGGCGAGCACCGCGCCCGGCAACAGCGTCTCGCGCCGCACCGATCGCCCGGTCGCCACCACCGCGAGGGAGCGGGTCGTGGGGATGCCGAGTGCGTGCATGGCCTCGCTGACGACGTACTCGCGCAGCATCGGCCCGACCGCGGCCAAGCCGTCGCCGCCGCGGGCGAACGGCGTGCGCCCGGACCCCTTGAGGTGCAGGTCGCGCGGCAGGCCGTCGGCATGGACGACCTCGCCGAGCAGCAGCGCGCGGCCGTCACCCAGCCGCGGGGAGTAGGACCCGAACTGGTGCCCGGCGTAGGCCTGCGCGACCGGGGTGGCGCCGTCGGGCACGTGGTTGCCCACCAGCAGCCGCACCCCCTCGGAGCCACGCAGCCAGGCCGCGGGCAAGCCCAGCTCCGCGGCGAGCGGCTCGTTGAGCACAAGCAACCGCGGCTCGGGAACCTGCTCAGCCTGCCAGGGCAGGGTCAACTCCGGGAGGGCGCGAGCGAACTCGGCGCCCAGGGTGAAGGTCGGGGGCGATGTGGTGCTCACCCCGTCCACGGTACGTGGCACGAAGCCGCGTGTCCCTCTCGAGAGCTACCGCGGGTGTCCGCCACGGAGCGATGTCGCGGGCCTCGGCTCGTTCGTAATCTCGCCGCACTGCGGAGAAACCGGCGAGAGGACTTTTCTGATGACCATCCCCACCGAACCGAAAACACAGCTGCAACGGTTCCGGGTACCGATTCTGCTCATCGGTACCGCCGTGTTGCTGATCGCCGCCCGGGCGCTGGACATGCTGGTTTCGGGCGTGCCGGTGCTGCGTCTGCTCGTCGGGATCGGCGCGGCCGCCGGGGCGATCGTCGCCTACCGATGGCTTTCCCAGCGCGTCGAAGACCGGGAGGTCACGGAACTGGCCGCCACCGGGCGGTGGAGCGGGCTCGGGCGCGGCGTGCTCATCGGCGCGGGCACTTTCCTCGCGACCATGCTGCTCGTGTCCCTCTTCACCGACGCCGACTTCACCAGTGGCTCGGTCTGGGCGTGCCTGGGCGTGGCCGGCTCGATGGCTTCGGTGGCGGTCACCGAGGAACTGCTGTTCCGCGGAGTGGTGCACCGCGTTCTGGAACAACGGATCGGCAGCATCATCGCGATCGCGATCTCGTCCCTGCTTTTCGGCCTGACGCACCTGCTCAACGGCAACGCCACGCTCTGGGGCACCCTGGCCATCGCGGTCGAAGGCGGCGCGCTGCTGGCCATCGCCTACACGGCCACGCGGTCGCTGTGGTTGCCGATGGGCCTGCACTTCGCCTGGAACTTCACCGAATCCGGCGTGTTCGGCACCGCGGTCTCCGGCGCGGAAAGCGAATCCGGCCTGCTGCGCACCGTCCTTTCCGGACCGGACGTGCTCACCGGCGGGGCGTTCGGCCCGGAAGCGAGCCTCTTCGCGCTGCTGTGCTGCCTGGTCCCGGCGGTGTGGCTGCTCCGCAGGGCGAAGCTGGTCACACGGTGACCAGCCCGGTCCGGTAGGCCAGCACCACGGCCTGCACCCGGTCACGCAGGTCCAGTTTGGTCAGGATCCGCGAGACGTAGGTCTTCACCGTTTCCACGCTGAGCACCAGTTCGGCCGCGATCTCCGCGTTCGACAGGCCGCCGGCGATCAGCCGCAGCACCTCCAACTCCCGTCGCGCGAGCTTGTCCAGCGGGCCCGCGGCGGGAGTCCCGGCCGGGCGGATCCGGTCGGCGTAGCGGCCGATCAGCGTCCGGGTCACCGCGGGCGCGAGGAGCGAGTCGCCACGGGCGACCGTGCGCACGCCCTCGACCAGTTCGTTCAGCGGCGCGTCCTTGAGCAGGAACCCGCTCGCACCGGCCCGCAGCGCGTCGTAGACGTACTGGCCGACGTTGAAGGTCGTGACGATCAGGACCTTCGCCGGACTCGCCGCTTCGGGACCGGCGATGCGGCGGGTCGCCTCGATCCCGTTCAGCAGCGGCATTTCGATGTCCATCACGACGACGTCGGGGTGCAGCCGCTCGAACAGCGCGAGTGCCTCGTGGCCGTTGCCCGCCTGGCCGGCCACCTCGAAATCGGGCTGAGCGCCGAGGACGGTCGCGTAACCCGCGCGGATGAGTTCCTGGTCCTCGCAGATCAGGACGCGGATCGGTGAGCCGGTCATGCGGCACTCCCGGCGGGGATCATCGCGCTGACCCGGAACCCGTCCGCCAGCGGTCCCGCAGCGAACCGGCCGCCGAGCGCCTGCACCCGGTCACGCAGGCCGCCCAGCCCGCGGCCGCCGGAACCTAGCGCGTCGGGCCCGGTCGTCGGGCTTCCGGTGGTCACTTCGATTTCGAGGAAGTCGGCACCGTAGCTGACCCGCACCGCCGCCGGGGCTCCGGCGGCGTACTTGGCCGCGTTGGTCAGCGCTTCCTGCACGATCCGGTAGGCGGTCAGCTCGGTTTCCGCGGGCAGCTCGGGGCGTTCGCCCTCCTCGACCAGCTCGACGACCCGGCCGGGCTGGTCGACGAGGTCGCGCAGGGCGGCCAGGCCCGGGGTGCGCGCGCCGGTCGCTTCGAGCACGCCCAGCAGGAACCGGAGTTCGGTGAGGGCGTCCCGTCCCGAGCCGGTGATCGCGGTGAGCACCTCCGGGACGCGCTCGGGTGCCAGGTACCGGGCGGCGTCGGCCTGGACCACCATGGCCGTCACGTGGTGGGTCACCACGTCGTGCAGTTCACGGGCGATCCGCGCGCGTTCGCCGGCCACGGCGGCTTCGTGGACGAGGCGGCGCCGCTCGGCCTCCTGATGCCGTCGCTGCCGCACCATCGCGCCCAGCAGCCAGACCGCGGTCAGCACCACGAAGTAGACGACGTAGTCCGATGGGCCCGCTGGCGATCCGCGCAAGATCAGGAGCACCGCGAACACCACATACCCGGCCGATGCCACCACAGCCGACACCCGGCGGAACCGCTCCTCGTGCGCCCCCACCGAATACAGCGCGAAGTACAAACCGAGGCTGCCGACGGTCGTGGGGTACGCGAGCACCTCGTGCGCGGCGAAGCTGATCCCGATGACGGCGAACGTCGCAGCGGGCCACCGGCTGCGCACCGCCAGCGGCAGGGTCTGCCCGAGGACGAGCAGGACGGCGAGGACGTCACCCCCACGACGCGGCAGGTCCCCGAACTGTGCCCCGATGACGGCGAGTCCCGGCACGAACGCGGCGGCGGTGAGCGCCACGGAGAGCCACCGGTCCCGCACTTCGGCACCGATACCCGCCCAGCGGCTCCGGAGACTCCTCGGTGTCGACATGGACGGGAGCCTATCGACCCGCCACGGCAGCACCGCCTGACCAGCTTCGTGCCCTGTTCGAGAACGCCCAGTGGTCAGCTCAAGCCGGGGATCAGCTCGCCGATCAGGCGGATGCTCCTGAGCACCTTCTCGTGCGGGATGCCACCGATCTGCTGCAGGCACATCATCCGGTCGATCCCGAGATCCGCGTACGCCCGCAGCTTCTTGCGGCAGGTGTCCGGGCTGCCCACGATCAGCGAGTCCTGCGCGCTCAGCACGGTGAAGATCTCGTCGTCGGGCACCGCTTCACCCTGCAGGATCCTGGCGATCAGCAGGTTCGCCTCGGTCGGCGCGTTGCGTGCCTCGTTCCGGAGGAACTCGCCGGTGAGACCCCCACCGTCCGGCGACGCCACGATGTCCTCCTGGCGCGCGTTCAGCCGCACGAACTCACTGGCCGCTTCGAAGAAGGTCAACGCCGTCACCGTGTACCAGGCCGCGGCCGCGGCGGCACCGTTGCGCATCGCCTCCTCATCGGTGTCCGCGCAGTGGACGAACGTGAAGAAGCCGACCTGGTCGTTGACGAACGCCCCGACCGGATCCGTGCACCGCCCGGCCGCAGCCCGGTACAACTCGACCAGCCTGCCCGCGCGCTCCAGCGACTCCCACATCGTCGTGCCCAGCACGCCGACCCCGCGGCGCCCGGCCTCCTCGAACGACGGCGGGCTCGCGGCCGCCTGCCACAGCGGCGGATGGGGCCGCTGCAGCGGCTTCGGCGAGATCGCGACCTCGTCGACGCGGTAGGAGTCGCTGTCGTAGGAGAAGCGGTCCTCGGTCCACATCCGCGGCACCATCTCGAACGCCTGCTGCGTCTGGGCGCGCGCCTCGTCCGGGTCGATGCCGAACAGCCGCCACTCCGGGATCGTCGACCGGGTCAGGCCGAGCTCGACCCGGCCACCGCTGAGGTGGTCCAGCGTCGCGGCCCGCTCGGCGACGCGGATCGGGTGGTTGAACCGGCCGGGAGCGAGCACCGCCGCGTGACCCAGCCGGATCCGGCTCGTGCGCTGCGACAACGCCGCCAGCATCAGCTCGGGCGCCGAGGACAGGCTGAACTCCCCCGCACCGTGGTGTTCGACCTGCCACCAGCACCCGTAACCGAGTTCGTCGGCGAGCACCGCCTGTTCCAGCGCCTGGCTGAACCTGAGCTGCTCGTGCCCGTCCGGCCACGGCCGGGGGTTCTGGATCTCGTTGAACAAGTCGATCTTCATCCGCGGCCTCCGCCGGCTCGGGGTCACCGAAAGCTCAGTCAGCGACCACGACCACCGCGTTACACAAGTCGCACGATCAGCCCAGTCGAGCCGCGCAGGGACGGATCCGCTGTGGACGAGCGCCTATTCGTAGACGACGTATCCGGGCGTCGGTTCCAGCGCCAGTACCTCGGCCGGGGTCATCAGGCTCGCGCCGTCTCGGGTGTCCTCGTCGTAGAAGAGCTTGAAACCGGCGCGCACGTGGTCCGGTTTCGTCTTCATCACCCGATCCCAGGTGGCCTTCTTCGCCGCGGCGCTGCCGATGCCGTCGACGATCTTCATCGCCACGACGCCGTCGTGGGCGCGTAAGCCTGCCTCGTCGCGGACCACGGACGCCGAAACCTGGTGGTAGGCCATCAACTTCCGGGGCAGTCCGTGCCGTGTGACCAGTCCGCTCAGGTACTCCGCGACCGCGTCGAGGTCTTCCCCGGAGGTGCGGCCGAACTCCTGCCCCGGCACGACGCCCTCCGGCACCGCCCATTCGGGATCCAGCGCCACACCCACGTCAGGCTCGGCGAGCCAGCGCTCGTAGGCCTGCACCTCGGCCAGGAACGGCGCGCGGCCGGGCTGGATGTTCAGCAACAGCAAGCCGTTCATCGCGCGCGCCTGCGCCAGGTAGTCGGCGACGGTGGACTCCGAGGCGCGGGTGCGGTACATGCCGTCGGCCCCCGGCGTGCGGTGCGCGGCGGTGGCGATGAGTTCGACGACGGGCGTCGCCGGCCGGTCCCCCGGGAACTGCTGGAGCTGCTGCGTCAGCTCCTGGCCCGCCGCGGCCAGATCGCCGGTCATCTTGCCCAGCGCCTTGGCGCTCGGAGCGCCGCAGAAGCCGACCAGCAGGCCCGCGTCGATCGGCGCGGGCTTCGGTGCCGGCGGGACCGGGGAATCCGCTGCCAGCGGCGTCGGCGGGGCAGCGAGCGGCGGGGTGGGCGCCGGCTCGTTCGGCGGCGGGGCACAGGCCCCGGCGACCAAGCCGAGGCCGGTGATCAGCAGACCGCGCCGGGAAAGCCGGGCTTGAGCAGTGCCGCTCATGGGCGGGATTCCGGCGTGGCACCCGAAAAGTCGATCATGGAGGTCGAGTACCCGATCACCGTTGCGCAAAACCCGGCTCGAAAGCCGACAAAACACGCCTTGGCCTCGGCGTAAACCCCGGGGTCGGCGGGACCACCTCAATGGATGATGTTCCGGTTCCGCATACTGCTCGTTCTCGACCTCGAGTCAGATGACCTGGTTCTCGCCCTATGCTGTCCAAGACCGAAGTTCGCCGCTGTTCATGACGTTGGGGCTAGGGAACATGGACCTGCTCCAGCTGCGGTACTTCCAGGCGGTGGCCCGCCGCGAACACCTCAGCCAGGCCGCTTCCGAGCTCCGCATCGCGCAGCCCTCGCTCAGCCGCGCGATCGCCCGGCTCGAAGATGATCTCGGCGTGCCGCTGTTCGACCGGGTGGGGCGCGGGCTGCGGCTCAACCGATTCGGCGCCGGGTTCCTCCGGCGCGTCGACCGGGCCTTGCGCGAACTGGACGACGGCCGGCGCGAACTCGGCGACGCCGCCGGCCTCGACCACGGCAGCGTCGCCATCGCCGCGGAAACCCTGCTCACCGTGACCGGCCTGATCACCGGCTTCCGCGCCGCCCACCCCGGTGTCGACATCCGGCTCCACCAGTCCGACGCCGCGACCATGGCCAGGCAACTGCACACCGGCGAGGTCGACCTCTGCCTCGCCTCCCAGCCGCTGACCGGACCGAACCTGCGGACGCGGGAACTGCTCCGCGAGGACGTGCTCCTCGGTGTCCCGCAAGGACATCGGCTCGCCGGACGGAAACGCGTGCGGCTGGAAGACGTCGCGGGCGAACCGTTCGTCACCACCCGCCCCGGCTACTGGCCACGCGAGCTGACCGACCGGCTGTTCGCGGCGGCCGGACTGCGACCCGACTACGTCTGCGAAAGCGACGAGCCCGGCGCCACCGGCTACCTGATCAGCTCGGGCCTCGGCGTCGGCCTGGTACCCGCGTACTCCCGCAGCGCGGGCACCCACCTCCCGGGCGCCTGGGCGCACTTCGACGTCCCGGACTGCCACCGCGTCCTGAGCCTCGTCTGGCGCACGGACACCTACCTCTCCGCCGCAGCGCAGCGGTTGACCGACTTCGCCGGCGAGTACTTCCACCACCTGTAGGGAATGACCCTAGTCCCGGATCGTCCGGCGAGCGGGTCCGTTGGCGCTGCGTGGCACGATCGGCACCACGCCGATGGCGCTGAACACGGCCACGAACCCGTTCTCGATCTGGGTGGCGGTGCTGGGCCAGTAGGCGGGCCCGGTGCACAAGCCGCCTTGGCACTCCGTCGGCGGCGGACCCGCACATCCCGCGACGAGGAACACGAAGGCACTGGCGACGGCGGCCGAACGCAGGTGTTTCATCGAATGCCTTTCACGCGGCTCGGGCAGAACGCTGACCGGAGATCACCAGCACCATCACGCCGATGGCCAGCAGAATCGCGACGGCGGCCTGGGAGAACCCGGTGATCACGCTGACCAGCGCGCTCACCGCCCCCACCGCTTCCATGACCAGCGCGAGCCCGCGTGCCCACGGCCGTCGCCGCAAGGACACCGCGGCGAGCACCACCAGCGCCACGATGATCGGGTTGAGCACGATCACGAACCACACCGAACCCGCGACTTCCTGGTTGTGGTCCAGGCGGGCGGTGATCGTCAGCAACTGCACGATCCAGATGCCGAGCGAGGCCGACGCCTGCGCGAACATGACCACCTGGGCGATCTTGAGCTGCCTACCGACCACGACGACTCCCCTGGCTGGCGACGGGAATCGCACGGTAACGACTCCGGCCGGGTGCCCTCCGAGCCTGTCCGCTACCTGCCATCCCCGGACGGCAAGCCGAGGCGCCTCATCAAGAACGGAAGCGGGACTTCCCCGCCGCCACCAGGTCCTGCACGGTGGCGAACTTCACCCGTGGCCGTCCCGCGAGACTTCCCAGAGCGCGTTCCGCTCGATCAATGGCCAGAGCAGCGCGCCCGCCCAGGCTTTCGGGCTTGCGCCGGCGGACCAGCTTCCCGAACCGCGCCCGGCTGCCACCGGGCCGGAGCAACCGTCCCGCGGCGGCGTCCTCCAGCAGCGCGTCCACGGTTTCCGCGGCACAGACCCGATTCGTGCCGATGCCACCACTCGAGCCGCGTTTGATCCACCCGACGACATAGGTCCCCGGCAGCTCCGCGACGCGACCTCCGACGTGCGGCACCGTCGCGCTTCGCTCGTCGAAAGGCAATCCGGCGAGCGGTCGGCCCCGGTAGCCGGTCGCACGCAAGACGAGCTTCGCAGGCAAAGACTCCCCGCCCGTCAGGGCAACGGCTTCGACGCTTCCCTCACCCTCGAACCCGATCGGCGCGGCCATGAAACGAAAGACGATGCGCTTGCCCGGCGGGGGCGAAGCGTCCCAGTCGATCTCTTCGGCGTCGACCTCCGCGAAGACCGCCGCCTTGCTGCCCGGGTCGGCATCCCGGACGGCCGCACCGTCCACCACCACCCGCACGCCAGGGAGGTGACGCAGCGCCAGGAACTCCGGCCGGGTGAACGCGGCGTGCTCCGGTCCGCGCCGCCCGAGCAGGACCACTTCCCGGATCTTGCTGTTCCGCAACGCTTCCAGCGCGTGGTCCGCGATGTCGGTGCGGGCGAGGTCGTCGGGGTCCGACAGCAGGATCCTGGCGACGTCCAGCGCGACGTTCCCGTTGCCGATGATCACCGCTCGCTCGGCGGACAGGTCGACATCGCCGGCCGGCGCCTCCGGGTGTGCGCTGTACCAGGCGACGAACGCCGTCGCCGACAGGACACCGGTCAGGTCCTCGCCGGGCACGCCCAGCGGTTTGTCGACCGCCGCCCCGGTCGCGTAGACCACGGCGTGGTGGTGCGCGGCGAGGTCGGCGTGGCTGATGTCGGCACCGACCTCGACGTTGAGGTGCAACCGGAGCCGTGGGTGCTGGAACAGCCCGGCGAAGGTGTCCCCGAGTTGCTTCGTCGACGGGTGATCGGGAGCGACGCCGAATCGCAGCAGGCCACCGGGCACGGGCTGCCGCTCGATCATGCTGACCTCCGCACCCAAGCGCAGCAACGAATCCGCGGTGTAGCAGGCGGCGGGCCCGGTCCCGACCACCGCGACCCGCAGCTCGGCGGGCACCGGCGGCGGGAACCTCGGCGCGCCCCACTCGTTGTCCGCCGGGTTCTCGGCGAAGTACTGCCGCGTCAGTTCGGTGTAGACGGTGTCGGGCCCGCTCAACAGGTCGACCGGCGTGATGGCGTCCACCGGGCACGCGTCCGCGCAGGCCCCGCAGTCGATGCAGGCCCGCGGATCGATGTAGAGCATTTCGGCGGTCGCGAACCCGGGCTCGTCGGGCGTCGGGTGGATGCAGTTGACCGGGCACACCGACACGCACGACGCGTCGTTGCAGCAGTTCTGGGTGATCGCGTAGGCCATGGCGGTCCTGTCCGGTCAGAGCATGTGGGCACGCTGGTAGATCGCCATGGCCGGGCGGGTCAGCAGCCCGGCGCGGCCGAGGAAGTCCATCAGGTGCGCACAGCTCGAGCGCATCAGCGCGTGGTGGTAGGTGTTGCCCGCGGCCTCCTTCACCGCCCGCTCGGTGTCCAGCCCCGCCGCGGCGTACACGCCCTTGTTGACCATGTTGGACACGATGACGTAGGCGGCGATCGCGATCGCCAGGCTGCTGGTGCGCCGTCGCACCGGCCCGGCGTCGCGCATCTTCTCGCGGATCTCCTGGCGGGCGAACTTCATGTGCCGCGACTCTTCGACCACGTGGATCTTGCTGGTCGTGCGCACCAGCGGCAGCACGTTCTCCCCGCGCATCCAGTCCCGCTGCATCACGTCGAGGACCTCTTCGGCGACCAGGATGCCGCCGTAGGCCGTCTCGGCGGCGGCGAGCGTCTTGAAGCCGCGGCCGAGTTCGATACTCGCCCTGGTCGGGAAGTAGCCGGAGGCGCCCATCTTCTCGCACGCCCTGGCGAACATGATCGAGTGGCGGCACTCGTCGGCGATCTCGGTCAGCGCGAACTGGAAGTCCGCGCGACCGGGATCCGCGACGTACTGATCGCGCAGCACCATCTGCTGCAGGATCATCTCGAACCAGATGCCGGTGCTCATGATCGAGCACACCTCGTGCCGAGTCAGCGTGATCCGCTGCCGCTCGGTCATCTCCTGCCACAGGGGCGTGCCGAAGAGGGTGCTCCACTCCGGGTTCAGACCGTAGAGGTCCGGGTCCAGCGGGGCGTCCCAGTCCACCTCGTCGGCCGGGTCGTAGGACAGGGTCGCGGCCGAGTCGAGCAGGCGCCGGGAGACGTCTTCCCCGCCCCGCTGGGGGGCCGTCGATTCGGTACTCATAGGTGCTCCCTAGCCTCGCCTTTGAGGGTGTTACCCAAAGTCACAGCTACCCAAAAGTAACAGTCATTCCCGGTGCCAGCAAGAGCACTCGTCAGACGGCGGGCGGGACGACCACGACCTTGCCGTGGATCTCCCCCGCCTCGGCCTGCCGGTGAAGCTCGGGCAGTTCGCTCAGCGGCACGCGCCGGGCGATCTCGACGTGGAGGTCGCCGCTGTCGACGAGGGTGACGAGGTCGGAGAGCACCTCCTCGTCGGGGTGGACGAAGATCGTGGCCGCGCGCACGTTCCGCTCCTCGTCGCCGGGTGTCGTCACGGTCGGCGTCGTGGAGACGACCACGCCGCCGTCACGGACCCGTGCGGCCAGGGCGGTGAACCCGTCAGGGCTGATCGGGGCCAGGTTGAGCAGCACATCGACGGGCTCGGTCACCGCGTCGAGGACCGTGGTGGCGGTGTGGTCGACGATCTCGTCGGCACCGGCCGCCTTGACGATCTCACTGCTGCGCGGGCTCGCCGTGGCGATGACGTAGGCACCTGCGCGCTTGGCCAGCTGCACGGCGTACCCGCCGACCGGGCCACCGGCACCGTTGATCAGCACCCGCTGACCGGCCTTGAGCTCGCCGGCCTCGAAAAGTGCCTGCCAGGCGGTGAGCCCGACCGAGGGCAATCCGGCGGCATCGGCGAGCGGGATGCGCACCGGCGCCTTCACCAGCGCGTCCGCCGGGGCGACGACGTACTGCGCCGCCGAGCCGTCGGCGGTCATGGGGATGAAGCCGACGACGTTCCCGCCCACGCTGAGGCCATCCACCCCGTCACCGAGCGCGTCGATCGTGCCGGAGACGTCGTAGCCCGGAACGTGCGGCAGCGTCACCGGGATCGACAGGAAACCGGCGCGCATACCGCCGTCAGCCGGGTTGAACGCCGACCCGGCGACCTGGACGCGCACCTCACCCGCGGCGGGGACCGGCAGGTCGACGTCCTCGTAGCGCAGGACCTCGGGGCCACCCGTCTCGTGGAACCGTACTGCCTTCATGGTGCCTGTCCCTTCAGTGTTGTGCTTCGAATTCGAAGCAACTGAAGAGGACGGTAGCACTGCTTCGAACTGGAAGCAACTGCTTCGAGTTGGAAGCATTGATAGGCTCCGGCGCATGACCTCCTCGCCACCTCCTCTGGACGCCACCCAGCTGGGCGCGTACTTCGCCCTCATCGAGGCGAGCAGCCTGCTGAAGCACGCCGTCGAACAGCAGCTGCGGGACGCCGGGGACCTGAGCTACGTGCAGTTCCAGCTCCTGGCCACCCTCGGCGACTCCCCGGCGGGCAGCAGGCGGATGACCGATCTGGCCGATGGTGTCGTCTACAGCCGCAGCGGACTGACCTACCAGGCCCAGACGCTGGAGAAGCGGGGCCTGGTGACCCGGACGCCGTCCGCCGACGACGAGCGCAGCATCACCGTCACCATCACCGCAGAGGGACGAGCCGTGCTGGCGACGGTCTTCCCCGGCCACATCGCGATCCTCGACGACCTGCTGTTCGCTCCCCTGTCACGCTCCGATATCGAAACACTCGCCGACATCCTCGCCCGCGCCCGCGACCACATGCGCCAGACACCCCCACGCTCCGCAGAACCGCGACGGCGCAGGAAAACGGCCGGAACAGACCAGGCGCCCTAGGCCGCAACCGACGCTCGTCGCGGTCGTGAGCAAGCGCGGGCGAGATCCGGGCTGAGCCGGTGTATCCGGAATGTATGGCCGCTGGACCGGCAGCGCGCAGCCTGACCACCTCGTCAGCCGATCCGAGGGGTGGATGGATGGAAACCACGAGGCGTCCGACCGCGAGATCGATTCTGTACACGTTGTCAGGCGGCGCCATTTCCGTGTTCTTCGTGCTCGCCGCCGCGCAGCAGGCGCAAGCGGCGCCCGCACCCCACCCGCCCCCTGCTCCGGAGAAGAAGGCGACGGAGAACAAGCAGGCCGAAAACCGCAAGGCCGTGGACTCCGGCCTCTCCGGGCGCAACGAGCAGACCGGCAAGAAGCAGCGGCAGACCGCGGCGCGGAAAGCGGACGAGAAGAAGCAGGTCGAGGACCGGAAGCGCGTGAACGCCGGCGCTTCGGGGCGCGATGAGCAGACCGGCAAGAAGCAACGTGCCGTCAAGGCCGAGCAGAAGAAGGCCGACGACAAGAAGAAGGTTGAAGAACGCAAACGCGTCGACGCAAGCTCCTCGGGCCGGAACGAGCAGAGCGAGCGCGGTGAGCGCAAGCGCCGGGCGGAGAAGAAGGCCGCCGAAGACAAGAAGAAAATCGAAGAACGCAAGCGCGTCGACGCCGGCGCCTCCGGCCGCAATGAGCAGACCGGGCAGCGCGAACGCCAGGTGAAAGCCGAACAGAAGAGACGCGCGGACGAGAAGAAGATCGCCGAACGCAAGGCGGTCGATGCCGGGCCCTCGGGCCGCAACGAGCAAACGGGAAAGCTCAAGCGCAAGGCGGAAGCCGATCGGAAGGCGAGAGCAGACGAATACCAGCGACGACTGGAAAACCGTCGCTCGGTCGACGCCGGCCCGTCAGGACGCAACGAGCAGACCGGCCGCCGCGCGGCCCGCGTGGACACGCTGCGACGCCAGTCGGGGCTCCCCGGTGCCCGCCCGGCGCCGTCGAGCCCGCCGCGCGATGCTCAGGCGCCGGCGAGGCTCGGCCCTGGCAATGCCAAGGGCACCGCTGACCTGTTGCGCAACGCCCGCGCCCCGCAGGACCGCGACAAGAACCTTCGCGACCGGATCAGTGAACAGTTGCTGTCCTGGGAAGAGTCGATCGAACAGGGCGTCTCCGGCTTGCGGGGCTGGGCCGAAGGCGAGATCGACAAGGAGAAGAGCGACCCGGACAAGCTGCCCGACCTGGCCACCGGGTTGGGCAGGGTCGGCGCGGGGGCCTACGCGTCGGTGCACGACGACGTGCACGCGATCAACGACGGCCTGGAGACCATGCAGCGCGCGGGCAACGGGGACGCCGAAGCCCAGCGCCAGGTGGAGCGTGCGAGCCAGGACGCGATCAACGGCGTCGCCAACGCGGCGACCGAAGCCTGGAACGACCCTCGGGGCACGCTGGACCGGGCCGCCGAGAACGCCCGGCAGGCGCTGGACGACTTCGGGGAGGCGCCACTTTCCGGGACGGGCGGCCTGCTCGCGGGCGCCGTGGGAGCGGGCAAGATCACCCGGCCCGCACGAGGGCTCGACGCGGTGACCCCGGATCGACCCTCTCCGGAACCAGGCCGGCCGGATGAAGCCAACCGGCCCGCAGGCGAAGCTCCACCGGATGCCGCGTCGGTTCCGGAGCGGAATGCAGCGCGAAACACCCCGCCGGTCGGTGCGGCCCGCAGCCCCCGGGGCCCCTCGGCGAACACCGATTCGAGACCTCGGCGACCGGGCGACGGCGCCGATGCCCAGCGCCGCACGGGTTCCGTCACGCCGGACGGCTCCCGTCCTGGCAAGTCGACGGAAACCCCGGCCAAGCGAGACGACGGCGCATCGTCGGAATCGGCCCGGTCCGAACCGGACACGCAGGGTCCGAGCGACACCCGGACAACGCGGGACAGCGACGAGGCCGCCCCGGCCTGCGCCGTGAAGAACAGCTTCGTGCCGGGCACACCGGTCCTGCTGGCCGACGGCACGACCAAACCGATCGAACAGGTCAAGCTCGGCGACCGGGTCCTGGCCACGGATCCCGTCACCGGCGTCACCGAAGCCCGCCCGGTGACCGACCTCATCCCCGGACAGGGGCTGAAGGAACTGGTGCGGATCACCGTCGACACCGATGGCGACCGGGGTGACGCCACCGGAGTGGTCACCGCCACCGGCGAACACCCCTTCTGGGTGGCCGGCAGCCACCGCTGGACCGACGCGGAAGACCTGGTCCGCGGCGACCGGGTCCGCACCCCCGACGGCCGCCTGCTGGAGGTCGTCGCCCGAGACGGGTGGACACA
The DNA here is from genome assembly GCF_017875555.1 of Amycolatopsis magusensis. Classification (GTDB taxonomy): domain Bacteria; phylum Actinomycetota; class Actinomycetes; order Mycobacteriales; family Pseudonocardiaceae; genus Amycolatopsis; species Amycolatopsis magusensis. The sequence goes on along the minus strand of NZ_JAGGMS010000001.1, from coordinate 4,687,389 downwards.
GCAGCAGCGGGTGCACAACTTCACCGTCGAGGGCCTGCACACCTACTATGTGCTGGCGGGTGCCGAGCCTGTCCTGGTCCACAACGACGAGTGCGCGTCGCAGTACGAGGACATCACCAACCCGGGCGCCCGCATGCTGAACAAGCTGACGGACGTCGGACCCCGGAGTTTCGGGGAAACCCTGGAGGCCAACGGTTTCACCCGTACCGACAAGGGCCCGAACATCATGTACGAGAAGAACGGCACCAGGTACTTCCTCCGGGGCAAGGCCAACAGCCACGCGGGCTGGACGGCGGACTACTTCAAACCGGGCTCCAAGAAGGCCGACATCAAGATCAGATTGGGTGAGGACTGATGGGAACGGTGGATTCGCTGGTCACCGACCGCGACGAGTACCTGGCGATCCGGTCCCGTGGTGCGGCCACTTTCGACCTCGAGGCGAGGTTGCCCGCCCAGGTCTTCCGGACTCCCCGGCCGGACGCGCTCTTCTGCGAGTTCGACGTGGTGCTGACGCCGGAATTCTGGCCGGCGCTGTGCGCGATGGCCCGGTGGCACGGTGACGAACAGGTCGAACTCCTGGTGCTCGAACCGGAGGCCGACGAGTTCTACCTCCCGGAATACCGGCTGTACCCGGCGGTGAGCTTGTCCGTCGAGTCCTCGGTGGACGATTACTGGGCGGTGATCGGCCACGAGCCGAATGGGGAAGCCCTGGGGTCGATCGCGATATCGGCGGATGTCATCGCCGTGACCGGTCCGTCCGGAGCATGGGGCTGCTGGGGCGAACGGAATCCTGAAGTCGCCGTATTCCAAGGATTCCCCAGCGAGGCAGCGCGGGCTGAGTGGAGTGCCGAGTTCGGCCCGTTCCTCGACGTGTCAGGTGCGCTCGACTCCTACCTCCCCCTGACTTTCGCGGGCCGCTCGGTCCCGGCCGAATACGCTGCGACCTTGACCTCGAACTACGGCGGCGGAAAACGGTGAAGCCGAATGCGTTCCACCGGACCGGGAGCCCGACCTGTCCCTGCACTTCCGGGCCCACCACGCCCGCCGCCCCTAGGATCTCGAGTCCGATCGAGGTCAACGGCTTCGATACCGTGGCCAGGTGCGCAGCGGTGACCGGCCCGGCCGGGTGATCTTCCTCAACGGCACGTCGAGTGCGGGCAAGACCACCTTGGCCAGGGCCATCCAGGACGAGAGCGACACCCCGTTCGTCTACTGGGGCATTGACACGCTGTTCAGCCTGGTCCCGCCGAACTGGGGCGGGGGCCGCGACGGTCCCGCTCAGCCGCGACGGCTTCTGGTACGACCGCACCGACGGCGACACGGACGGGCACCCGTCGGTGATCGTCCGCTACGGCGAAGTGGGACGCCGGATGCTGCGGTCCGCCCGGACCGCAGCCGCCGCGTTCGCCCGCGGGGGTGACGACCTGGTCATCGACGAGTTGCTGCTGACCCCGAATCTGCTGCCGGAGTGGCTGGACGCGTTGTCCGGCCTGGAAGTGCTGCTGGTCCGCGTCACCTGCCCGCTCGCGGTGGCCGAAGAGCGCGAACGCGGCAGGCGCAACCCGCCCGGGCTCGCACGAGGTCACCACCGCATGGTCCACGACCACGGCGTCCCTTACGACCTGACCGTCGACAGCACCACGGGATCGCCCGCCGAACTGGCCAGAGCCGTCCTGCGCCAGCAACCCTCCGGTAAAACGCATTAGCACCGCCGAATCGAGTCATCAGCATGCCTGCTCTCCCCTTCTCCGACTGGCTTCGCGGCCACGCCGTCCCGCTCACCCACCTCGACCCGTCAGCGCCGCTCGACGACCTCGAACGGCTGCGCGACCTCATCGGCGACGCGCGCGTCGTCGCGATCGGCGAGCACTCGCACTTCATCCACGAGTTCGCGCTGCTGCGCCGGCGCATCCTGCGGTTCCTGGTCGAACGCTGCGGGTTCACCGTCCTGGCCTTCGAGTTCGGCTTCAGCGAAGGGTTTCCCCTCGACGCGTGGGCGCAAGGAGAGGGCACCGACGACGACCTGTCCGCTCACCTCGCCGCGACGATCCCGGTGGGCGTGGACGAGCCACTGCGCTGGATCCGCCAGTACAACCGCACGGCCGCGACACCGGTGCGCTTCGCCGGTCTCGACATCCCGGCGGCCGGTGGATCCCTGCTCCCCGCGCTCGCCCCGGTCGCCGACTACCTGCGTCGGATCGATCCCGAAATCCTGCCCTCGCTCCAGGAGGCGATGCGGATCGCCGAATCGTTCGGCGGCAACTCCGGGGCCGTGGCCGCACCCGCGTGGGCGCGCCTGGCGACCACCGAACAGGACACCCTCAGCGCGATCCTGGCGCGCCTGCTCATCAGGTTCCGCGCCCTCGAACCGCTCTACGTCTCCCGCGGCGACCAGCCCGGCTACGACCTCGCCCGGCGCCGTCTCGAAGGCGCCTGTCACGGCGACTACACCTTCCGCGCCATGGCCGGTCTTTTCGCCGGAACCGGTCTGACCGCGGACACCTCGGCCCGCGACAACTACCTGGCCGAATCGGTCCGGTGGCACCTGGAGCGCCACGAGCCCGGCACCCGCATCGTGCTGATGGCGCACAACGCCCACATCCAGAAAACGCCGATCGCCTTCGACGGCCACCTCACCGGGTTGCCGATGGGCCAGCACCTGCACCGCTCGCTCGGCGACGACTACTTCGCCCTCGCCCTGACCAGCATCACCGGCCAAATCCCGGAGATGCGACGCGATGAGGAAACGTCCTTCGGCTTCACCATCGACCACACGACGCTGGAGGCGCCCGAGGCCGGGAGCGTCGAAGCCACCTTCGCCGACGCCGGACTGGGGCTCGGCATCGCCGACCTCCGCCGGGCACGCACGACTGGCGACGTGGCCGGCCCGGACCGCATCCGCATGCAGAGCGTCTACGTGCACACCCCCGTCCTCGACGCCTTCGACGGCATCCTCAGCACGCCGGCCTCCAGCGTCGCCGAGGACATCCGTCTCTGAGGAACCGCCGTCCCTACTGGCTGAAGGACAGCGTCTTGTTCAAGCCGAGGAGGGCGGGGATGGCGAGCAGGCAGGTCACGGTGAGGCACGTCCACAGCAGCGGGCCGCTCAAGGAAAGCAGGGTGCCGAGGAAAACCGGGGCCAGTGCCATCGGCAGTCCCCAGGACAGCTGGAACAGGGCGCTGGCGCGGCCCTCGACCCCGCGTGGTGCGGCATCGGCGGCCGCCGCGGTGGACAGGGGCGCGAACATCGTCTCGGCGACGGCGAAGGTGAGGCTGGTGACGAGGATCAGCCCGGTCGCCACGGGCAGAGGGACCAGGGTGACCGGGATCAGGAGGGCGAACGAACCCGCGAACAGCGCCGCGGCGGCGATGAGCCCGGTGGTCCTGGAGTGGTTCGCGAGCCGGCGGACGACGAGGTTCTGGCCGGTCACCACCACGACCGTGCCGATCGTGATCGCGGTACCGGCGATCCACTGTGGACCGTTCAGGAAGTCGCGGACCAGGATCGGCAGGATGGCGAACTTGCTCGCACTGGCCAAGGTGAAGGCCATGTGCGTCACGCAGAACCGGACGTACGGACGGTCGGAGAGCACGGCCTTCCAACCCGCCGGCTTGGCCTTCGCGGGCTTCGCGGCCGGAGCGGGCAGGCACCAGATGAGGGCCGCGGCCACCGCGAAGGTGGCCGCGTTGGCGTAGGCGATGAGGTGGAACGCCGCCGGGCTGGTGACCTCCGGCAGCACCGCGCTCGCCGCCGCGCCGACCCCGGCCCCGGCGAACCGGCCCACCGTCTGCGTGCCGAGCACGCGTTCGGCGTCACGGCCGCGGGTGAGCGCGGCGACCATCGGAGCGTTGCACGTCCAGAACAGCCGATCCCCCACGCCGACCACCACGGTGACGGCGACGACCTGCCAGACCGAGGTCAGCAACGGGTAGCCGCAGAAAGCGGCCAGCCGCAGCAGGTTCCCGGCGATCAGGAGCGTGCGCGGGCCGAACCGGTCCATCGCGGCGCCGGCCAGTGGCCCGGTCGCCAGCGCGAGCAGGCCACCGGTGCTGAGCGCCGCACCGGCTTCGACCAGGCCGAAACCCTGGCCGTGGACGAGGAAGAGCAACCCGAACGGGAGCCAGATCCCGCTGCCGAGCGCGTCGATGAGGGTGGCACCGAGAAAGAGGCGGAGCTGTCTCTGCATGGCTGCTGTGGTCCTTCCCCCAGAAGGCAGCAGGCCAGACTATCGAAGATCGGCTTCCGGTCAAGGGCTGGTGGCGGGACAGCCCGATAGTGCCCCCCGCTCCGCGAGCACGTGGACCGGGTCTCGGTGCCCCGCCCAGGTGCGAGCGAGCGCGCGCAACGCCCAGCTAGGCCGGCGAAGGGCTGCCCAGCAGCCAGTTGCCGGGCGCTTCCGGGTCGGCGCTGAGGTAGAACTCCTCGATCGCCGTGCGGAATTCGGCGTGGCTGATGCTGCCGCTGCCGTTGCGGTCCAGGCGCTCGAACGCGGCGGCGGAGGTTTCGGGTTCGACCCCGAGTGCGTCGTACATCCGGACGTACTCGTCGGCGCTGAGTTCGCCGCTGCCGTCGGTGTCCAGTGCGCGCATGAGCGCGTTGACGATGCCCAGGATCAGGTGTTCGAAGTTCTCCGGCTTGGTCACGCCGGTCCGCATGACTTCGATGAAGTTCTGCCGTCCCACGCGGTCCTGCACGTCCGTCGCACCGGTGTCGCGCAGGACGTCCCACCAACCGGTGAAGGCTTCGCGCATGGCGGCGCGGTTCTCGTGGTCGTCCGGGCGGGCCACGGCGGTGAACAGTTCCGCCATCTGCTCGAAATCGGGGCGCGTGAGCCAGCCGTCGTCGGTGTGGTCGAACCAGTCGAAGAGGATGCTGAACTTCCGATCGGTGACGTCGTGCGACATAAGATCCACCTTCTCTCGAATATCCGTGAACAGGAGCGATTCAGCCGATCATCCGCGCGCCCTTCATGGATTTGTCCACCGCCTCGAACAGACCACGGACATTGGCCGAGAACTCGGCTTTGTCGACGCGGCCGTTGCTGTTCACGTCCATCGCCTGGAAAGCAGCCGAGGCGACCTGCCGGTCAGTGATGCCGCCCGCGCGGTACACGCCGGCCAGCGCGTCCTCGGTGAGGTAGCCATGGCCATCACGGTCCGCCGCGTCGAAGCACCGGTCGGCCGCGACCAGCCACTTGTCCAGCAACAGCCCGGCGGAAAGCGCCTGCGTCGAGTGCGCTTTCCGGAACTCGTCCCTGGTCACCGCTCCGTCCTGGTCGAGGTCCGCGGCCGCGCTGACGTACTCCCACACGCCGTGGTACGCGGCCGACAATTCCGCGATTTCCGTGGATTTCGAGTCCCGGCCGAGTTCCTCGGCTATCCCGCGGGTCAGCGTCTCGAAATCGTCCCAAGTCACCCTGCCGTCGCCACTCGAATCGATCATCGCGAATACCCGGTCGATGTTCTCGATCTGCGTGGAGGTCAACATCGGTGAAACACCCTTCCCTCTCGTTGACGCATTGTGGCGTCTCGCACACCTACCGTACGACCGATCGACATCAGGCGGCAGCAGCGTTCGGGTCATCTTCTCCGCGGGACGGATTTCGCTCGACCTCGGTCACCGAAAGGATTAAGCCCGATCAACGAGAATCCACGCATTAAGCAATTCGACGGAGCAGCACGTATCCCGCCCCGCACATCGCGCACGATCGGCCCGGCCGAAGCGCCGCCGGTTTTCGGGATGATCCGCCGGTGCGGAATTTCCTCACCGCTGAATGCACGCTCAGTGACCGATGAAGTGGCACTTTCCGGCCGATGACAACTCTTTCGTGAATCGCGCAGACGCAGCCGAGATGGCTCGGCGACGGTCGTCGACGACCGGAGTCACCACTCGCCTCGTCCAGGTTGTCCTTTGACGACGGCATTCCGCCCGGTCCCTGGACCTGACACGATGAGGAGGTCGCCGAGGATCCCGTGAGCTCGCCGAAACGCCGCGGTACCGGCATTCCCACCACTCACCCATTCGAAACGCGGAGGTCGCCATGAGTTTGCAGCGCGTGATTACCGATGAGCAGGATCTGCAGCTCGCTCCCGTTTTCGCCCAGCGGATCAGCGAGGACGTCATCCCCAAGGGCAGAGTGCCGGAGAATCCGATGCCCGCGGGGGTCGCGGCGGGCATCGTGCAGTCCCGGCTCCTGCTCGACGGGCGGGCCGCGCTCAACCTCGCCACCTTCTGCACGACGTCGGCCGAACCGGAACTGGAACGGATCTACGCGGACACCGCCGCGATCAACCTGATGAACCGCGAGGAATACCCGGCGAGTTCCGAAATCGAGCAGGAATGCATCAACATGCTCGCCGACCTGTGGCACGAGGACGACGGCAACTTCATCGGCTGCTCCACCAGCGGCAGTTCGGAAGCGGCCATGCTGGCCGGGCTGGCGATGCTGCGCCGCTGGCGCGAGCGCGGCGGCACCGGACGGCCCAACCTGGTCTTCGGCACCCACGTCCACGTGTGCTGGCCCAAGTTCTGCAACTTCTGGGAGGTCGAGGCACGCATGGTGCCGCTCGCGGAAGGCCGCACGATCCTCGACCCCGCGCTGACCGCGGAGGCGGTCGACGAGAACACCATCGGGGTCGTCGCGGTGCTGGGCAGCACGCAGGACGGGCGCTACGACCCGGTCGCCGACATCGCGGCCGCGCTCGACCGCGTGGCGTCGGACCGCGGTGTGGACGTACCGCTGCACGTCGACGCCGCGAGCGGCGGCTTCTTCGCCCCGTTCCTCGACATGGACTTCGCCTGGGACTTCGCCCTGCCGCGGGTGGTCTCGATCAACGCCTCCGGGCACAAGTTCGGCCTGGTCTACCCGGGCTCGGGCTGGTGCCTGTGGCGCGATCCGGAGTACCTGCCGCAATCGCTGGTCTTCGACTGCAACGTGCTCGGCGGCCACCACCCCACGTTCACCCTCAACTTCTCCCGCCCGGCCTCCGGCGTGATCGCGCAGTACTACCAGTTCCTGCGCAACGGGCTGGCCGGTTACCAGCTGATCGCCCAGCGGTGCCAGGAGGTCGCGCGGTACGTCGCGAAGGTGGTCGAGGCCATGGGTCCCTTCGACATCATCAGCGACGGCGAGGACCTGCCGGTGGTGGCGCTGCGCCTGCGCGACCCGGAGGACGTGGGGTTCACCGTCTACCACCTGTCCGAGGCGCTCAAGGGCGACGGCTGGCACGTGCCCGCGTACAGCCTGCCGCCCGGCCTCGAGCACGTGGACGTCATCCGCGTGGTGTGCCGTCAGGGCTTCACCCTGGATCTCGCGGCGAAGTTCCTGGAAAGTCTCGCCAAGCACACCGAACGGCTCGCCGGGCACCCGTACCCGCTGCCCGAGGTCTCGGCCGTGCTGACCTTCACCGACTGACGCCGTGGTCACGCTCTCGGAACTGGAGGCCGATCCCTATCCGGCCTACGCCCGGCTGCGCCGCGAGGAACCGGTGAGCTGGGTGCCGGAGGCCGGTCAGTGGCTGGTGACCCGGTGGCACGACGTCCGCACGGTCCTCACCGACGCGGACCGGTTCACCACCGATCAGCCGGCCTCGTCCCTGATCGGGCTGTGCGGCGGGACACCGCTGCTGTTGCGGGAAGGCGAGGCGCACCACGACCTCCGAGAGGCGTTCCGGCACGATTTCGACGCGCACCGGGTGACCGATTTCGTGGACACCATCGCCCGGCCGGTCGCCCGCCGGGTCGCCGACCGGATCGGCGCGGCCGGGCGGGCCGACCTGGCGGGCGACTACTTCGAACCGGTCTCGGTCATCGGCCTGACCACGCTGTTCGGGCTCGATTCCGGCACGGACGTGCTCCAGCGCTGGGGCCGCGTGCTCACCGAGGTGGCGAACGACTTCGGCCGCGATCCCGCGGTGACCACGGCCGCGGCGGCGGTCATGGGCGAGGACGCGGCCGTGACCGAAGCCGTGAGCCGGTTGCGGGCACGGCCGGACGGCTCGGTGATTTCCCATCTCCTGCACCACGATCGGCCGCCCGGCCGGGCACGTCCCGACGCCGATGTGATGCCCGTGCTCAAGCACCTCGGCCTGAGCGCGCTCGAGCCCGGGTGGCTGGCGGGCTGGACGCTGGTGGCGTTGTGGTCGGCGCCGGACCAGCTCGCCGCGGTCCACGCCGACCGGTCACTGCTCGGCGCGGCGGTGTACGAGGCACTGCGCTGGAGCGGCCCGGTCGGCGTGCTCGGCAGGCGCACCACCCGCGCGGTGACGCTCGGCGGCCGGGAGATCCCAGCAGGCGCCCTGATCGCGGCGGCCATCGCTTCGGCCAACCGCGACGAGGAAGTGTTCACCGGCCCCGACCGGTTCGACCTGCACCGCGATGTCCGGACCCACCTCGGGTTCGGCGCCGGACCGCACCACTGCCCCGCGCACCCGCTGGTCACCGCGCTCGCGCGGACCGCATTGGACGTCCTGATCGAACGAATGCCCGGCGTGCGGCCCGCTCCGGGTCGGCACGCGACACCCCACGGCTGGAAGCTGCGATTGCCGGGCGCGCTCGACGCGGTGTGGGAAAGGACGTCTGGTCAACCGGAGTCCGGCGTGACCGCCGGGAGTGCCAGCGCAGCGCGGGCGCGGTCGTAGCCCTCCCGGGCCCGGTCCTTCTGCCGCTGGTAGTGGATGCGTTCCGCGGTGTGGTGGGCGGTGCGGTAGTGGTCGAGGGCCGGTCGCGGCTCGCCGAGGGCCAGGTGCGCGTCGCCGAGGGTGTTGGCGGCCATGGTCAGCAGGAGCGGCTGGTTCAGGTCGGCCAGGATGGTGCACGCCCGGCGTGCTTGCCGGTACGCCTCCTCGGGCCGGTCCGCGGCGAGGAGCACTTCCGCGTGGTCGGTGCACGCCCAGGCTTGGCCGAACGCGTCGTCGTGGCGCTCTGCGGTGCCGACCGCTCGTGCTGCTGTGGCGAGTGCTTCGTCGAGTCGTCCGAGCCGGGCGAGCACCAGAGCTTCCTGCGCGGTGGCGAGCGCCCATCCACGCCAGTCTTCGGCCTGCTCGCGCAACCGGCGTGCCCGGGTAGCCGCGGCGAGGGCCTGGTCGAACTCACCGAGCATTTCGTGGGCATGGCTGAGGTTTCCGAGCACCACCGCGGTGACCGTGTCGGGCACGCTGCCGGAAAGCGCCTTCTGGTAGTAGGCCAGTGCTTGGCGATAGTCACCGAACATGCCGTGCAGGGTGCCGATCCGGGAAAGGGCGGTGGCGTGGGCGACGGGGGCGTCGCTCGCCGCCGCGAGTCGTCGTTGGGTGTCGGCCACCTCCATCGCGCGCTGCAAGCGTCCGGCTTCCCAGTGGGCATTGGCGAGATTTTCCAGGCTGGGCAGCAGTGCGTGTGGATCGTCGAGGTGCTCGGCGGCGGTGACGCCCAAGCGGGCCACCGCGAGGAATTCGTCGCGGTGCCCCCGCATGCGCAGGTACCGCGCGGTGTGGTCGGCGATGCGCCACCCGTGCTGGAACTGTCCGCGTTCCAGGGCGCACTGGGTGATGGCCCGCAGATTCGGTAGTTCCTGGGCATGCCACTGGTCAGCTCCGCCGCCGCGGAAGTAGTCCAGCAAGCGGTCGAGGGCCTCGGAGCGTTCGGCGGGCTCGGTGAGGCTGCGCGCGTGCTCGGCGAGCAGGTCGTGGAGGGCGTAGGCCTCGCGATCGAGCTGGACGAGCAGGTGGGCATCGAGCAGGGCGTCGAGCAGCGGTTCGGTGCCGGGGGCGCTCGTGTCGGCGAGCGCGCTCGCGGCCGCGAGGGTGATGCGTGTTCCCGGGTGTGCGCCGAGCAGCCGGAACATGCGCTGTTGCGAGGGATCCAGTTCACGGTAGGACAGGGCGAAAACAGCGGCCAGGTCCTGGTCGGTGGTGCGCAGCTCGCTCAGGCGCTGCCGGCGCTCGGCCAGCCGCCGCGCGAGGTCGTCGGGCGTCCAGTGGGGCCGGTTCCGCAACCGGGCTGCCGCGATGCGCAGGGCCAGGGGCAGCCCGCCGCAGAGCGCGGCCGCCGCGGCGCCTTCGCGGCCGGAGACCGCGGTGAACAACGTCATCGCGTCCGCGTCGGGCAGCAGGTCGAGGGCGAGCGTGTGCGCGCCTTCGAGGGCGGTGAGCCTGCGACGGCTGGTGGCCACGACCGCAGCGCTGGAGGTACCGGGCAGCAGCGGCCGCAGCTGGTGCGCGCCGGCGGCGTTGTCCAGGAGCACCAGTACTTTGCGCCCCGCGGTGCGGGCCCGCCACAGCGCAGCACGGGCGTCGAGTCCGTCCGGGTGCCGGGTGGGCGGGATGTCGAGCTGGGCCAGCAGATCGCTGAGGGCGGCGGCGGGCGAAAGGGGACTGTGCCCTGGCGTGTAGCCGTGCAGGTCGATGTACAGCTGGCCATCGGGGAACCGCGGTGCGCTGTCGTGGCAGGCCCGCACCGCCACGGCGGTTTTGCCGATGCCGGCCATCCCGTGCACGAGCACCGTGGCTCCGCCGTGCAGCACTTGCCGCAGCTGGTCCAGTTCGAGTTCACGGCCGACGAAATCGGGAATCCGGTAGGGCAGGGAACAGGGACCGAGAGGCGGTTCGGTGCTGGTACGCAGGACCTCGGTGTGCGCTTGCCGCAGCGCCGCGCCCGGATCGGCACCCAGCTCCTCGGCCAGGTGGCCACTGATCCGCTCGTAGTGGGTCAGGGCGTCCGCGGTGCGCCCGGCGCGCGACAACGCGATCAGGTACTGCCTGGCCACGCGTTCGTCCACCGGGTTCGCGGTGGCGCGGCGAGCCAGGTCCGCCAGCAGATCGGGGCCGTGACCGAGCCGGAGCAGGACGTCGGTGCGGTCGTGTTCCGCTTCGGCCAGCTCCTGGGCCAGGCGGTCGCGTTCGGCCGTGACCCAGTCGCCGACGAGGCCCGTCAAGGCCTCGCCGTGGCAGAGGCCCACCGCTTCGGTGAGGAGGCCGGCGGCGTGCCGGTCGTCGGTGATGCCCGCGCGAGCACGGCGGCACAGGTCGCGGAACCGCTCGAGGTCGACCGCTGCCGGCTCGATCTCCAGGACGTATCCCCCGCTGCGCCGCGAAATCCGGGCCGACGGCGCGACCGCGGGCACCTGCCGCAGACGGGACAGGTACACCGAAAGCGTCGCCCGGCTGCGCGAGGGCGGCCGTTCCCCCCACACCCGTTGCGTCAGGCGGTCCACCGACACCGCGAGATTGGCGTCGACCGCGAGCGCGGCCAGCACGCACCGCTGCCTGGCCGGGCCCAGGCCGACCTCGCGGCCGTCCACGAGCAACCCGACTTCGCCCAGCAGACGAAGGATCACGCCCGTTCACCTCCGTGGCCCGGTCAGCCCGGCGAAGTGTAGCGAGCACCGGCCCCCGGCCCGCACTCTTTCGCTGAACTGGGCTTTTAAGGTTTCCGCAATCGTTTGCCAACACCGCCGGCCCATCCTCGGACGGCACACAGCTCGGGCGGTTCCGCCTGCTGCGGGTCGAACGAAGGGGAAGGCATGTCGACGGTCATCAGGAAGACACCGGCGAGGAGAAGGGGTGTCCGGAAAGCAGCGGTTTTTCTTCAGTCTCCTCGCGGTCGGGTTCGCGGGGAACGTGCCCGCCGCCCAGGCGGACCAGGCGCGCGGGCACAAGGCGGCCGCTGTCGCGGGAGCGCCGCTGTGCGACCCGGGTTACCTGTGCGTGTGGAGCCTGCCCCACTTCGACGGCACGAGGTACCGGGTCACGGCGACCCCGTCGGGTTCCTGCAAGTTCCCGGCACCACTGGGGTTCCGCTCGGCGTTCAACCGCACCGGTTTCACGCAGCGGCTGTGGCAGTACTCCACCTGTACCGGCGTCACCACGTTGATCGCGAACGGGGTCGCCTTCGGTGACCACGGTCACCGCTACTCGGTCGGTGGCCCTTGATGTCTTCGCGCCCACGGCATTCTTCCGACGGTGAGAGGAAACGATGAAAAGCAGGACGAACACCAGAGTCAGGAAAGTCCCGGCATTGTTGAGCTTGCTCCTCGTCGGGTTCGCGGGGAACGTACCGGTCGCCCACGCGGACCAGGTACGCGGGCACAAGGCGGCCGCCGTGGCGGGAGCGCCGCTGTGCGATCCGGGGTTCCTGTGCGTGTGGAGCCTCCCCCACTTCGACGGCACGAGGTACAAGATCACGGCGACCCCGCCGAAGTCCTGCAAGTTCCCCGCGCCACTGGGGTTCCGCTCGTCCTACAACCGGACCGGCTTCACGCAGCGGCTCTGGCAGTACTCGACCTGCAGCGGCACGATGTGGGTGATCCCCGACGGAGCCGCCCTGGCGGATCACGGTCACCGCTATTCCGTCGGCGGCTACCCGTGATCGCCGGCCAGGCGACCTGAGCGCGCGGACGGCAGTGGTCGAGCCAGTGGGTGGCTGGCTCGACCACCGCGCAGTGACTCAGCGGCGTCGAAAATGGACTCCGTGTGATCAGTTCTGTCGGTAGCTTGAAGCACGTAGCCGACGGAAAGGAACCAACTGCGTGCGCATAGTCAAAAGATCTCTCATCGGCGGGGTGACCGGGGTGCTGATCGCGGCCGCCGTACCGGCCACCGCGAACGCGGTGGACTCCATCGACTGGCAGCCGTGCCCGAACGGCAAGGGCGCCCAGTGCGCCACCATCGAGGTGCCGCTCGACTGGTCGCGGCCGGACGGCGCGAAGACCAAGATCGGGCTCGCCAAGCGGCCGGCCAAGGACCAGGCGAACCGCATCGGCTCGATCCTGGTCGACCCGGGCGGGCCCGGCGGCAGCGGCGTGAGCATGGTGGCCAACGCCGACCCGTTCACCGAGGCGGTGACCGCCCGCTTCGACGTCGTGGGCTTCGACCCGCGCGGCATCAACACCAGCGAGCAGTTGCTCTGCGACGAAACGCTTTCGCAGCAGGCGCTCGACGCACGACGGCCCACCAGCCAGGCGGAGTTCGACAACCTCGTCTCGCTCAACAAGCAGCTGATCGACAGCTGCCGTGCGCACTCGGGTGAGCTGATCGACCACGTCGACAACCTCAGCACCGCGCGCGACATGGACGCCATCCGCGCCGCGCTCGGCGAGGAGAAGCTCAACTACGTCGGCTACTCGTACGGGTCGCTGATGGGGCAGCAGTACGCGGAACTCTTCCCGGGCCGGATCCGGGCGATGGTCAACGACGGCAACATGGACCACAGCCTGCCGACGGCGTGGGACTTCATGCGCACCGAGACCGAGCCGGTGGAGGTGGCGTTCCGGGAGTTCGCGAAGTGGTGTGACACCACCGAAACCTGTGCGCTGCACGGGCAGGGCACCGCGAAGGTCTACGGCGAGTTGAAGGGACGGGCCAAAGCGGGCACGCTCACCAACCCGGCCACGGGCGATCCGATCGGCTTCTACGAGTTGTCGCAGCGGATGTTCTCGGTGACCAGGCCGGTGGTGTGGGGCAGCGTGGCCACCGAGCTCAAGGAGTTGCAGGACGGCACGGGCACGACGTCGGCGGCGACGCTCGAAGCGGCCGCCGCGATCAAGAACCCGTACCCGCCGATCTGGTGCAGCGACTGGCGCTACCCGGTGAAGAACTTCGCCGAATACGACAAGCTGCGCCGGAAGCTGTCCGCGAAGTTCCCGAACATGGAGTGGAGTCCCTACGTCGACCACGCGCTCACCTGCGCCGGCAACCCGCTGAAGACGACGAACCCGCAGAAGCCGCTCAGGATCAAGGGGGCGCCGCCGCTGGTCATGGTCGGCAACGTGCACGACCCGGCCACGGTGTACCAGTGGAACAGGACCGCCGCGAAACAGAGCGGTTCGCACCTGATCACCTACGAAGGCTGGGGCCACACCGCCTACGGCAACGACGGGCCGAGCCCGTGCGTCAACGAAGCGGTGGACGCCTATCTGCTCAACCTGAAGGTGCCGCAGAAGGGCCTGTCCTGCCCGGCCACGGAAACGCCGGGGTCCTCGTCCTCCGCGAGGGCGTTGAACCCGCGCTCGCCTGGGCCGTACCAACGATAGCCACACCGAGAACGGGCCCGGCCGTGAACGCGGCCGGGCCCATTCCATGCGGACTACTGGCTGAAATTTCGCGAATCGGCAGGCAGAGGACGACGGGTTACGCAGCCCCCAGGAGCGCGATCAGGTGGGCTGTAGCCAGCGCACCATTTCGAACTCGAGATCCGGCTCGTCCTGCTTACCGATTTTCTTGGTCAGCTTGGATGGCGTGGCGCTCGCCGTCGCGGCCGAAGTTGCCGGAGCAGAAGACACCGAAGGAGCCGGCGGTGTACCAGAACTTCCTGGCCTCACCGCGTGCCCCGCGATCGGCTCGCGTGTTCCCGTCCGACTGAGTCACCGTCGCCCCCCTCTGTGCCGAGGGAACTTTCCGGGCGAACAGCGGAGGAGGGGCCTGGTCCGGCCGATGCGTTTTCCGTCGGAGCGGTCGTCGTACGCTGCCTCTGTGATGACCAGTGAGCGAGGCCGATGGCGCGCGCCGCGCGTGGTTGTCATGACTGCGTGGGGGGTGGTGGTCCTGGTGGCGGTGGTCGGGTGGTGGCTGGGCGCCAGCCAGCTCGCCCGCCTGACCGCCGACGCGCACGTGGCCTGCCGGGCGGACAACCTGCTGCCGTTCGCCGCACTCGGACCGCAGTTGTGGCGCTACGGCTCGGTTTTCCTGTTCCTGCTCGCCGGTACCGGCCTGCTGGCCTTCGTGGACCGAGGCCGGCGGCTGGTCAGGGTCTGCGTGTGCCTGGTGATCGCGGGCCTGCTCACCTGGGGCCACGTGGCGATCACCCACGCGGTGATGCGGTACTCCGCGGAGCACGGCGCGTCGATGGGCATGCCGGTCGACAGCCGGGGCGAGTACCACGATCCGTGCGTGGCCACCCAGGCAGGTGGCCACGCCTCGGCTTCACCTCAGCGGTCGATGATCGGGCTGCCGTAGGTGTAGCGCGGCCCGAACGGCGGCTCGCCGTCGTTGTTCTCGTCCCAGTTCACCCAGCCGTCCAGCGACCAGTCGCCGCTCTTGCCGGGCATGGTGAAGTAGCAGCCACGCAACCCGGACGCGGCGGCGTTCATGTCCCCGCCCATCCAGCACACGGCTTCCCGCTGGGTGACGGTACCGATCTGCAACTGCGGATGGAGGCCGAAACCGTCGAACTTGGTGCCCACGGTCACCGTGCTGTCGTCATCGGTGCCCGCGTAGGGCCACCACTGCACGGCCATCCAGCCCCGGATGGTGTTGTCCGACGCCTCGTATCGCGCACACGAATGAATGCGCGCCTGGACGTTGCGGAAACCGGTGAGCCGGAACAAGGGCAGGTCGTCGGTGTTGCAGTAGGTCGGCGAGGTGCTGAAATCGGTGAATTCGGTGCCGTCCACCTCGTTGAACGACTCGTGTTTCGCGTCGAAGTCACCGTCGCCGTCGCCGTACTTGTACGCCTGCATGTGGGTGAACGCACTGAGGTTGCCGACCCGGTGGTTCATGTCCTCCGCTGTACCGCTCTGCTCGTACAGCCAGAACGTCCCGGCGGACTTGTTCTCCCACTTCTGGAACAGCACCACGTGGCCCTCGTTCCCTGGCCCGTCCCACATCATGATGTCACCGGGTTGCAGGCTGGTTTTGGAGATCGGGGTCGAGATGTCGTCGAGGGTGTCCGTGGTACGACTGGCCGGCAACCGCCACGCCATCGAAATGAATCCCGAACAGTCCGTCCGGTACTTCACGCCTTCCACGTCGGTCGCGTCGTCCAACTGGTCGTAGGGGATCTGGCGCTGCCACCAGTCCTGGGCGCGGGAGATGACCTCCGCACGGCTGATCCGGTTCTCCCGCGGTTCCGCGGCGCTCGCCGGCGACACGGCCAGCAGCGAGGTACCCAGCAGCGCCACGATGAGCACGGCCATCAGGTGCCCGAAGCTCTTTTTCACTTCATCCTCCTTGTGCTGGACCACGATCGGACGCGATGCCCTCCCCGCGGGCTTTTCCGCCTCGCCCATCGCCGCCGCGAGCGGTCGGCGGTCAAGTGGAGCCGGACACCCAGCAACACCGTGACGGCCAGCGCCTGGCCCCAGCGTCCATTCATGGCTTCTCCCTTCCGAGAGAAACCCAGGTTCGCGCACCACGCACCGGAGTCCGTTGATCCTGCGTGCCGACGATTTCGCCTTCGCCCGGTCAGGCGCGAATCGTCAAGAGCATGGCGCTCACCGTCAATGGCAATGCCCCACGCGATCGGTCCCGGTTGGGCGATTACGAGCCCGCGCCTGCCTCGATGTCGAACAGGAACTCCTGGTCCTTCTCCGCGGCGCAGGGTTCGCGGATGGCTTCGGCGTCGATCGCGATGAGGTCGTCGCGCAGGCCGACGCACAGGTCGCTGCCGGGGGTGCGCAACCGGTAGCTCTGCTCGCCGGCCCGCTCGATGTGGAAGAGCTGGTCCTCGTTGCCGTCCACGCAGTTCTCCTGCGGTTCGAGCATGCCCTTGATGACCTCGGTGTCCACGACGGTGAGGCAGCCCATGATCCGGGTGACGGGGTGTTCCCACTTGATGGTGGTCCGGTCGGTCCCGACGGGCTGGAGGAACACTCGCGGCCCTCCCGGTTCCCCGCACGATCGCAGGACGGCGACAGCGGAATCGTAGCGGCCGGTGCGCTCACGGCCTTCGGTCAGGCACAGCTCGGGTGCGCCCGCGGATTGCAGGCGGATCCAACTGCCCGCGGACGATAGAGCCAGGATCTCCCGGCGAGGCGGAGCGTCGGCATCGGGGTCGGGGGGTCCGGTACGCGGCCACCACGTCGTCATCACCAAGGCCACCACGACCACGGCCACCGCCGCGACCACCAAGCCAGCCACCGCCCAGACACGGCGCCGGGGCGACTGTTCGGCCCCTGCGTCCGCCTCGGTTCCGGCCGCCGGAGTCGCCTCTTCCGGGTCCAGGTACGGATTCACCGCCAGGCGTTCACGCGTGCTCAGCCACTCGGCCAGGTGCTGCCCGTCACCGCACGCCTGGACGAAGGCAGCCAGCAGTTCCGGCCGGGGAAGCACGCCGCGGTTGAGCATGTCGGCCACCGTGCTGCGCGGCAGCACGGCACCCCGCTGCGCCGCCTGTTCCTCCAGTTGCCGCAGCGTGCGCCCCGAACGCCGCTTGAGCAGCCGCAGGGAGGCGGTGAACTCCGCCGCATCACGCGCCGATCCGGGTCTTGGGTGATCACCAGTCACGTCACCCATCATGGACGCCGCGTGCGTGGCGGGGCATCGGCTGTTCGGAGGCTGTCCGGCCGCGCGGACAGACGGCCACTGACCAGGCCGGACAAGCGGCCGCGGTCCGGGACACGCTGAACCACTTGGCCCCGCGTTCGCCTTTTGCCAGGCTGCGGAACACGACGGCGGCGAAGCCGCTCCCGCACACCATTCCGAAGTACGACGCAGGGGGAAATTCCGTGATCGAAACGCCGCCGCACGTAGTGCCCTTCGGCCCGATCCGGTTCTCCGTGCTGACCTTCCCGTCGATGCGGTGGGTGCGCACCCCGCGGCTCAGCCACCGATCCGACCCGGAGAGCTACGCACTGGCGTTCGCCCAGCACAACGGGACGATGGCACTGTCCCGGCTCGGCACGGACGTGGTCCTCGGCTCCCGGGATCTGGTGCTCTACGACAGCTCGCACGCCTACGACGTCCGCCTGGCCGTTCCCGAATGCGCGCAAGCCTCCGTAACGATCGCCCAGTTCCCCCAGGCATTACTGCCGCTGCCCCGGGGTCACATCGACAACCTTCTGGGGAGGCGGATAGCGGGCAACACCGGAGTCGGCACGCTGCTCACCCAATCGATCACCAGCGTGCTCACCGGCACGACCCCCTTCCGGGCCGCGGACGCCGTCCGCCTCGGCACCATCCTGCTCGACCTGCTGACCGCGGTCCTCGCCCACGAATCCGACGCGCACCACACGCCACCGCCGCAGCACGAGGCCCTGCTGCTGAGGATTCAGGAATTCGTCTGCCGTCACCTCGGTGAACCGAGTCTGTCCCCGATCGCCGTGGCCAACGCCCACCACATCTCCCTCCGGCAGCTGCACCGGCTGTTCCGCACCCAGGACACCACCGTCGCCGCCTGGATACGGCGGCAACGACTCGACCGCTGCCGCCGCGACCTCGCCGATCCCCGCCACGGCGGATCACCCGTGCACGCCATCGCCACCCGCTGGGGTTTCACCGATCCCGCGTACTTCAGCCGCGCCTTCCGGGCCGCCTACGGCATTTCGCCCAGCGAGCACCGGAACCTGACCGGTTGTGTAGTGACCACCGCCGCGGGTAGTCCTGTCGCGTGACCGGCGATCATGAGAAGAACGGCAGCGGCAATCCACTGGTGCCCGAAATGGCGAGCGAACCGGAATTCCGGGCAGCCGCGCGGGATCTGGGTGCCTCGCCCGACCAGATCGAGCGTGCTCTGCGGCAAGGCACTCCGGCAGGAGGAAGCGGTGCCGGGCTTTATCACGCGGCGTGGGTCCAGCTCGTGGCCGACCTGCGGCTGAATCCGGAATGACCATCCCGGAAATCAGTACACTGGCCGCAGCCTCCCCGCACCGGGGATGAGGCGTCACAGGGGGTTCACCGTGCCGGGATCTTGTCGATGAGCGCGGATGCGTCGCCGTTCACGGAACTCACCGGGTCCGCGCGC
Source organism: Amycolatopsis magusensis (assembly GCF_017875555.1). Classification (GTDB taxonomy): domain Bacteria; phylum Actinomycetota; class Actinomycetes; order Mycobacteriales; family Pseudonocardiaceae; genus Amycolatopsis; species Amycolatopsis magusensis. Next base: position 4,668,734 of record NZ_JAGGMS010000001.1, on the reverse strand, counting down.
CATGCCGCACTGGCCGAACTGGCTGCCCGCGGTCCGCTGCACCGGACGACGTTGTTCACCGGGGTCCCGGTGTGGCTCGTCACCGGGCACGACGAGGTCCGGGCGCTGATGGCCGACCCCACCGTGGTCAAGCCGCCGGCTCCGGCACCGCACAGCGATCGGCTGCCCGCCGAGCTCGACGCGGCGATGAACCACAACATGCTGTTGCGGAACCCGCCCGACCACACCCGCCTCCGCAAACTGGTGTCCGCGGCGTTCACCCGGCGGCGCATCGACGAACTCGCCCCGCGCATCCGTGAACTCACCGCGGAGCTGCTGGACGACCTGGCTCGCGCGGGTGCCGGTGGGCAGCCGGCCGACTTGGTGTCCCTCTTCGGCTATCCGTTGCCGATGACGGTGATCTGCGAACTGGTGGGCGTACCCGACGATCGCCGCCACGCCTTCCGGCAGTGGTCCGGGGTGCTCATCAACGGCACGGTCCATCCCGCCGAGGAGTACATCGCGGCTGCTTCCGCGATGGTCCAGTGCATCCGGGAACTGGTCGAGGAAAAGCGGGCGGCACCCGCCGACGATCTCCTCTCCGGTCTCGTGCTGGCCCAGGACGGTGACGACCGCCTGACCGACGACGAAATCACCTCGACGATCGTGCTGCTCCTCACCGCCGGCCACGAGACCACCGTCAGCCTGCTCACCATCGGGGTCCACACGCTGCTCACCCATCCCCGTCAGCTCGGCCTGCTGCGCTCCCAGCCGGAACGCATCGCCGACGCGGTCGAGGAAATACTGCGCTTCGACGGACCCGGCCAGGCGCCGGTTCCCGCGATCACCGCGGAACCGGTCGAAGTGGCCGGGGTGACGATCCCGGCGGGAGAGGTCATCGTTCCCGCACTACTGGCGGCGAACCGCGATCCCCGCCGCTACGCCGAGCCGGACGAATTCGACATCACCCGGTCCGGCTCGCCCCATGTCGCCTTCGGGCACGGGATCCACCACTGCCTCGGCGCGCCCCTGGCCCGGCTGGAAGCCCGGATCGCGCTGGAGGCCCTCCTGGCGCGTTTCCCGCGGCTCCGGCTCGCGCGGCCGGACGAAGAACCCGCTCGCCCGCCGGGTTTGCTGTTGAACACCATTCCCGCGCTCCCGGTGCTGATCGACTGAAGCTCAATCTGCGCAATCCACTCCGGACTGTCGGTGTGCCCGGCTAGCTTGTGCACACGGTCGGAGAAGTACGGGCAGGAAAGAGTGGAACGTGCGGCGTCTTGAGTACATCGGTGGTGGCTCGGCGAAGTTCTGGGAGGGGGTGGTGCAGGGCACCGACGTGGTCGTGACGTGGGGCCGCATCGGGACCGCCGGGCAGTCCAAGCGCAAGGAGTTCGGCTCGGCGCAGGACGCGGCCGCCTTCCTCGCGAAGCAGGCCGACGAGAAGACCAAGAAGGGCTACACCGACACGGGCACGGCGACCACGACCCCCGCCCCGGCCGCCGAAGAGTCGCCCACCCAGGCACCGACTACCCAGCCATCAGCCACCGAGACACCGGCCGCCCAGGCACCAGCCGTTCAGGGTGCGGCCGCCGGCAAGCCCGCGGCGACCGCGGTCGACGAGGACACCTTCGACCCGCCACCGGGCGTGGTGCGGCTGGCCTACCCCCGCCGCGACCAGGGCAAGCCCCGCTACCGCCCCTCCCCCGACGCGCGCGAGGTGGCTGACCGGCTGCTGGCCAGGCACCGGTCCAAGGTCGACGGACTGCTCGACGCGCCGGGCAGCGACGAGCTGGTCGTCGCCGCCGCGCACGCACACCTCGGCGGCAACCCGGATCCGCTGGGCGCCGCGGCGGTGCTCACCGTCCTCAGCGCCTCCGCGACCTACTACGACCGGGACGACGTCGGCCGGTTCGGGCAGTCCTGGCTCGCCGAGCACGGGCTGTTGTTCGCGGCCGAAGCGGCGATGCGGTTGCCCACGCTCACCCCCTACGGCCTCGACAAGCGGCGGTCGGTGACCATGCTGCGCCACCTGGCCGATGGCGAGCCCGTGCCGTGGCGCTGGGCGGGCCCAGACGTGTTCGCGGAGGTCCGCACGGCGATCGCGGCGGCGGACGACGACGAGTACGCGCGGGTCGTCGAGGTGCTCGGCGGCTTCCGGAAGACTCCCACCACCCGGCTGGTCGCCGCGTTCCTGGCGCCCACCGAGCGGGCGTGGGTGGACGTGCTGCCCGCCGAGGCCGACGACCTCGACCACGTCACGGAGTGGCTGTACCTGTGTGCCGTGCACAGCGCGGAGCAGCTCGAGGCGATCGGCAGCGGCTACGGGGTCCAACGCCAGTCCAGGGTGCTGCCGACGGTCGTGCGCACGATCGGCCCCGCGGCCGCGCCGCTGCTCGTGCGGTGGACCGTGAGAGCCGACAACGACCTGCTCAAGCGGCTGCTCACGGCGATCGTCGCGATGCCGACCGACGACGCGTTCCGCGGCCTGGTCGCCAACGCGGACAAGGCCCCGTTCCGCGCCGCGCTGCAGGAGGCCGTGCAGCGCTACCCGGTTCGCGCCACCCGGCTGCTGGCCGAGGCCGCCGCCGAGGGCGGCGAAGTGGCCGCCGAGTTGCTGCGGGCCCACCTGGTGGCGCGCCACGAGCTGCTCACCGACGTGGTGCCGACGCTGCCGGAGGCGGCCAGGGAAGCCGCGCTCGCCACCCAGGAGGGTGTCGTCCGGCTGCCCGACGCACCCGCCGACCTGCTGCCGCCGGTGCTGGCCAGCCCGCCGTGGACCCGCCCGCGCCGCACCACGTCCCGGGTGGTCCTGGCCGAGCTGTCCGTCGACGCGCCGACGCGCGTGGTGTGGGCGGACGGGGAGCGGGAGCAGGCCCTCGAACAGGGCAGGCGGACCCACGCCAGCAGCTACGCCCGCCCCGGCATCGACTGGGCCGCGGAGCTGGAGAAGCGCCGGGTCAGCGACTGGGTGATGCCCTCGGTGCTGCTGCACGCCCCGGAGGAGCTGGCACGGCCCGCGCTCACGGCCTGGCGGCCGAGGCGGGTCTACAACATCGACGTGTCGGGTCCGGCCCTGCTGGCCCGGTTCGACACCGCCGCGGTCCCGGCGGTCACCCAAGTGGTCGCCACGAACAACGGGCATGACGACTTCAAGGCGCTGCTGCCCGTGCTGGACACCGAGGTCGCCGCCCTCATGGCCACGGCGATGGCACGCCGCAAGACGGTCCGGCCGGTGGTGCGGGCGTGGCTGCTGCGGCACGGCCTGGCGACGCTGCCCTACCTGCTGCCCGCCGCGCTCGGCCGCCCTGGCAAGGCGCGGGACGCGGCGGAGGCCACGCTCCGCACGCTCGCCGCGCACGAGGGCACCGACGCCGTGGTCGCCGAGACGACGCGGCTGGCCGGGGCCGAGGCGGGCGACGGCGTGGCGGCGGTCCTCGCCACCGATCCACTGGAGCTGCTGCCGAAGAAGCTGCCGGTGCCGGGCGCGTGGGCCGACCCCGCCGGGCTGCCGCAGATCCGCCTGCGGGACGCGGAGGTCGCGCTGCCCACGGCCTCGACCGCCGACCTGGTGACCATGTTGGCGCTCGGCACCCCCGACGAGCCCTACGGCGGCGTCACGCAGGTCGCCGAGGCGTGCGACCCTGGCTCGCTCGCCGAGTTCGGGTGGGCGGTGTTCGAGGCGTGGCGCAAGGCGGGCCTGCCGCCCAAGGACGGCTGGGCGCTGACCGCGCTGGCCGCCATCGGCGACGACGAGACCGTGCGGCGGCTCTCGCCGGTCATCCGTACCTGGCCGGGCGAGGGCGGGCACACCCGCGCCGTCACCGGGCTGGACGTGCTGGCCGAGATCGGCACCGACGTCGCGCTGATGCACCTCAACGGCATCGCGCAGAAGGTCAAGTTCTCCGGGCTCAAACAGCGCGCCAGGGAGAAGATCGAACTGGTGGCGGCCAAGCTCGGCCTCACCGCCGAACAGCTGGCGGACCGGCTGGTGCCCGACCTCGGGCTCGCCGACGACGGCACGCTCGTCCTGGACTACGGGCCGCGCAAGTTCGTCGTCGGCTTCGACGAAGCGCTGCGCCCCACCGTCTCCGACGAGGACGGCACCCGCCGCAAGTCGCTGCCCAAGCCCGGCGCGAAGGACGACCAGGATCTCGCGACCGCCGCCTACCAGCGGTTCTCCGGGTTGAAGAAGGACGTCCGCACCTTGGCGAGCGATCAGATCCTGCGCCTGGAGCGGGCCATGGTCAACGGGCGCCGATGGAGCCACGAGGACTTCGCCCGCTACTTCGCCGGGCACCCGCTCCTCCGGCACGTCGTGCGCAGGCTCGTGTGGGGTGTCTACGACGAGCGCGACGCCCTGGTCGGCGCGTTCCGGCTGGCCGAGGACAGCACGCTCGCCGACGCCGAGGACGAGACCTTCACCCCGCCCGCGCGGACGACCGTCGGCGTCGCGCACCCGCTGCACCTCGGTGACGCGCTCGCCGCGTGGTCGGAGGTGTTCGCCGACTACGAAATCCTGCAACCGTTCCCGCAGCTCGGCAGGCAGGTGCTGGCGCTGACCGAGGAGGAACGCGCCGCGCTCACCCTCACGCGGTTCGACAAGGCCAAGGTCAGCGTGAGCCGGGTCCTCGGGCTCACCAAACGCGGCTGGGAGCGGACCGCGCCGCAGGACGGCGGCGTCGAAGCCGGTGTGGTCAAGCCGCTCACGGGCGGCTGGTTCGGGGTCATCGAGCTGGAGGAGGGCATCGTCGCGGGCGATCCCACCATGCTCGGTGAGACCCAGGAGATCCGGCGGGTGTTCCTGTCGACCCACCACGACGGCTGGTGGCCGCGGGAGGACACGCCGTTCGGCACCATCGACGCGGTTTCGGCGAGCGAACTGCTGGCCGACCTGACCGAGCTGGTGAGCGCCCAGTGACCACGCAGCAGGAAATGCAGCGGCCACCCGCCGAGGTCCGGTTCGCCGACGAGCTGACCCGCCTGCGGGAACAGGACACCGCGCCCCGCCCGCCGGGGTGGGCGCTGAGCCTCGACGCGGCCCGCCGGTTCGTGGTGGGGGACGCGAAACTGGGGGTGCGCAACAAGTTCGTCGGTGATCCGTCCCTTGTGGACCGTGCGCTGGTCACCCTCGCCACCAGCCGCGGGCTGCTGCTGGTCGGTGAGCCCGGCACGGCGAAGTCGTTGCTGTCGGAGCTGATCGCGACCGCGGTGAGCGGCGTGTCCACCCTGACCATCCAGGGCGGCGCGGCCACCACCGAGGACCAGATCCGCTACTCGTGGAACTACGCGATGCTCGTCGCGGAGGGCCCGTCGACGCGGTCGCTGGTCCCCGCGCCGCTGCTGCGCGGCATGGCCGAGGGCAAGGTCGTCCGGTTCGAGGAGATCACGCGCTGCCCGCTGGAGGTGCAGGATTCGCTGCTCTCCCCGCTGTCCGACCGGGTGCTGGCGATCCCCGAGCTGAGCGGGCCGGACGCGATGGTGTTCGCCACCGACGGGTTCAACGTGATCGCCACCGCCAACACCCGCGACCGCGGGGTCAACGAGATGAGCGCGGCGCTCAAGCGCCGGTTCAACTTCGAGACCGTGTTCCCGATCCCCGACCTGGACACCGAACTGGCGCTGGTGGAGACCGAGTCGGCGGAGCTCCTGCGCCGCTCCGGGGTGCCGGTGGCGCAACGCCGCGACGTCCTCGAGGTGCTGGTCACCACGTTCCGGGAGCTGCGTGCGGGCACCGGGGGCCGTGGCGGGGAACGGTTGTCCACGGTGCTCAGCACGGCGGAGGCGGTGTCGGTGGCGCACGCCGTCGGCCTGCGGGGCTGGTACCTGCGCGGTGAGGCGGGCACGGGCGAGGACGTCGTCGAGTGCCTCGCCGGGACGGCCGCGAAGGACAGCCCGGACGACCTCGCGAAGCTGCGCCGCTACCTCGAACACGACGCCGCCCGGCGCAAGGGTTCGCCCGCGTGGGCGGAACTGCACGGCGCGCGGCTGCGGCTGCCGGGCTGATGACGGCACCGGTACCCATGGGCGACGTCCACATAGTCGGGGTCCGTCACCACAGCCCGGCGTGCGCTCGGCTGGTGCGCGAGACGATCGCCGCGCACCGGCCCGCGCACGTGCTGGTCGAGGGACCGGCCGACTTCACCGGCCGCATCGGTGAGCTGCTGCTCGCGCACACGCCGCCGCTCGCGATCTTCAGCTACGTGCGCGACGCCGCCCGCACCCGGCTGTCGTGGGCGCCGTTCTGCGACTACTCCCCCGAGTGGATCGCGCTCACCGAGGGCCGGGCCGCGGGCGCGCAGGTGCGGTTCATCGACCTGCCCGGCTGGCGGGCGGCCGACACGGAGAACGTCTACGCCGACGCGGAACGCCGGTACGCCGACGCCACGGAACGGCTGTGCCGCGCGCTTTCGGTGGACAACGTCGACGTGCTGTGGGACCACCTGGTGGAGGCGCACCCGTACGAAGGGCTGGCGGAGCGGCTCAACGCGTACTTCGACCTCGTGCGCGGCGAGGCGGACGCGGGAGCGGAGGACACCGCTCGCGAGGAGTACATGGCACGGTGGGTCGCCGCCGCGGCCGCCCGGGACGACGGCCCGGTCGTGGTGGTGGTCGGCGGGTTCCACCGCCCGGCACTGGTGGCGCGACTCGCGAACGCTGATGGGGACACCATTCCGGAGTGGCCAACCGTCCCGGATGTACCGGAAGGCACCGAAACCGGCAGCTACCTGGTGCCGTACTCGAACCGCAGGCTCGACGCGTTCACCGGCTACGCCTCCGGCATGCCCTCCCCCGGTTACTACCAGCGTCTCTGGGAATCCGGGCCGCGGGAGGCGGCGGCCGGGCTGGTGGCCGACGTGGTGACCCGGCTGCGGGCGCGCAGACAACCGGTGTCCACAGCGGACTTGATCTCGGCGAAAGCGCTGGCCGAGGGCCTCGCGACACTGCGCGGGCACCCCCACCCGGCCCGCACGGACGTGCTGGACGGGCTGGTGAGCGCGCTCGTGTCGGACGCGCTGGAGCAGCCGTTGCCGTGGTCGGCCCGCGGTCCGCTGCAGCCCGGCGCGCACCCGGTGGTCGTGGAGATGGTCGCCGCGCTCACCGGCGACCGCACCGGCCGCCTGCACCCGGACACCCCGGCACCGCCGCTGGTCGGCGCGGTCGCCGCGGAGCTGACCGCGCTGGACCTCGACGGCAGCCGGGACGTCCGCCTCGACCTCACCGACTCGACCGATCTGCGGCGCAGCCGTGTCCTGCACCGGCTGCGCGTGCTCCGGGTCCCTGGCGTGGAACGGAAGTCGGGCGGGGACACGACGGCCGCCGAACGCTGGCAGCTCACCACTTCCGACCAGCGCGAGCCCGCGCTGATCGAGGCGGCGGCCCGTGGCGGCACCCTGCCCGACGCCGCCGCCGGCACGCTCGCGGACCGGGCCGACCGCCGGAACGAGGTGGGCTCCCTCGCCGGGCTGCTCTACGACGCGGCACTGTGCGGCCTCGCCGACCTCGCCGGTGACCTCACCACCCGGGTCGCGGACGGGGTGGCGTCGGCGCGGGAACTGGGTCCGCTCGGCGCCGCGCTGCGGGTCGCGCTCGGGCTGTGGCGCCACGACCGGCTGCTCGGCACCGCGGGCAGCGCGCTGCTGGGCACGGTGGTCACCACCGCGACCACGCGGGCGCTGTGGCTGGCCGAGGGCATCCGCGGCGGGGACGTCCCCGCCGAACCGGCCCGCTTGCGTGCGCTCGCGGCGGTCCGGGACGCGGTCCGCGACGGTGGCGCCGCGCTCGGCCTCGACGTGGAGAGCGCGATCGGGGTCGGCGGCAGGCTCGTCGCGAACCAGGACGCTCCGCCGGACCTGCGTGGTGCCGGGCTGGGCCTGTGCTGGGCACTGGGCGCGGCGGTGACCCCGAGCGACGCCGTGCCCCGCGCACCCGCCGTGCTCGGCGACTGGCTCGCCGGGCTGTTCGCGGTGGCGCGCGAGGAGGTGCTCGACGACGGCGGGCTCACCTCGGTGCTCGACGAACTCGTGCGCGCGTTGAGCGCACACGAGTTCCTGGTCGCGCTTCCCGCGCTGCGGCAGGCGTTCGAGTTCTTCCCACCCGCCGAACGGGAGCGGTTCGCGACCGCGCTCGTGGCGCGGCACGGCGGCGAGGGTTCCGGGCGCGGGCTGCTGCGGGTGCGGGCCGACCCGGTGCTGGTGGCCGGGGGCGCGGCCATCGAGGAGGCGATCGACGAGATGCTCACGAGGGCGGGACTGGCGGACCTGTGAACGACGGACCGATGGGCGACCTGGAGCGCTGGCGGCTGGTGCTCGGCGCACCGGCGGCGGGCATGACCGGGCTCGACGGCGAGGCCGCGGCCATGGACGCCGCGTTGTCGTGGCTGTACGGCCGCGACCCGGAACTGGCCGAACGCGGGGTACGCGGCGGCGGGAGCGGGGATTCGAGCCTCACGCCGGTCGACTGGCTCGACGACGTGCACCGCTTGTTCCCCAAGGAAACCGTCGAGCGGCTGGAGCGCGACGCGGTCGAGCGCTACGACATCCACGAGATCGTCACCGACCCGGAAGTGCTGGCGCGGGTCGAGCCGAACCCGGCGCTGCTGCGGGCCGTCCTGCGCACCAAGCACCTGATGAACCCCGAAGTGCTCACGCTGGCGCGGCGCATCGTGGCCGAGGTGGTCCGCGAGCTGATGGCCCGGATGGCGACCGAGGTGAAGCGCGGCCTGACCGGCACGCGGCTGCGCAGGCCGAGCAACTTCCGGCAGGCACGCGACTTCGACTTCCGGGGCACCGTGCGGGCCAACCTCGCGCACTACCAGCCCGCCTCGAAGCGCCTGCTGATCGAGAAACCCCGGTTCACCTCGCGCGGGCGGCGGCACACCCAGCCGTGGCAGCTGGTGCTGCTGGTGGACCAGTCCGGCTCGATGGTTTCCTCGGTGATCCACGCCGCGGTGACCGCCGCCTGCCTGTGGGGCGTGCCCGGCCTGCGCACCCACCTCGTCGCGTTCGACACGAACGTGGTCGACCTGACCTCGGAGGTGACCGACCCGGTGGAGCTGCTGATGAAGGTGCAGCTCGGCGGCGGCACGGACATCGCGCGCGCGGTCGGTTACGGCGCCGGCCTGGTGGACGCGCCTCGGCGGGCGATCGTCGCGATCGTGTCCGACTTCTACGAGGGCGGCGACGAGGGGGCGCTGGTGCGCACGGTGCGCGGGCTGGCCGGGCAGGGCACGCACGTGCTGTGCCTCGCGGCCCTCGACGAGGACGCGAATCCCGACTACGACCGGGCACTCGGCCAGCGGCTGGCCGACGCGGGCGCGCACGTGGGCGCGATGACGCCGGGCCACCTCGCGGAGTTCGTGGCGGAAAGGATCGGCCGGTGAGGGCGGACCTGCTCGCGCTGACCACCGACGCGCTCGTCACCCTCGCGAACCGGGGCCTGGTCAAACGCGCGACCCGCGACCTCGACGACATCCCGCCGGTCACCTCGGCCGAGGACGGCACGGTCGAGGCGGTGTTCGCCGACGGCACGCGGGTGGTGCTGCCGCCCGGCCAGGGCCTGGACTCGGCGAGCTGCACGTGCGGCGCGCCGGGGGTGTGCCGGCACCGCGTCGGCGCCGTGCTCGCCTACCAGCGTGACCACGCCGCCGCCCCGGCGCCGGCCGAGGAGGTCCCGGGGTGGCCGGGGTCGGTGACCGACGAGGACCTGACGGCCCAGTTCGGCGCCCGCACCCTGACCGCGGCCCGGCGCGTGGTCAGCGGCGGGCTCACCGCACGGGTGCGCAGGCAGGCCATGACCGTGGAGACCCCGTCGGCCACCGTGCGTTTCCTGGTGCCCGGCGAGCTGGGTTTCGTCGACTGCGACGCCCGCGCGGAGGCGAGGGACGTACTCGTCGTGGTCGCCGTGTGGGCGTTCCGGCAGGCCGACGCGCAGGCGCCCGCGGATCCCGACGTGACCGTCGAACTCGCGCGCAGCGCGGACCGGCCCGCGGCCGTGGCGACGGCCGGTTTCGCGGCGGCCGCGGGTGAGTTGCTGCGCACCGGGGTCGTGTCGGCCGACGAGGTGCTGGTCGCCGCGCTGCGCCGCGAGCAGGCGGCGTGCGAGCGGGCGAACCTGCGCTGGCCCGCCGCGGCGCTGGCGGAGCTGGTCGAGCAGCTGACCGCCTACGGCACGCGATCCGCCCGGCACGAACCGGCGCGCGTCGCGGAACTGATCGCCGAACTCCACGCCCGCCACCACTCCGGCGCGCGGGCACCGGCGCGGGTGCTGGGCACCGACGAGCCCGCGGAGACGCCGCTGCGGCAGGTGCGCCTGGTGGCGCTGGGCTGCCGCGTGGGTCACGAGGACGGCAACGACACCGCGGAGATCTTCCTCGCCCATCCCGGAACGGAGACGGTGCTGGCGGTGCGGCACCGCTGGACTCCGGGCACCGGGTCGATCGGCTCTCGCAGGCTCGCGGGCACCACGCTGGCGGCGCTCGCCGCGGGCAACGTGGTCAGCGAGGCGGCGGTGCGCAGCGCGGGCCGGGTGGTGCGGTTCGGCGCGGGCAGGCTGGCCCGCACGACGGTCAGCCCGGTGGGCGAATCGTGGGCCGGGCTGCCGTCCCCGCTGCGCCCGTCAGTCACCGAGGCACTGGCCCAGCTGACCGGCCTGCCACCGCGGGTGGTCCGGCCGAGGGTCGCGGCCGAACTGGTCCGGGTGGTGCCGGTGGCCGAGGTCCGGCAGGTCCGCTACCTCGCGGGCGCCCAGCGCCTCGACGCGATCGTCGTGGACCCCGGCGGTGCGGAGGCGACGGTCAGCCTCGCCCACCGCACCGCCGCCCCCGGCGCCCTCGACGCCCTGGCCGAGGCACTGGCCGCGGAGCCGGTCGAGGTGTGCGGCGCCATCCGGCGGGCGGGCGGCGGGCTGGTCGTCGAACCCTTCGCCGTGCGCACCGCGGACGGCGTGGTCGTGCCCGACCTGGCGGCCGCGACCGGCGCCGTCCCCCCTGCCGACGGCCCGGTCCAGCCGGGCCAGCCCGCCGCCGCGATCGAAGGCGCGCTGACCCTGCTCGCCGAAGCCGCACACCGCGGCCTGACCCGCCTGCCGCCCACCTTCCCGGCCAGGACCACCCCGGTCGCCGCCGCCCTGACCCGCACGGGCCTGACCCGCTGCGCCGAGGTCGTCCAGGCGTGGGGCGCCGCACCGGCGGACCCCGCTGCCTGGCTACGCGCCGAAATCCGCCTGCTCACGGCGAACGAGCTGCACTGAGGCCGGTTCCCCTGATGACTCTGCGTCCACTCAGGACAGTCGGCGTGCGGTGAGCAGGAGCCGCCCGCTCCCGATGTCGTAGGCTTCGCCGTCCGGGCCGCCGAACAGCTCGACGTCGGTGAATCCGTTGCCGGACAGCAGGTCGACGAGCTGCGCCACCGTGTACACGTGGTGGATCGCGGTCACGTCGACCTCTTCCTCGCCGCGGGTGAACCGGTAGCGGCTGAACATCCGGCTTCCGGCGACGTCGTACTCGCTGCTCGCGAGGACGGTGATGTCGCCGGTCCGCATGGTCCGCGGCTCGGCCCGGTAGCCGGGCAGGACCGACTCGGCCGCCGAGCCGAAGTCGACGACCAGCCCTCCCCCGGGCCGGACAGCCCCGCCCAGCGCGGCGGCGAACTCCCGCAGGCCGTCGAGTTCGAGGTAGCCGAAGCTGTTGCCGAGGCACAGCACGGCGTCGAACCCCGCGTCTCGCGGGATTTCCCGCATATCGGCTTGGACGAACTCGACATCGAGACCGGCGGCAGCGCGCCGGGCGTACTCGATCGCTTCGGCGGACAAGTCGACACCGGTCACCCGGTGCCCACGCCGGGCGAGTTCGAGACTGTGCCGCCCGCTACCGCACGGCACGTCCAGGACCCGTGAGCGTGGCGCCAGGCCGAGGCGTTCCTCGACGAAGTCGATCTCCTCGACGGTGACCTCCGGCGGCACGGCCCGCCGCCAGAACTCGTTGGGCAGTTCGGTGAAGAAATCCACGTACCAGGTGGACGATGGGTTTTCGGACATGAGAAAGCTCCTCGCGGTGCATCGGCTTCTGGGGCGATGACACCGGGCGTCCGGAGGCCTCAGCCGGCCTCACGGCGGTGGCCCGGTGAGAAGTTCCGGGCAGCCATGGCTTCCTCCATGTTCGCGGACCTCCGACGCTAGCAGCGCCACCCCGGATCGGCGAACGTTTTTCCGGCGACACCCGCCCGGCCGGGGCCGGGGATCGGCCGGATGGGGCAAGCGGGACGGCGTTCCAGCGGTACGGGTGCCCGGATCAGGTCGGCAAACGGGTTGTCATGTTAGCGCCAACACTCCCGCCTGTGGCAGGCTTCCGACGAAGGCGACCGGCGCGGGTCCACAGTGGACCGAGCGTCGGCGCGAAACTGTGCTCGACACCGAAGGGGTGCGGGATGTCTTCCTCGTTCAACCGGCGGCGGCTCCTGCAGGTCACCGGGGCGGCCGCGGTCGCCTCCGCCGCGGGATACCAGTTCGGCGGCTCGACGGCCCACGCGGCGATCGCCCCGGTCCGGCCGGACCTCGGGGTGTCCGCGCACCCCTTCCAGTTCGGCGAGGTGCGGCTGACCGCGAGCCGGTGGCTCGACAACCAGAACCGCACCGTGAACTACCTGCGATTCGTCGACGTCAACCGGCTGCTGTACAACTTCCGGGCCAACCACCGGCTCTCCACCAACGGCGCCGCGGCCAACGGCGGCTGGGACGCGCCGTCGTTCCCCTTCCGCACCCACATGCAGGGCCACTTCCTCTCCGCCTGGGCGCAGGTCTACGCCGTGACCGGGGACACCACCTGCCGCGACAAGGCCGCCCACCTGGTGGCGGAGCTGGCCAAGTGCCAGGCCAACAACGCCGCCGCCGGGTTCAACACCGGGTACCTCTCCGGCTTCCCCGAGTCCGACTTCAGCGCGCTGGAGGCGCGGACGCTGAACAACGGCAACGTGCCGTACTACTGCATCCACAAGACCTTGGCCGGGCTGCTGGACGTGTGGCGCCTCATGGAGAGCACACAGGCGCGTGACGTGCTGCTGCGGCTGGCGGGGTGGGTCGACTGGCGCACCGGCAGGCTGACCGGCCAGCAGATGCAGACCATGCTGCAGACGGAGTTCGGCGGGATGAACGCCGTGCTGGCCGACCTGTACCAGCAGACCGGCGACACCCGGTGGCTCACCGCCGCCCAGCGGTTCGACCACGCCGCGGTGTTCAACCCACTGGCCGCCAACCAGGACCAGCTCAACGGCCTGCACGCCAACACCCAGGTCCCCAAGTGGATCGGCGCCGCACGGGAGTACAAGGCCACCGGCACCACCCGCTACCGCGACATCGCCGGCAACGCCTGGAACACCTGCGTGAACGCGCACACCTACGTCATCGGCGGCAACAGCCAGGCCGAGCACTTCCGGCCGCCCCACGCCATCGCCGGCTACCTCACCAAGGACACCTGCGAAAGCTGCAACACCTTCAACATGCTCAAGCTCACCCGGGAACTGTTCACCCTCGATCCGACCCGGGCCCAGCTGTTCGACTACTACGAGCGGGCGTGGCTGAACCAGATGATCGGCCAGCAGAACCCGGCCGACGCCCACGGGCACGTCACCTACTTCACCTCACTCAACCCGGGCGGCCGCCGCGGCGTCGGCCCGGCGTGGGGCGGCGGCACCTGGAGCACCGACTACGACTCCTTCTGGTGCTGCCAGGGCACGGGCCTGGAGATGCACACCGCGCTGATGGACTCCGTCTACTTCTCCAGCGGCACGACGCTGATCGTGAACCTGTTCCTGCCGTCGGTGCTCTCCTGGTCCCAGCGCGGGATCACGGTCACGCAGACCACGTCCTACCCGGTCGGCGACACCACGAACCTCCAGGTCACCGGCAACGTCGGCGGGACGTGGGCGATGCGCCTCCGCATCCCCGGCTGGACCACCGGGGCCACCATCAGCGTCAACGGCACGGTCCAGGACATCGCCACCACCCCGGGCAGTTACGCCACCTTGACGCGTTCGTGGACCTCCGGCGACACGGTCACCCTGCGCCTGCCGATGCGGGTCATCCTGCAACCGGCCAACGACAACCCGAACCTCGCCGCGATCACCTACGGCCCGACGGTGCTGTCCGGGAACTACGGCAACTCCTCGCTCAGCTCCCCGCCGGTACTGAACACCGCCTCGATCACCAGGACCGGCGGCAACTCGCTCGCCTTCACCGCCACCGCGAACGGCGCCACCGTCAACCTCGGCCCCTTCCACGAGGCCCACGGCCACAACTACAACGTCTACTGGAACACCGGCGGCCAGGGCGGCGGCACCTCCCGCCTCGTCAACGTGGGCAGCGGCCTGGTACTGGGCATCCAGGACATGTCCACGGCCGACGGTGGCCGTGCGCTGCAGTGGCAGGACACGGGCACCGCGGACCACAACTGGGAGGTCGTGGCCGACGGGAACGCGGTCCGCTTCCGCAACGCGCACAGCGGCAAGGTGCTCGGGGTACGGGACATGTCCACCGCGGACAACGCGCACGTGCTGCAGTGGTCGGACAACGGCACCGCCGATCACCGGTGGACACTGCTCGACCAGGGCGACGGGACGTACAAGATCCGCAACGTGCACAGCGGCAAGCTGCTCGGCATCGAGAACAACTCCACCGGTGCGGGTGCTTTCGCGGTTCAGGACCCCGACAACGGAACCGCCGACAACCGGTGGCGCATCTCGAGCGGCTAGCACGTGCTGCTGTCGACCATTGGCTATCGGGACATGAGACACCGATATCTCGCCACGCCACCCTGAGGGTACTTTCGGGGCATGTACACGGTTGTGGTGCTGGCGCTGGACGATGTGATCGTGTTCGATCTGGCCACCCCGATGGAGACGCTCGGCCGCGTCCGGCTGCCGGACGGGCGCCCGGGTTACCGGATCGTCGTGGCCGGCGCGGAGCCGGTGGTCGACGCCGGTGCGGTGCGGATCGGCGTCGATGCCGGGCTGGACGAGCTGGACCGGGCGGACCTGGTCGTCGTGCCCGGCCGCAACGACCCGGCCCGGCCGACGCCGCCCGCGGTCGTGGAGGCCCTGCGGGCGGCCGTGGCCAGGGGCACGCGGGTGGCGTCGATCTGCGTCGGCGCGTTGATCCTCGCCGAGGCTGGCCTGCTCGACGGGCAGCGGGCGACCACGCACTGGCTCGCCACCGGCGAACTCGCCCGCCGCCACCCCGCCGTCCACGTCGACGCGGACGCGTTGTTCACCGACAACGGGCAGATCCTGACGTCGGCGGGTGCGTCGGCCGGGCTGGACATGTGCCTGCACCTCGTCGAACGCGACTACGGCGTCGCGGTCGCCGCGGACGCGGCCCGCCTGGCCGTCGCGCCCCTCCAGCGCACCGGCGGGCAGGGGCAGTACATCCTCCGCAACCGCCCCACCTACCAGACCGCGACGCTGGAGAAGGCGCTGAACTGGATCGAGGAGAACGCCCACCGCCCGCTGACCCTCGCGGACATCGCGGCCGCGGCGGGTATGAGCAGCCGCACCCTCGCCCGGCACTTCCACGCGGAAACCGGGCAGAGCCCGATCCAGTGGCTCACCGGCGTCCGCGTGCGGCACGCGCAGGAACTCCTCGAAATCACCGACCACACCGTCGACCGCATCGCGGCGCAGGTCGGTTTCCCGTCGCCGAGCAACTTCCGCACCCAGTTCACCCAGACCGTGGGAGTCAACCCGGGCGCCTACCGGAAAACCTTCCGACGCTCATCCGCCTGACCGGACTCGACGAACTCCCGAAAGAGTCTGAGAGCACCATCCAAGGACGACAGATCGCAGGAAGAGCTGAACTTCTGCCCATCCGACTCGGCCCAGACCCACCGCCCCGGCCCCGGTTCTGCACTGGTCTTCGCCAGAACACGCTGCTCGAGGTCGGTATCCACAAGGTCGACTTCGAACCACCATCCCGGGTTGTCCAGCGTGCCCATCCTGATGCCGAACTCGTGCTCCCAGTCGCCATTGCACTGGTCGGCATACCAATCCTGCAGGAACTGGAAAGGACTCACGTCACTCACGAGCAACTCCGGGGCGCTATCGGTCGTTCAGCGGCAGGATAGTGAAGTCCTGGTCCTGCCAGATGAGGCGTGAGGTGTCTTCCGGGTAGGCGGTGACGGTCGATCGGGTGTCGAAGAGGTGTGTCAGGCGTTGGTGCGCGTCGTAGGCGGGCCAGCCGGGGTTGCCGTGGGTGGCGAAGGTGGTCCAGGCGGCGCGCAGGTGGGTGGACAGCGCTTCTGCTTCGGTGAGGGCGTCGTCGCCGATCAGCAGAGCGGGCTGGCCGCTGCTCAGGTTGCCGAACACCAGCGGCACGTCGAGGCCGTGGCAGGCGCCGAGGACGCCGCCCATGCCCGGGGCTGGCCAGGTCAGCTCGTAGACGTGGGCGCGCCCGCCAGCCGCGATCCGCGCGTGGGCCAGATGGAGCGTGGGCATGCGGAACAGCCAGTCCGAGTTGACCAGTTCGTACAGTTCGTCCGGGCCCGCGGCCGGGAAGCCGTCGCGGTAGCGGCGGGCGCCGTCCGGGGCGAGGGCTTCGAGGGCGGTTGCCGCCTGCTCGGCTGTCACCTGTCCGAGCAGGCCGTCCAGCGCGGTGAACAGGCGCTGCTCGTCGCGGGTGTGGCCGACGAGCAGGTCGATGTCCCTGGCGGCACCGTCGGCCAAGGCCTGCCACGGCGTGACGGGCAGGACCTCACCGTCGACGACGGGTGAGAACGGGATCGTTCGGTGCGCGGCCTGTCCCCAGCGCGCCGACCACTGGCCGATCTTGGCGGTGACCGCGTCCCCGGCGGCGGGCAGCCGAAACGGGTCCACAGTGGACAGGTCGGCCACCGTGGGCCGCAGCTTCAGTTCGGCGGCGAAGGCGGTGGCGATGTCGGCGGCGAGCGCCGGGGAGAAGAAGGTGCCGGGCACGCTCTGCGCGACGGCCCGGCGGAAGAGCCCGGCCGCACGCGGCATCGCCAGCAGAGCGGCGACCGAACCGCCGCCCGCCGACTGGCCGAAGACCGTGACCCGGCCGGGGTCGCCGCCGAAGGCCCGGATGTTGTCGCGCACCCATTCCAGGGCGGCGACCTGGTCGAGCAGCCCGCGATTGGCGGGCGCGCCCTCGAGCTGCGCGAAGCCCTCGATGCCCACGCGGTAGTTGAACGTCACCACCACGACGCCACCGTCCCGCGCGAGGCGGCCACCGTCGTACTCCGGCAGGCCGGACATACCGATGGCGTAGGCACCGCCCTGGATCCACACCATGACGGGCAGCCCCGCGCCCGCGCCGGGATCGGGTGAGAAGACGTTGATCGTCAGCCAGTCACCGCTCGTCGTGCCCTGCGTCAGGGCGTCCATGCCGAACGCACCGGCCTGCGGAGGCGGCGGGCCGTACGTCACGGCCTCCCGCACCCCGTCCCAGCCTCGGACCGGCCGCGGCGCGGCGAACCGCAGCGCGCCGACCGGCGGCTCGGCGAACGGGATGCCGCGGAAGACCGCCACGCCCGCCTCCCGGCTGCCGCGCACGGTCCCGCCCGCCGCGCGGACTTCAGGCTGGGGCACGCCACCGATCATCGCGACTTCCTTCCCGAGCCGAGCAGGCTGAACGCGACGGATCCTCCTCGCGGCACCGGGGCGGGGCCAGTCATTTACCGATGGCCGGGATTAGACTGGCGCGGGACGGTGCCGGGGAGGCCATGCAGCATGACGGTGATCAGCATCATCACGGCCGTCCACAGTGGAGGGTCTCGCTACCTTCGCGACGCCTACGAGTCGCTGGTCAAGCAGGAGCTCCCCCCGGGCTGGGACTGGCGGTGGTGCCTCCAGGAGGACGGGGACACCGGCGAACCGCCGGCCACGCTCCCCGCCGACCCCCGCATCTCCTACGGGACCGGCCTACCGGCACGCGCCGGCGTCGCCCGGACGATGGCCCTCACCCGAGCGGACGGCCCGCTGATCCGCACGCTCGACGCGGACGACATCCTGTTGCCCGGCGCCCTCCAGCGGGACATCAGCACACTGGAGCGAGTCGCCTGGTGCACCTCCGCGTGTCTCGACCTGCTTCCCGACGGGACCACGAAACCAGGCCCGTACGACCCCGAGGACGGGCCGGTGGAGAGGGGCCGCTTCTACCGTGAGCACGGTCGGCAACGCCTTTCCGTGCAGGCCGTGACGTTCGCCGCGCACACCGATCTCGTATGGGCAGTGGGCGGCTGGCCGGCACTCACCGGCGGCGAAACGGACGGTCTGCTGCTCGCGGCCGAAGCCGTCTCGAATGGCTGGTTCATCGCCGAGCCGAGCCTCCTGTACCGCAAGCACGACGCCCAGACGACGGCCTCATCCCGCTACTGGCACAACGCGGAGTCCGCCGCGCGATCCGCCGCCGTCCGCCGTCGCGCGGACGCTCTGCGGCAGGCAGGCTGGGCTTGGGCTCCACCGAAAAGACAGCACACGGACGACTGACTCCTGTGCCGGGTCAGCCGAAGAGGCGGCGCTGGATTTCGTGCCGGTAGTCCTCGAGGGTGTTGTCCAGGTGGGTGGCCGTCGCCTGGGCGGCGGTCTCCGGGTCGCCCTCCTTGATCGCCCGCAGGATCGCGGCGTGCTCCTGGACGGCTTCCCGCGCGTGCCCGCCGACGGCGCCGTGCATGCCGATGATGTTGGACTGGTGTTGCAGACGGCGGGCCTCGCGCACCGCGGCGACCAGGAACTGGTTGTGCGAGGCAGCCGCGATCGCGAGGTGGAACTCTTCGTCACCACGGTCGAACAGCGCCGCTTCGCCGGTCACGTGGCCCTGACGGCAGGTTTCGGCCGCCGCCGCCATCGTCCGCAGTTCGGCGGGGGTGGCGTGGGTCGCGGCGAGGCGGCTGGCCGCGGTTTCCTGAACCCGCCGGAATTCGAACAGCATGTACACGTGGTCCAGGTCGGTCGGCAGAAAGAACCCGCCCCAGCGCGACGAACCGAGCATGCCCTCGTCATCGGCGACGTAGAGGCCACGCCCCTTCTGGGCCCGCACACGCCCGATGGCCGACAGGATCTTCACCGCCTCGCGCACCATGCTCCGGCTGGTGCCCAGCCGGGCGGCCAGCTCGTTCTCGGTCGGCATCCGGTCTCCCGGCCGCAGTTCCGACTCGGCGATCAGGCGCAGGATCTGCTCGGCCACCAGCTCGTAACCAGGCCGGTACCCGTCCTCGGTCGCGGTCACGGCCTGGTTTCCTTCGTCGCGGGTCACCCTGGAAGCGTACGGCCGACCCCTTGTGCGACGCCGAAGGATCCAGGACAACCGAACAGATGAGTACGATTCATTCCCCGGTTGGGCCTTGACTGCCTGAGCACCGAGCAGGCTAAGGTGAGTTTTCCGGCGAAAACCGCTCCCGAAGATGAGCAGTACACATGCTCCCGGCACCAGTAGCCGCCCACACCTGAGCCATGTCCACCGCGGGTGCCGTCCGCCGCCTATGGGAGCGCTCCCACTACCCGCCCAGATCGAGACCGGAGAACCGATGAGATTGTTCGCAGCGGCCACGCTCATCGCGGCCAGCCTGGTCCTGCCGGTGGTCGGCGCCTCCGCCCCGGCTTCGGCGCACGCGGTGAACCCGGCCGACTTCCAGCAGGTCGAACTGGCCAGGGGCGTCGCCGAGGTGGGTGAGCCGATGTCGCTGGCGGTGCTGCCGGACCGCTCGGTGCTGCACACCGCGCGCGGCGGCGTGCTGCGCCGCACCACCGCCGACGGGGTGACCAGCGTGGTCGGCACGCTGCCGGTCTACTCGCACGACGAGGAGGGCCTGCAGGGCGTCGGGGTGGACCCGGGCTTCTCCGGCAATCGGTTCGTCTACCTGTTCTACGCGCCGCCGCTGTCCACCCCGGGTGGTGACGCCCCGGAGAACGGGACGGACTTCTCCGCGTGGAACGGCGTGAACCGGTTGTCCCGCTTCACCCTCAACGCCGACTACACGCTGAACACCGCCAGCCAGGTGACCGTGCTCGACGTGCCGACCAGCCGGGGCATGTGCTGCCACGTCGGCGGGGACATCGACTTCGACGCGGCGGGCAACCTCTACCTGTCCACCGGCGACGACTCGAACCCGTTCGCCTCGGACGGGTACACCCCGATCGACGAGCGCACCAACCGGAACCCGGCCTACGACGCGCAGCGCAGCGCCGCCAACACCAACGACCTGCGCGGCAAGGTGCTGCGGATCAAGGTGAACGCCAACGGGTCGTACTCGATCCCGTCCGGCAACCTGTTCGCGCCCGGCACCGCCAGGACGCGGCCGGAGATCTACGCGATGGGCCTGCGCAACCCGTTCCGCTTCGGCGTGGACAAGGCGACCGGCGCGATCTACCTCGGTGACTACGGCCCGGACGCGGGGACGGCCAGCAACGGCCGCGGCCCCGCCGGGCAGGTGGAGTTCAACCGGATCACCTCCGCGGGCAACTACGGCTGGCCCTACTGCACCGGCAAGAACACCACCGCGGAGACCTATGTGGACTACACGTTCCCGAGCGGGCCGTCCGGGAACCGGTTCAACTGCGCCGCGCCGGTCAACAACTCACCCCGCAACACCGGGCTGACCAACCTGCCCGCCGCGCGCCCGGCGTGGATCAACTACGACAACTGCTCGTTCGCGGCGTTCGGCTGTGGATCCGAGTCGCCCATGGGCGGCTCGGTGTACCGCTACGACGCGGCGAACCCGTCGTCGGTCAAGTTCCCGGCCGCGCTGGACGGGCACGTCTTCGCCGCCGAGTTCGGCAGGCGGTGGCTGAAGATGATCGACGTCAACGCCGACGGATCGGCCGGGCAGATCAACGACTTCCCCTGGAAGGGCACCCAGGTGATGGACACCGCGTTCGGCCCGGACGGTGCCCTGTACGTGCTCGACTACGGCACCGGCTGGGGCAGCGGCAACGCCGACTCCGCGCTCTACCGCATCGAGTACAACCCGGCGGGCAACCAGGCACCGACCGCGCGAGCGGGCGCCAACCGCACGTCCGGCCTCGCGCCGCTCACGGTCAACTTCTCGTCCGCGGGGTCCTCAGATCCCGAGGGCGGCGCGCTCACCTACCAGTGGAACTTCGGTGACGGCAGCACGTCCTCCGCGGCCAACCCGAGCCACACCTACACCGGCAACGGGCAGCGCACCGCCACCCTCACGGTGACCGACCCGGGTGGCCGCAGCGCCACCGCCAACGTGATCATCACGGTCGGCAACACCGCGCCCACGGTCACCCTGAACACCCCGCCCAACGGCACCCTGTTCGGCTTCGGCGACTCCGTGCCGTACACGATCACCGCGTCCGACCCCGAGGACGGCGCGATCGACTGCACACGGGTGAAACTGACCTACATCCTCGGCCACGACGACCACGGCCACGAGATCACCTCGCGCACCGGCTGCTCCGGGACGCTGCCGATCCCGGCGGACGGCGAGCACGACACGGCAGCGAACCTGTTCGCGGTGTTCGACGCCCAGTACACCGATTCCGGCGCCAACGGCCAGCCGTCGCTGACCACGCACACGCAGCACACCCTGCAACCCCGGCATCGCCAGGCCGAACACCACGCCGCCCAGTCGGGCACGGGCCTGTTCGACAAGGCCGCCGCGGAGGGCGGCCGGACCGTCGGCGACATCCACAACGGCGACTGGATCTCGTTTCAGCCCTACGCGCTCGGCGGGGAAACCCAGTTCACCGCCCGGGTTTCGTCCGGTGGGTCCGGCGGCACGCTGTCCGTGCGGACCGGCTCGCCGACCGGCCCGGTGCTCGGCTCGGCCGCGGTGCCGGTGACCGGCGGCTGGGACACCTTCATCGAGGTCTCCACCGCGCTGACCGGGGTCCCGGCCGGGACCACCACGCTGTACCTCACCTTCTCCGGCGGCAGCGGCTTCCTGTTCGATGTGGACGCTTTCTCCTTCGGCACCCCGGCCGCTGGTGGTGCCACGCGGATCACCGGTGTCGGCGGCAAGTGCGCCGACGTCGACGGCGGCAGCTCCGCCGACGGCGCGAAGGTCCAGCTGTGGACCTGCAACGGCGGCGTGAACCAGCAGTGGACGGCCAACGGGAGCACGCTGCGCGCGCTCGGCAAATGCCTGACGACGACCGCCGGCACGCAGGTGCAGTTGTGGGCCTGCACGGGCTCCGCCACGCAGAACTGGTCCACGCAGGCGGACGGCACCATCCGCAACGGCACCCAGTGCCTGGACGCCTCCGGCGCCGGTACCGCCGACGGCACCCCGCTGATCACCTGGAACTGCACCGGTGCCGCCAACCAGAAGTGGACGCTGACCCCGGAGGTGCGACGATGAAGTTCTGGCGCGCGGCCGTCGCCGCACTCGCCGTCGTGGCGTTCAGCCCCGCCCCACCGGCCGGGGCGGCCGACGCACCGTACGACGTGCTGGTGTTCTCCAAGACCACCGGCTTCCGGCACGACTCCATCCCCGCCGGACAGCAGCTGATCCGCGATCTGGGCGCGGCCAACAGCTTCACCGTGACCACCACCGAGGATTCGGCGCGGTTCACCACCGCCAACCTGGCCCAGTACGAGACCGTGGTGTTTCTCAACACCACCGGGGACGTGCTGAACTCCGGCCAGCAGAGCGCGTTCGAGTCCTACATCCGGGGCGGTGGCGGGTACGTCGGCATCCACGCGGCCGCCGACACCGAGTACGACTGGCCGTTCTACGGCGAGCTGGCCGGTACCTACTTCGCCTCGCACCCGGCCGTCCAGCAGGCCACCGTCCGGGTGGAGAACCGGGCGCACCAGGCCACCCAGCACCTCGGCCCGACCTGGGTGCGCACCGACGAGTGGTACGACTTCCGCTCCACCGTCCGGCCCACCGCCCGCGTACTGGCCACTTTGGACGAGTCGACGTACTCCGGCGGGAAGATGGGCGCCGACCACCCGCACACCTGGTGCAAGACCGTCCAGAGTGGACGTTCGTTCTACACCGGTGCCGGCCACACCCAGTCGAGCTACGCCGAGGCGGGCTTCCGGTCGCTGGTGCTCGGCGGCATCCGGTACGCGGCGGGCCGGACCAAGGCGGACTGCCGCCCCGAGAACGGCTACACCACCCTGTACAACGGCTCCACCACCGGCTGGTCCCAGTCCGGCCCCGGCGGGTTCACCAACAGCGACGGCACATTGTCCTCGTCCGGCGGGCTGGGCATGCTCTGGTACAACACCAAGGAGTTCCGCGCGTATTCGCTGAAGCTGGACTGGCGGCTGGCCGGTGACGACAATTCCGGTGTGGTGATCGGTTTCCCGCCCGGCTCCGATCCGAACGCCTCGCTCGGCCAGGGGCACGAGATCCAGATCGACGCGACGGACTCGCCCGACCGGACCACCGGCTCGATCTACGGTTTCCAGGCACCGGACGTCGCCGCCCGCGACGCCGCGCTCAACCCGCCGGGTGAGTGGAACACCTTCGAGGTGCTGGTGGAGGGCGAACGCGCGCAGGTGTTCCTCAACGGCACCAAGATCAACGACTTCACCAACACCGACCCGGCCCGCTCGCTGACCTCCGGGCACATCGGCATCCAGAACCACGGCACCGGTGACGACGTGTCCTTCCGCAACATCAGGATCAAGGAGTCGAGCGGCGCCGGCCCGATCGTGGGTGCCGGTGGCAAGTGCGCCGACGTCAGCGGCGGCAACTCGGCCGACGGCACCAAGGTCCAGCTGTGGAGCTGCACCGGCGGCACGAATCAGCAATGGACCCGCGAGGGCGGCACCTGGCGCACACTGGGCAAGTGCCTGAGCGTCGCGGGCAGCACCGACGGCAGTCCCGTCCAGTTGGCGGCGTGCAACGGCGGTGGCGCGCAGAACTGGGTGGCGCACTCCGACGGCACCCTCCGCAGCGGCGGCAAGTGCCTCGACGCCAATGGCGGTAGCACCGCGGACGGCACCCAGCTCATCATCTGGACGTGCCACGGCGGCACCAACCAACGCTGGACCCTGCCCTGACCCCCGAGTGAAACGGACGAGGAGCGAGCAACAATGGCCCGAGTGCTGATCCTGACCGGCGACGCCGCCGAGGAACTCGACTCGATGTACCCGGTGTTCCGGCTGCGCGAAGGCGGGCACGAGGCGATCGTCGCCGCGCCCACCACCCGCCCGGTGAAGCTGGTCGTGCACGATTTCGAGCCGGGCTGGGACGCCTACACCGAGAAGCCCGGCCACCAGCTGCCCGTGGACCTGGCCTTCAGCGAGGTGGACCCGGCGGAGTACGACGCCGTCGTGATCCCCGGCGGGCGCGCGCCGGAGTACATCCGGACCGACCCGGACGTGGCCCGGATCGTCACGCACTTCTTCGACCGCGGCCTCCCCGTCGGCACCATCTGCCACGGCGCCCAGGTACCGGCCGCGCTGGGCCTGCTGCGCGGCCGCACCACCGCCGCCTTCCCACCCCTGAAGGCGGACGTGGAACAGGCAGGCGGCACCTTCGCCGACGCCCCCGACGTCGTGGACGGCGCCATGGTCTCCTGCCGAGGCTGGCCCGACCTCCCCGAATGGTCACGGGCCTTCATGCAAGTCCTGGAAAAGTCCCTGGGATAACCCGCGAGCACGCGACACAAATGTGGCTTTGGGGGCCGATTTCGCCCCCAAAGCCACATTTGTGTCACCCCCAGGAGCCACCCCACGCACCAGAACCGGCGGCCGGGCACCACAAACCCGAGCAGCCACCCACTCCCCCCTCCCCACCCCGATCCACCGCCAAAAACACGGCGGGGAGCCCGATGTCAAGGCATCTTTCCCGCCTTGACATCGGGCTCCCCGCCGTCGTCACACTAAAAATCGGGGTGGAGCAACGAACTCAGAACTGCGTGAAGAACTTCCACACCTCCCCCGCCGTCCACGTCTGCCACCCTTCGCAGCCGCACCCGTCGATGGGGGCCGGGGTGTGGCCGCCGTCGAACGCGGCCCACACGACCGGGTATCCCGGCTGGCAGCCGGAGTACGCGGTGACGCGGTGGCTGCGGCTGCCCTGCGCCGGCTCGGGTGGGTTCTGCGGTGTGCAGCCGTTGTTCTTCACGAACCGGTCACGCAACGCCCGTCCCTGCGAGATGTTGAGCACGGTGTCGCCCAGGCCGTGGATGCCCAGGTAGGCGATGGGCTGGGTACCGCCGGAGCAGCCGCTGAGCTGGGCGCCCGAGAAGACCGCGACCGCGCGGAAGACGGTCGCCCTGGCGCACGCGAGCGCGTTGCTCATCCCGCCGCCGTAGCTGAAGCCCAGAGCGAACCGCTGCGCGGTGTCCACGCAGAGCGCGGCTTCGAGTTGCTTGATCATGTCGTCGGTGAAGGTCACGTCCTCACCGCCGGAGTTGGCCCAGCCGTTGCTGATCCCCTGCGGCGCGACGAAGATCGCGCTGTTGTTCGCCAGCCGCTGCTGGCCGTAGTAGGCCCAGTTCGCCCCGTCGGTGCCGCCGGAGTTGACGTCGTTCGCGGTGCCGCCCCACCAGTGGTAGCCGAAGATCAGCCGGTAGGCGTGGTTGCGGTCGTACCCGTCGGGCAGCCTGAGGAGGTAGTTGCGGCTCTTGCCGCCGCTTTGGATCGTGTGGTTGCCGTTGGCCAGTGTCGGTGCCTTCCCGCACCCGGCGGAGGCCGCCGCCGTGCCCACCTCCGCGGGCGTTTCAGCCGTGGCCGGGGTGCTCGTGCCCAGGACGAGCAGTGCCGCGACCGCGACCGAGCCGAGCCAGGATTTGTGTTTCACCATCACAACTCCCTGTCGTTGTCCGTTCCTTGCTGTGTGGTGGCGTGGTAGGTGTGGTTCGCCTGTCCGGCGAACTCGATGAGGTCGGCTTCGGGCTTCGACGGCTGGACCTCGGTGCCGGTCGTCTGGTCGAGGAGCCGGTAGGTGCCGGTGAACAGGCGGCTGCGCACCCGGATCGGCCCGGCCCGGTCCGGGGTGACGGTCAACGCGCTCGGCTTGCCGCCGCTCCACACCGCGCCGACCGTGCGGCCACCGCGCCCGCGCAGGCCCGTGACGCTCCCCGCGGGCCAGGCGGACGGCAGCGCGGGCAGCACGTGCAGCTCGCCGTTGTGGCTGTGCAGCAGCATTTCGGCGATGCCGGAGGTCGCGCCGAAGTTGCCGTCGATCTGGAACGGCGGGTGCAGGTCGAACAGGTTGGGCGCCAGCCGTTCCGGCGTCACCAGCAGGCGGAGCAGGTCGCGCGCCCGGCCGCCCTCCTCCATCCGCGCCCAGAAGTTGATCTTCCAGGCGAGCGACCAGCCGGTACCGGCGTCGCCGCGCAGTTCCAGGGTCCGGCGGGCGGCCGTGTACAACTGCGGCGTGCCGCGCCGGGTGATCTGGTTGCTCGGGTGCAGGCCGTACAGGTGCGAGATGTGCCGGTGCCCCGGCTCGACCTCCACCCAGTCGTGCAGCCACTCCTGGATGTTGCCGCGCGACCCGATCTTCATCGGGGCCAGTTTCTGCCTGGCCGCCCGGACCTGGTCGCGGAATCCGGCGTCCACCCCGAGCACGTCGGCGGCGGAGGCGCAGCCGTCGAAGAGGTCGCGCAGGATCTGCATGTCCATCGTCGGCCCAGCGCACACGCTCGCGTTCGCGTGGTGGAGGGCTTCCGGCGAGTTCGACGGGTTGGTGACCAGGTGGCCCTGGGCGGGTTCGGGCACCAGGGTGTCGAGGAAGAACTGCGCCGCGCCCTTCATCGCCGGGTAGTTCTTCTGGAGGGCCCCGAGGTCGCCGGTGAACCGGTAGTGCTCCCAGAGCAGGGTGGCGAGCCAGGCACCGCCGGTCTGCCACATGCCCCACACCGCGCCGTCGACGACCGAGGATCCCCGCCAGCCGTCGGTGTTGTGGTGGGTGACCCAGCCGCGGGCGCCGTACTGCGTGCTCGCGGTGCGGCCACCGGTGACGGTGAGGTCGCCGATCATCCGGAACACCGGTTCGAAGCATTCGGCGAGGTTCGTGGTGCCTGCGGGCCAGTAGTTCATCGGCAGGTTGGCGTTGAGGGTGTACTTCGACTCCCACGCCGGGTTCAGCTGGTCGTTCCAGATGCCCTGCAGGTTCGCCGGCTGGCTGCCGGGCCGCGAGGACGAGATCAGCAGGTAGCGGCCGTACTGGAAGAGCAGGGTGGAGAACTGCGGATCGTCGGTGTGCTGGTGCTGGGCGATCCGGACGTCGGTCGGCTGGTCGGCCGCGGCGGTACGGCCGAGGTCGAGGGTGACCCGGCCGAACAACGCCTGGTAGTCGGCCACGTGCCTGGCGCGGAGCACGTCGTACGCGACGCCCTTGGCCGCGTTCAGCCGGGACTGGGCGAGTCCCCGGTAGTCGCCGTTCACGGTCCGGTAGTCGACGTAGCTGGTGCCGATCGAAACGAACAGGGTCACGCTGTTCGCGTTCGACACCCGCAGCGTGCCGCCGGAACTGCTGGTGCTCCCGCCCTCGGCCACGGCACTGGCCAGCGCGAGGAACCGGACCGAACCGGCTATCCCCCGCATGTCCCCGGAAATGCCGTCCAGCGCGGTCGTGAAGCTGTCCGGATTGGACACCGTCGTGCGCTGCGGGCTGCTGAACGCCGCCGTGAACGTCACCGAGCCGGGTTTGTCCGCGGTCAGGCGCATGATGATCACCTGGTCCGGCGCGCTGGCGAACACCTCACGCCGGTGCCGCACCCCGTTCGCGGTGTAGGTGACGACCGTCGTGGCGGTGGTCAGGTCGAGCAGGCGTTCGTACCCCGAGACGCTCGCCCCCGGCAGGGTGAGCTTGAGGTCGCCGACGGGCTGGTAGGCCAGCTGACCGGCGGGGTTGCCGAGCATGGCCTGGTTGACGCGGTCCTGCGCCTGCGTCCACTGCCCGGCGAACACCAACTGCCGGATCTGCGCGAGCGCCCCCGCGCCCTGCGGGTTGTCGTAGTTGCGCGGACCACCCGCCCAGACCGTGTCCTCGTTGAGCTGCAACCGTTCCGTGTCGGTGTTGCCGAAGACCATGGCGCCGAGGCGGCCGTTGCCGATGGGCAGCGCCCGCAGCCAGTCCCCACCGGCTGGCTTGTCGTACCACAGGGCCAGGTCACCCGCCGAGGGCGCGGCCGAGCCGGGCCGGGCGGTCCACCCGGCGGGCACCATCGCGGCCCCGGCGCCGAGCTTCATCACCTGCCGTCGCGTCAGATGCGGCATCCCGGCGCCTCCGTCCGCCCGGGGCTCACTGCGCGGCCCACCGCTGGTTGGCTCCCCCGGTGCAGGTCCACAGTTGCACCGGCGCGCCGTTCGCCGTCGAGGAACCGCCGACCTCCAGGCACAGCCCGGACTGGACGTTGGTGACGGTGCCGTCCGCGTTGCGGTTCCACTGCTGGTTGGCGCCGCCGTGGCAGGTCCAGATGATCGCCGCCGTGCCGTTGGCCGTGCCGTTGCCCGAGGCGTCCAGGCACCGCCGTGAGTTTCCGGAGTAGACGGTCAGCTCCTTGGCGGAGGTGTGGGTCCACTGCTGGTTCGCGCCGGTCCAGCAGTCCCAGATCTGCGACTGCGTGCCCGCCGTGGTGGTCTGGTTCGGCACGTCGAGGCACTTGTTCGCGGCCACCGCGCGCAGCACGCCGCCACCGCCGCCGCCCCCACCGCCGTTGAGCGTGTCGAGCACCGCCTGGTACGCCTGCTTCTTCTGGTAGTTGGTGTCGAACAGCAGCGGGGTGTCCTGGGCCCGCCAGCTGTACCGGTCGGTGATGCCCCAGGTGGTGATGCCGGTGCAGCGGGTGACGGCCATGCAGGCCTGGGTCACCTGCCGGTAGACGTTGGCCTGGCCGGACCCCGAGCCGCCGACGTCCAGCTCGGTGATCTGCACGTCGACGCCGAGGTCGGAGAACCGGCGCAGGTTCGCTTCGTAGCTGCTGAGGTTGGAGTTCGAGCCGAGGTGGCTCTGCATGCCGACGCAGTCGATCGGCACCCCGCGGTTGCGGAAGTCGACGACCATGTTGTAGATGCCGGTGCTCTTCGCGTTGACACCGTCGGTGTTGTAGTCGTTGTAGCAGAGCTTGGCGTTCGGATCGGCGGTGCGGGCGGCGCGGAAGGCGTCCTCGATGTAGCCGTTGCCGAGACGCTGCTGGAAGATGGACTGGCGGCGGCTGCCGTTCTCCTCGAACGCCTCGTTGACCACGTCCCACGAGTGGATCTTGCCTTTCCAGTGCCCGGCCACGCCGTTGATGTGACCGACCATCGCCTGCCGCAGGTCGTTGCCGGACAGGTTCTCCACCCAGCCCGGGTACTGGGCGTGCCAGACCAGGGTGTGGCCGCGCACGCTCATCCCGCGGCTGGCGGCGTAGTTGACGATCTGGTCGCCACCGCCGAAGGTGAACTGGTTCCGGTTGGGCTCGGTGGCGTCCCACTTCATCGCGTTCTCGGCCACGAGGCTGTTGAACTCGCGGTTCAGCGTGGACGAGTACGAGGCGTCGCCGAGGAGGTTGGGGACGACGGCGGCGCCGAAGTAGCGCCCGCTCTGGGCCGCCGCGGCGCCGAGCGTGTCGGCGGCGTGCGCCGTCCCGGCGGGCAGCACGACTACTGCCGCCGCCGTGGTCAGCGCGAAGACGGCCGACCTCAGGCGGCCGCGCCACCGCGGGGGTGAACTGCTGGTCATGATGGTCCTCACTTCGTCGTCGAAGGGTGGTCCCGCGGTGGCGGCCGCTTGGTTCAGCAGGTGGAGTCGGTCTGGGTGAGCAGGCCCATCCGCCAGGGCAGGCGGAGGTATTCCCCACTCGAACCCGGCGCCATTCCTTGGTAGAGGTATTGCAGCTTGCAGGGGTCGATGGTCAGCGTTTGGTCATTGCTCGCCCGGATGAGTTCGCCGTGGCTGATGTCGTTGGTCCAGACACCGTTGGGGAAGCTGACGTTGTTGCGCCCGGCGAAGGGCTTGCTCTCCGAGGCGGCGTGCGGGGTCCAGCTGCCGGTGAGGCTGCTGGAGGTGAAGGAACGGAAGTAGCGTCCGCCGGAGCCGATCGCCTCCTGGATCAGCAGGTACTGGTCGGCGCCGGCGACCTTGTAGACGTTGGTCGCTTCGAACAGGGCGAACTTGGAATCGGAAAGCACTATCTGCGTGTTGCCGAACCCGTCGGGGAAATTGGCCAGGCTGGTCTGCGCGCGGTAGATGTGGCCGTTGTCGTCGCTGAAGAACAGGAAGCAGTTCGCGGAATCGCAGATCACCCAGAAGTCGATCCAGGTGCCGTCGCCCTTGTTCTGGGTGACGATCGGCGGTTCCTGGGCGATGAAGGTGCGTGGCGCGGACCACGAGCGCGGGTCGGCGGGGTTGGTGCTGGTCGAGTAGGTCGGGGGCGCGGTCTGGTAGACGAGGTACCACAGGTTCTGCGGGGCGAAGTGGAACAGCTGGGGCGCCGCGCGGTAGCCGGGGCCGATCGCGGAGGCGGTGTCGAGGTAGGTGTGGGGTGCCGAGGCGGCCTGGGACCAGTCGCTGAAGTTGTAGTTCACCAGGCCCCAGCCGGACGGGCTGGCGGTGGTCGCGTAGACCACCCACTGGTTGTCGTGCCGGATGACGGTGAAGTCCTTGACCGCCAGCGCACCGGGGTGCTGGGCATCCGGTTTCGGGCCGGCGAGCACCCCGCTGGAGGACCACTGGATCGAAGAGGGCAGCACACCTTGTCCTGGATCGCTGGCGACGGGCACGAGCCGCCATTGCTGGTTGGCGCCGCCGTGGTCGGTGTACTGGACGACCCGGCCGCCGTCGGCGGTGGCGCCGTTCTGCACCTCGACGGCCTTGCCGCTGTTGCGGTTGAGCAGCCGGACGTGGCCGTCCGGGGAGTCGGCCAGGCGGAACTGCTGGTTCGTGGTGTTGTTGTCCTTCCACTGCACGATGTTCGCGCCGTCGGCGGTGGAGAGGTTGTACACGTCGAGCACCTTGCCGGAGTGCCGCGCCTGGAGCCGGTAGTAGCCGCCACCGGAGTCGACGAACCGGAACTGCTGGTTGCTCCCGTCCGCGCGGCTCCACTGGTGCAGCTGCGCACCGTCCGCTGTGGACAGTCCGGACACGTCGAGCACCTTGCCGCTGTTGCGGTTGACCAGCACGTACCACGTACCCGGGTCCACGGTGGCCGCCTGCGCGATGGGTGCGCCGAACCCGGCGGGGAGCACCGCGAGCACCGCCACCGCGGCGAACACCGAGGACCGCCACCTCCGTCTGGCCCTGCCCATGCCGAACACGGAGTACCTCCTTCACTTGACCGATACCGGGGCACTACGGGGTGGAGAGTTCGAACCGCTGCACCGTCACCGCGCCGCCGAGCGCCTGGGTGGCGTGGTTGAACACGGCGAACCGGTACCCCATGAAGAACGTCCAGTTGTTGTTCAGCGTGAACCCGGGACCGAAGGGAACGAAGTTCACCCCGTCGGTGCTGTAGGAGAACTTCGCCTGCCTGCCCGCGCCCGGCCGGATGTCGGCGTTGGCGCGCAACCAGATCCGGGTCCCGGCGAAGTCCGCGCCCGCGACCTCGGTGCCGGTGTTCGTGGTGTTCCAGTTGCCGTCCATGGTCAGGTTGTTGACCATCACCACCCGGTTCCGGCCGCCGTCGCGTTTGATCCCGAGCCAGGCGGAGGAATCCCGGAGCATGGCCAGGCCGCTGCGGTCCCCGTCGCGCATCGCGGACAGGTCGAGGGCGACCGTCGCCGTCGAACTGGGCCCCTGGATGCGGTGGGTCAGGGTGTTCCGTGCCGAATACAGGTCGTTGGTCACGGTGGCGGTCTGCAACCGCAGGCCGTTGCCGACGGTGTACTTCGTGGTGTCGGGGTTGTGGTTCCACTCCCACTGCGGCCCGAGCGCGGAGCCGGTGAAGGTGTCCACGCCGATCATCGGCTTGACCGGGCGGGGCGTCAGGTTCGGGAACGGGTAGGTGGCACCCCACCTGCCGTTCACCGTCTGCACCTGCGGCCAGCCGTCCGAGGTCCAGGTGACCGGGGCGAGCGCGGGCACGCGGCCGCCGGGGTAGGCGTCGACGAAGGCCAGGTAGTACCACTGGCCGTTCTGGGTCTGCACCAGCCCGCCCTGGTGCGGCACTCCCCCGCCCTGGATCGGTCCCGGCAGGTCCAGCAGCACCTGCCGGAGCGTGTACGGCCCGAACGGGTTGTCGGCCTTGAGGATGTACTGCCCGTTCGCCGGGCGGGTGAGGAAGATGTAGTACTTGCCGTCACGCTTGTAGAAGCGGGCGCCTTCCAGCGTGCCGATGTTCGACGGGGTGGTGAACACCTGCTGGGAGCGCACCTCGCTCTTCCCGTCCGGCGACAGCTCCGCGACGCTGATGTTCGTGTTGCCG
Organism: Amycolatopsis magusensis; assembly: GCF_017875555.1. GTDB lineage: Bacteria > Actinomycetota > Actinomycetes > Mycobacteriales > Pseudonocardiaceae > Amycolatopsis > Amycolatopsis magusensis. The sequence goes on along the minus strand of NZ_JAGGMS010000001.1, from coordinate 4,636,473 downwards.
TAGGCGACGTACATCTTGTCGTTGTCATCGATCAGCATGCCCGCGTCGTAGTAGCACTTGTTGATCGTGGCGTGCCGCTGCCACGGGCCTTCCACCGTCGACGCGGTGTAGAGGTGGGTGTTGGCGAAGTCGACGCACCCACCCCAGTAGAAGGTGTTGTTGCTCTTGCGGTGGTTGAACATCGACGCCCAGATCCCGCGCACGTAACCGCGGCCGCCGCTCAGGTCGTACTTCGCGCCGAAGTCCAGCTTCGGCACCGAGTGCCCGGCGAACTCCCAGTTCACCAGGTCGTAGGACCGCAGGACCGGCGCGCCCGGCGAATAGTGCATGGTGGACGCCGAGTAGTAGTAGGCGTCGTTCACCCTGATGATGTCGATGTCCGCGAAGTCCTGCCACAGCACCGGATTGTTGTACGTGGCCTGCGCCCGCACGCTTCCCGCCGGTGCCGCCTGCACCAGCCCGGCGGCGGCGACCAGCACCGCGGCCACTGTCCACAGTCGACGGAGCAGCACAACTCCTCCTATCCGGACCGCTCAGCCGCGGTTCCATCGCTGGTTGGCCTGCCCGTTGCAGGTCCACAGGAGCACGGCCGTCCCGTTCGCCGTGCCCGCTCCGCTGACGTCCAGGCAGAGGCCCGAACCGGTGTTCGTGATGGCGCCGTTCGCCCCGAGGGTCCACTTCTGGTTGGCCTGGCCGTTGCACGGCCAGATGACCACCCGGGTCCCGGCGGTGGTGCCCTGGTTGTGCGCGTCGAGGCACTTGTCGCCGAAGACGCGGATCTCACCACCGGCCCAGGTCGTCCACAGCTGGTTCGCGGCGGTGTGGCAGTCCCAGACCAGCGCGCCCGTCCCGGCCGCGGTCGAGGAGTTGTCGACGTCGAGGCAGCGCCCCGACCCGTCGCCGCGCAGGCGGGAGGTGGTACCGGCCAGTGGCGTACCGCCGGTGACCCGGTAGGCCGCCACCCCGTGGGCCGGCACGCTCGCCGTGAGCTGCCCCGCGGTGCTCGACGTGGTCCCGGTCCACAGGTCGGTCAGCGTGAACGACCCGCCGGACAGGCCCACCTGGGCCGCGGTGGTGCTGATCGTGGCGGTCCCGCCGCCGCGGTTGAACAACCCCACCGCGACCGAACCGTCCGACAGCGGTTTGGCGAAGACCTCGACGTCACCGTCGTCCCGCACCCGCCGCCCGCCCGCGCCGAGGCTGTCCTGGTTGACCGCCAGCAGCCGCGGATTGCGCAGGATCGCCGAGACGTCGGCGGACATGGTGCGGATGTCGTTGCCCGCCATCAGCGGCGCGGCCATCAGCGCCCACAACGCGAAGTGCGACCGCGACTCGGTCAGCGTGAGCCCTGGCCGGCCGACCACCAGCATGTCCGGGTCGTTCCAGTGCCCCGGCCCGGCCTGGGCCGCCAGCGGCGCGTTCACGTCGACGACGTTGCCCACGCCCATCGGGTAGCTGTTGGTGTTGCCGTTCTGCCAGATGTCCAGCAGGTCCTCGGTGGTCCGCCACAGGTCGGCGACCTGCCCCCAGTCGTAGGTGGCGCCGGTGATCGCGTGGAAGCTGTTCGGGTTGATGCTGTAGACGATCGGGCGCCCGGTCGCCCGTACCGCGTCGCGCATCAGCGTGAACCGGGCGACCTGCTCGTCACGGGTGCCCTCCGGCGAGCACCAGTCGTACTTCAGGTAGTCCACCCCCCACGACGCGAACGTGGTGGCGTCCTGGACCTCGTGGCCCGCGCTGCCCGTCGAGCCGGGGTGCGTGCCGACGCGCTGGGCGCAGGTGCGCTCGGTGGGCACCTGGTAGATCCCGAACTTCAGGCCCCGGCTGTGGATGTAGTCGCCCAGCGCCTTCATCCCGCTCGGGAACTTCGCCGGGTGCGCCCGCAGGTTGCCCTGCGCGTCCCGGTTCGGGTCGAACCAGCAGTCGTCCACCACCACGTACCGGTAGCCCGCGTCACGCATGCCGGAATCGACCATCGCGTCCGCCGCCTGCCGGACCGCCGCCTCGGTGACCCCGCAGCCGAAGCTGTTCCAGCTGTTCCACCCCAGCGGGGGCGTCACCGCCGGGCTGCCGGGCGCGGCTCCGGCCACCGGCTGGTGCGCCGGGGAGAAGACCACGGACAACACCGTCGCCAGTGCCATCGCGGCAGCGAACAGGCGTGCCAGGCACGTGCTGGGTCGCGCGGGCATCGTTGCCCCTTCCCTCGCGTGAACGGAATCAGGAGATCTGCCGCGGGCGAACGCTTCACGCCCCAGATCGATGGGGTTCCAGCCAGCCGGAGGTCGGTGATGTGAACGCTAACATGTCCGTCCGGACAGGAACAAGCCGTAATTTCGGGCGACTTCGCGAAAGTTTCGCTACCCAGCGTTAGCGCGAACATCGTGGTACGCCAACGGATCCGCGATCATGCCCGCGGACAGTTGGTCCATTGTGGATTCAATGACCGGGCGGCGATGGTGGCCCGGCGGAGGGCAGATCCCTACCTCGGCATCACACAACTCCCTTGTTGTGGTGACGGCGAACGAGTCGCTTGTATCCGACTCATTCCTTCGAGGTGGCGGCCCGCCCTACACCATACCGCCCGATGACGCACTGTCGTCAAGGGATGACCCGGGCGGCACGCCGGCCGCGACGCGGATGAGTCTGATCCATCCGGCTGACCCGCTTGTCGATGAGTTGTTCCTATGGTCCACTGGTCATCGCAGCGCTTCCTCGCTGTCCTGGCCAGTAGCACGGCGTCGAGCACCTCCCCCCACTTAAGGAGATCCTGTGTTCGCGTCCTCGTCTTCCGTGGTGCGCAGACCGATACCGGCCGCCCTCGCGGCACTGACCGCCGCGATGGCCGTGCTGGCCCCGGTTCCGGCTGCCGCCGCGGCCGCGACCACCCTCCACGCCGCCCCGTCCGGCACCGGCATCGCTTGCACCGCAGCCGATCCGTGTTCCCTGCCCGCCGCGCAGGCCGCGGTGCGCTCCCTGGTCGGCACGATGTCCGGCGACCTCGTCGTGGAGCTGGCCGACGGGGTGTACCGGCTCACCGAGCCGCTGCGGCTGACCGCCGCGGACTCCGGCAACCACGGGCACCGCGTCGTGTGGCGGGCGGCCCCGTCGGCCCGCCCGGTGCTCACCGGCGCCCGCGCGGTCACCGGCTGGACGGTCGCCGACGCCGGGAAGAACATCTGGCGCGCGAACGTCGGCGCCGGGATCGACGCCCGGCAGTTGTACGTCGACGGCGCGATCGCCACCCGCGCGCGGACACGGGTGAACCGGTCCGACTTCACCTTCACCAGCTCCGGCCTGGGTTTCTCCAGCCCCGCGCTGGGTTACCTGAACAACCTGGCCAGGCAGGACCGGGTCGAGGTGGAGAGCGTCAACTCGTTCACCGACCGGTATTCGCCCGTGCGGTCCATCAACGGGAACTTCATCACCATGCGGCAGCCCGCGTGGAACAACAACACCTTCGGCTACGACACGCTCGCCGCCCCGCACCGGGCGGGCCCGTTCTACCTGGCCAACGCCTACGAGTTCCTCGACAGCCCCGGCGAGTGGTACCTCGATCCCGGCTCCGGCACCTTGTTCCTTGTCCCGCCGGCCGCACAAGACCCGGAAAAAGTCAGCGTCGAACTCCCGGTGCTCCAGTCCCTGGTCAGCGTCGGCGGCACCTACGACGCGCCCGCGCACGACATCACCTTCAGCGGGCTCACCTTCACCGGCACGAGCTGGCTCGGCCCCAGCGGCGACCAGGGGTACGCCGACCAGCAGACCGGCGCCTACCTCGCGGGCGGCTGGAACTGGCCGGCCGACCGGCTGACCTCCTGCCAGAACGGCTGCCCGCAGTTCGAAGCGGCCCGGCCGCACTGGCGCCAGATGCCCGCCGCCGTGCAGGTTTCCGCCGCCGAACGCATCACCTTCGGCGATTCGGAGTTCGTCAACCTGGGACAGACGGCGATCGGCATCGGCAACGACGCCAACGCCCACACCAGCGGCGTCGGCCTCGGCGCGCGCGACATCACGATCACCGGGTCCGAGATCGCCCGCAACTCCGCCGGCGGCATCGTGGTCGGCGGCGTCCGCGCCGACGCGCACCACCCGGTCGACCAGCGGATGGTCAACCGGAACATCACCGTCGGCGACAACCGCCTCCACGACCTCGGCGTGGACTACCGGGGCAGCGTTTCGGTACTGACCACCTACGTCACCACGACCGACGTGTCGCACAACGAGGTCTACAACCTGCCCTACACCGGCATGTCGATCGGCTACGGCTGGGGCAGCAACGACGCCGGTGGCAGCGACCACTACGCCAAGCGCGGGCTGTACGACTACCAGCCGCGGTACTCGACGCCGACCACCGCGTCGGGCAACCGGCTCACCGGCAACCACATCCACGACGTCATGCAGCAGATGAACGACGGCGGCTGCATCTACACACTGGCGTGGAACCCGGGCGCGCAGATCGGCGGCAACCACTGCGAGCGGGCGAACGGCCACTTCGGCGTCTACTTCGACGAAGGCTCGAAGTACTACACCGTCACCGGCAACGTCTTCTCCGCCACGGGAACCTGGGCCACGGCCAACTACTGGGGCGGGGAGAACATGGGGAACTGGACGCTCACCGGCAACTGGTCGGCCAACGGCAGCACGAACGTGACCCACGGGGACCGCGGCAACGTCGTCCACAGCAACGTGACCGTCACCGGGGGCGCCTGGCCACCCGGCGCACAGGCCGTGATCGCGAATGCCGGACCTCGCGGCGGCACCCAGTGGAGCCCGCGGTGAGGCGGTGGGCGGCCGTGCTGGTCGCGGCACTGACGCTGGCGGGCTGCGGAAGCGCCTCGGGGCCGGACTCGGCGTCCGGCGGCGGCGAGCACAAGCTCGTGGTCTGGGACTGGAAGTCGGGCGACCCCGCCGCGGCGGCCTACCTCGAGAAGGCCAAGGCCGACTTCGCGGCCAAGCGCCCCGGCGTCTCCGTCGAATTCGTGGCGCAGCCGTTCGACCAGTACTACACCCTGCTCGGCGCGGCCATCCAGGCGGGCAGGGGGCCGGACGTCATGCTGTTCAACGGCGGCGGCCGGCTCCGCGACCGGGTGGACGCGCTCGTACCGCTGGATCCCTACGTCATCGCGGATCGCGACCGGCTCACGGGCTGGGAAGCGTTCGGGGGGAACGGGAAGACCTACGCCTCGCCGGTGACGCTGCAGGGCCATCCGATCTACGTCAACCGCAAGCTCTACCGGGACGCGGGCCTCGATCCGGACCGCCCGCCCGCGACCTGGGACGAGTTCGTCGACGCGTGCACCACGATCAAGGACCGGACCGGCGCCCGGTGCCTCGCGCTCGGCAACAAGGAAGGCGCGGGCATCCAGTTCTTCCTGTCCGCCCTGGGTTCGGGTGCGCTCACCGGCCAGGAGTACGGCGACTGGCTGGCCGGGAACCGGGACTGGGCCTCGCCGGACGTGAAGCGGATCTTCGAACTGTGGACGGAAGCCGACCGCGCGGGTCTCAACACCGAGGGGCCCAATTCGACGGCGATGTTCAACGACTCCTTCGCGAAGTTCCAGTCCGGCGAGGCGGCCCACGTCATCGGGCTGATGTCGGACGTCGGGCACTGGAAGGACTTCGGCGAGTTCCTCGACCCCGGCGACATCGGCGTGCTGCCCGCACCGGTCATCACCCCCGGTGCGGCACCGAGCCTGCCCTACGACGGTGGCATCGGCTACGCGGTCGCCCGGTGGACCCCGGATCCCGCGCTCGCCGCCGATCTGGTCCGTTCACTGTCCTCCAAGGACGCGCTGGCGGCGTTCCACGCCGACGCGGGCGCGATCGCCGCGGACACCTCCATCGACGTGTCGGCGGCCGGTCCGGTCGCCTCCCGCGTCGTCTCCGGGATCGCGGGCGGACGGCCCGCCCTGCACGTGGCGCTGTCGTCGACCACGCTGGACCTGATGGGAAGGCTGTCCCAGCAACTGCTGAGCGGCTCGGTCACCGTCGACGAGGCGCTGACACAGCTGGCCGCCTCGGATCGGGACGGCTGACCGGGTGCCGCCGGCCGGCCGCCGCCTGCGCGCGGAACGCCTCGCGCCCTACGCACTGGTGGCGCCGGCCGTGCTGGTCGTGGTCGCGCTGCGGCTGTACCCGCTGGCGCTCGGCGTCAACTTCTCGTTCACCGGGGACGGGGAACGCGACGGAACCGCCGTGGGACTGGACAACTACGCGACCCTCTTCGACGACCCGCTCTTCCTCGGCGCGCTGCGGAACGTGGGCCTGCTGGTGTTGTTGCTGCCGGTGGCGGTCGCGATCCCCGGGCTGCTCGCGACCTTCATCTACCTGCGCGTGCCGGGACACCGGCTCTTCCGCGGCGTCTACTTCTTCCCCGCGGTGCTGTCGCCGGTGATCGCCGGGGCGATCTTCAACCTGCTGCTGGCCTTCGACGGTCCGGCCAACGCCCTGCTCGGCACCGTCGGCCTCGGCCCGGTCGACTGGCTCGGTGATCCGGACGTCGCGCTCTTCGCGGTCGTCGGCGTGCACGTCTGGGCGACCTTCGGGATGGCGCTGGTGGTGTTCCTCGCCGGGTTCGCGACGCTCGACCCCTCGCTGCTCGACGCCGCGCGCATCGACGGCGCCGCGCTGCCGCGGCTCCTCCGGCACGTGATCGTCCCCGGCCTGACCCGCACCATCCAGTTCGTCTTCGTGACCACCATGATCGGGCTGCTGACCTCGATGTTCGGCCTGCTCTACGTGATGACCGGCGGCGGCCCGGGCGGCGCGACCTACCTGCCGGAGTACTACATCTGGATCCAGCAGGGGCAACTGGACCGCCCGGCGCTCGCCTCGGCCGCGTCCACCGTGCTCTTCCTCGTCATGGTGGTGGTGGGCCTGCTGCAGATCAGCCTGCTCCGCCGGTCCGGCCGGGTGGACTGATGCGCGCCCGGTGGCTGGCCTCCATCCCGATGGCCGCGCTCGCGCTGGTGACGATCTACCCGCTGGTGTTCACCACGAACGTCGCGCTGAAGACCCGGCGCGAATACGTCCTGGACCGCTTCTCCCCCGCCGGATCCCCGCGGCCGGACAACCTCGCCACCGCCTGGACCAGCGTGGGCATGGGCGGCTACTTCGCCACCTCGCTCATCGTCGTGACGTGCGCGGTGGCCCTGCTGCTGTGGCTCGGCTCGATGGCGGGCTTCGCCTTGGGCAGCCTGCGCTTCCGCGGCTCGCGGGCGCTCTACCTCGGCTGCCTCGCGGCGTTGTTCATCCCGTTCCAGGTGATCATGGTCCCGCTGGCCCGGACGATGACCACCCTGGGCCTGATCGACACGCGCCCCGGACTGGTCCTCGCCTATGTCGCGCAGTTCCTCCCGTTCACGATCTTCCTGATGGCGAGCTACTACGCCCACGTTCCGCCCGAGATCGTCGACGCGGCCAGGATCGACGGCAACACGCTGTTCGGCGTCTACCGCAGGATCATGCTGCCGATCGGTACCCCGGCCCTGATCTCGGCCGGCATCCTCGATGCGTTGTTCTGCTGGAACGACGTGCTCATCGCGTTGCTGCTGATGCCATCGGCGGAAAACCGCACCCTGATGGTCGGGGTCACCTCGTTGCGCGGGCAGTACTCCGACGACATCCCGACCTTCGCCGCCGGCGTCCTCATCGCCGCCGTGCCCGTGCTCATCGTCTACCTGTTCTTCCAGCGCCACATCGCCGAAGGCGTCGCCGCCGGCTCCACGAAGGGCTGACACCATGCGGATCACCGGGTTCCGAACACTGCAGACGGTCCAGGAATGGGGGCGCCCGGTCGGGGACGCCAACGGGGTCTTCGCCGACGGGCGCATCCCCGTGCCGATCATCCTGGTGGACACCGACGAGGGCATCACCGGCATCGGCCTCGGGCCGCACGCCGACGCCGACGCGGTCTTCGCCGCCATCGACGGCGAGGACCCGCGCGGGGTCACCGCCCTCTACGACCGCATGCTGCGGCATCGGTTCAAGACCGGGCACGCGGGGGCGGTGTTCGGCACCATCGGCGCGTTCGACACGGCGTTGTGGGACATCAAAGCCCAGGCCGCCGGGGAGCCGCTCTGGCGGTTGCTGGGCGGCCGGGACCGGCACGTGCCCGCATACGCCTCGGGCCTGGACATCGGCCTCACCGACGCCGAACTCGTGGCGGTGTACCAGGACTACGCCGAGCACGGCCTGCGCGCGGCCAAGCTCAAGGGCGGCCTGGACGTCGACCGGGACCGCCACCGGCTGACGCTGGTCCGCGAAGTGCTGGCCGGTGCCGCGCGGGGACCACGGCCCGTCCTGATGCTCGACGCGAACGAGTCCTGGTCCCGCAAGCAGGCCGTCCGCCACGTCGGCGAACTCGAACGCACCCTGGACCTCACCTGGGTGGAGGAACCGGTCCGGCGCTGGGACGCCGACGGGCTGGCCGCCGTCGGCCGGGGCATCCGGGCGGCGGTGGCCAGCGGGGAGAACCTTTCCGGGCTCGAACAGTTCCGCCCGCTGCTCGCCGCCGGAGCGATCGACATCGTGCAGACGAGCGCGGTCTGGGGCATCACCCACTTCCTGCGCGTCGCCACCCTGGCCCACGCGCACGAACTGCCGGTCAGCCCCGTCGGGAACACGCCCATCGGCCTGCTGCACGCGGCGACCTCGGCACCGAACCACCTGGCCGCCGAACTGCAGGACCTGTTGCCACCCCAAGGCGTCTTCGTCGACGCGCACGTCGAAGACGGCCACTTCGTCCTCGGCGACTCGCCGGGCATCGGCATCCGGATCGACGAGGACCTCATCCGGGCCCGTCCGGGTGCCACCGCCCGTGGTGGGCCGAACGTGCGGCCGGACTGGGCCGGACGGCGCCTGCTCCCCGTGCCGGAAGGCATGCCCGTACCCCGGCACCGCACCGGCGTCGTCCGCCCGCTCCCCCTCCGCCAGGCGGACGGGAAGTGAGCAGCGGCGGCTTCGTCTCATCAAGTACGACATCGGGCAGATTATTGACGGCCGTCACGTAGATGCATATCTTCGCGGGGAGCGGCGATCCCCCGGCTGGAGGTCGATGATGACGAAACTCAGAACGGTGCTCGCGACGCTGATCAGCATCCTGCTGGTCGCCGGTATGGGCGGTGCGCCCCCGGCGGCCGCCGCCTCACTGGTCGAGGTGACCGGCTTCGGCAGCAATCCGGGCGGCATGCGCATGCACCTCTACGTGCCCGATTCCCACCCGGCGAACCCGGCGATCGTGGTCGCCATGCACGGCTGCGGCGGCTCGGGACCCGGCTTCTACTCGAGCAGTGAATTCGCTTCGCTGGCCAACCAGAAGGGCTTCCTGGTCATCTACCCGAGCGCCCAGCAGCAGGCCGGGTTCGGGAAGTGCTTCGACACCTGGTCCGACGCGTCCAAGCACCGCGGCGGCGGCAGCGACCCGGTCTCGATCGCCTCGATGGTGACCTACGCGCAGCAGAAGCACGGCGGCGACCCGCAGCGCGTCTTCGCCACCGGCTCCTCCTCCGGCGGCATGATGACCAACCACCTGCTCGCCCTCTACCCGGACGTGTTCAAGGCGGGCGCGGCGTTCATGGGCGTGCCGTTCAACTGCTTCGCCAACGCCGCCGACTTCCCGCCGGGGGCGAGCAAGTGCACCGGCGGCAGCATGAACCGGACCCCGCAGCAGTGGGGGGACGCCGTCCGGCAGGCGTATCCCGGCTACGCCGGTCCCCGGCCGAGGATGCAGTTGTGGCACGGTACCGCCGACACCCTGGTGCCGTATTCGCTGCTGCAGGAGGAAATCGAGCAGTGGACCAACGTGTTCGGGCTGAGCCAGACGCCGACCTCGACCGACACGCCCCAGCCCAACTGGAACCGCCGCCAGTACGCGGACCCCGCGGGCACCGTCCAGGTCGAGGCCTACAGCATCCAGGGCGCCGGGCACAGCCTGCCCTCGGGCGGCATGGCCGCGCGCGCACTCGCCTTCTTCGGCATCGGCTGACGCGGACCGGCTCCGTCCACTGAGGACCGGCACAGACCGGCGGGTCAGCCGGTCCGATGTGGACGGAGCACGGGCAGCACGATGTCGTCGACCACGTGGCGGATGTAGGTCTTGTCCACCGGGTCGCCGAGCATCAGCGTGCGGAAGAAGACCAGCGCCGGCCCCAGGTACCAGATCGTGTCCAGCGAGGCGTCCTCGTCGAACTCACCGCGGTGGCGGCCCCGTTCGAAGACCAGCGTCATCATTTCCCGGCGGGCCGCGATGAACCCGGTGCGCATGGCCTCGGCGAGTTCGGGGCTGCGCCGGAGTTCGCCGATCAGCCCGATCATCACGTCGCCGAGCCGGTCGAGTTCGAGCATCAGCCCGTCGAGCACGGCCACCAGGTCGTCACGCAGCGAGCCGGTGTCCGGCGGGTCCGGGATGTGCTCGACCGCCTGGGTGAAGGCCGCCACCACCAGCGCCGCCTTGTTCGGCCAGCGCCGGTAGACGGTGGCCTTGCTGGCTCGCGCGCGGGCGACCACGGCGTCGATGGTCAGCCGGTCGTAGCCGGTCTCACGCAGGACGTCGAGGGTCGCGGCCAGCAGCTCGTCCTGCCGAGCCTGCCCGCCCCGCAGCCGGGCCGTGGACATGGCGGGAATGCTACGTGACACGAGCAGTACGGTACCGTACCGTACACATCACGAGCTGGTCCCCCCGAAAGGCAAGGTGCTCGCCATGTCGGCCTTTTCCCCGCACAACGTCGATTTCGACGCGGTCTACCAAGGCAAACCCGTCGCCGAGGGCGCCGGGGTGGCATTCGGCCTCGCGCCATGGGACATCGGCGAGCCGCAGCCCGCGGTGGTCGAACTGGAGCGTGACGGCCGGTTCCACGGCGAGGTCCTGGACGTCGGCTGCGGCCTCGGCGAGAACGCGGCGTTCCTCGCGGCCCGCGGCCACCGGGTCACCGGCGTCGACGGCTCGGCGACCGGCCTGGAGGAGGCCGCCCGGCGAGCCCGCGCACGCGGCGTCGAGGTCGCGTTCGTGTGTTCCGACGCGACCTCGCTGGCCGAACTCGGTGACCGGCGGTTCGACTCCGCACTGGACAGCGCGCTCTACCACTGCCTCGACGACGACCAGCGGCAGCGCTACGCCGCGGCGCTGCACCGGGTCACCGTGCCGGGCGGGCGGCTCACCCTGATGTGTTTCGCCGACCTCGACGAAGGCGTGCGGTTCCCGATGGCCGTCAGCCAGGAGAACCTGCACGCCAACCTGGGCACGCACTGGGACATCGAGGAAATCCGGCGTGGGTCCTACACGACCTCACTGACCGTGGACGCGTTCGCGAGCCTCGGCACGCAGAGCATGACCGACCTCGGCTTCGGCATCGACCCGGAGCGGGCCCGGTGCGACGACCAGGGCCGGGTCCTCGGCCCCGTGTGGCAGGTACGCGCGACGCGGCGTGCCTGAAACGTCCCAGGATCAAGCGGGCGCTACGGCGCGGCGAACGCTGTCGCGCAGTAGCGCCCGGCGTCGTTCGTGGGTTTCGGCGGGTTCGCCGGCGGTGGCGGCGTAGACGTTGCTGACCGGCGACCACGCCATCGACATGGCGATGACCATGGCCATCAGATCGAACGGGTCACCGGCGCGGATGAGGCCCGCCGCCTGCGCCTCGGCGATGGACCGCAGTTTGCCCTCGTCGAGCCGGTCGGGGTCGTCGACGAGGTGCCCGGCGGGCTGCCGTTCCAGGCGGGCCCAGGTGGCGAGCCGGATGAGGTCGGGGCGGCGCAGGTACTCGTCGTAGAGGCGCACGGCCCAGTCCGCCAGGTCGGTGGCGTCGATGGGGACCACGTTGACGATCCGCTCCAGCGACCCGGCGAAGATCGCGTCGAACAGCCCTTCCTTGTTGCCGAAGTAGGCGTAGAGCTGGGCTTTGTTGGTCCGCGCCGCGGCGACGATCCGTTCGATGCGGGCTCCCGCGATGCCGTGTTCGGCGAACTCCCGGGTGGCGACGTCGAGGATGCGCTGCCGCGTGGCCTCACCGCGAGCGGTCAACTGCTGGTCGGACATGCCGTCAGCTTACAGACAGAACATTCGGTTTGCTTTACCGGCAACTCGCGGCTAGCGTGAAATAGACCGAACAGTCTGTTTGAGGAGTGTCATGAGAACCACCACCGGCTGGCTGGCCCACGGCTCGACGAGCACGTTGCACCAGGTGCCGATCCTGCGGCGGAGCCTCCGCCGCGACGACATCGCGGTGCGCGTGGACTACTGCGGCGTCTGCCACAGCGACCTGCACGCCCTGCGCGCACCCCGCGACGCCGACGCGCCGGCGCTCATGCCGGGCCACGAATTCACCGGCGTGGTAACCGAAACCGGCCCGGACGTCACCCGCTTCCGCGTCGGCGACTCCGTCGCCGTGGGCAACATCGTCGACTCGTGCGGCGTGTGTGCCGCGTGCACGGCGGGCCAGGAGAACTTCTGCCGCGACTTCCCGACCCTGACCTACGGCGGCACCGACCGCCACGACGGCTCCACGACGCTGGGCGCCTACTCCCGCGAATACGTCCTCCGCGACGAGTTCGCCTATCCCCTGCCCGCCGGACTCGACCCGGCCGCGGCGGCACCCCTGATGTGCGCCGGGATCACCGTGTGGGAACCGCTACGAGCCCTCGATGTGGGGCCGGGAACTCGCGTCGCGGTGAGCGGCCTGGGCGGGCTCGGGCACCTCGCGGTCAAGTTCGCCGCGGCCCTTGGCGCCGAGGTCGCGGTCGTCAGCCGGTCGGCCGACCGCGCGGCCGAAGCGGTCCGGCTCGGTGCGCACGAAGTCATCGTTTCCACCGAACCCAGCCAGATGGCGGCGGCGCGTGACCGGTTCGACGTCCTGATCGACACCATTCCGGTCCCTCACGACCTCAGCCCGTACCTCGGGCTGGTCGCCATGGACGGCACGCTCAGCCACCTCGGGCACCTCGGCCCCATCACCGTCGAGACGACCGATTTGCTCGTAGGGCGCAAGAAACTCAGCTCCGCGGGCAGCGGCGGCCGCCCCGCCACCGCCGCCATGCTCGAGTTCTGCGCCGCCCACGGGATCACCGCCGACATCGAACTCCTGCCGTCGGCCCAAGTGGCGGACGCGCTCGACCGCCTCGATCGCAACGACGTCCGCTACCGCTTCGTCCTCGACCTGTCCGACCTCTCCTGAACACGGGGTTTCAGAGCGAACTCCGGACCAGCCGCGTCGGGTGCTCGCCGGGGCCGTGCTCGGGTTCGGCGTCCGGGACGATCGGCGTGGGGCTCAGGTCCGAGGCGTCCTCACCGGGTTCGAGCAGGGTGTGCGCCGGGCCCA